>NZ_CP053382.1:4170150-4490931 GCF_014931605.1 Halomonas sp. MCCC 1A13316 | reverse complement strand
ATCAACAGATAGAGTCCCCAATGTTAACCACAGCCGTGGGCCGGGAAGCCATGACAGCAAGTCTGCGATTCGGCCAACCGCCAGCGGCTGCTCGACCCGCTGCAGCAAGCGGAACAATTGCGTCGGGCAGCCGAAGTCTCTACAATTTCCGGTCTTGAACCGAATCTGCCCCTGGTTCCTGTCGGGAATCAGGGCATTTCTGTAAGACGTTCCGTCAATAAACCACGTGGGAATCAAGTGTTATGAAACGTACCTTTCAACCCAGCGTTCTGAAGCGCAAGCGTGTCCACGGTTTCCGTGCTCGCATGGCTACCAAGAATGGTCGTGCCGTCCTGGCTCGCCGTCGCGCCAAGGGCCGCAAGCGTCTGAGCGCCTGACAGCGGATTGCGCGTGTCCGGTCATGGTTTCCCCAAGCAGCTGCGTCTGTTGACTGCCGGGGATTATCGATACGTTTTCGATCACGCTTCATTCAAGGTACATGGCAAGGGGCTGATGGCCCTGGCGTGCCCCAATGGACTGGACCACCCCCGCCTAGGCCTGGTCATCAGCAAGAAGAACGTCCGCAAGGCCGTGGATCGCAACCGTATCAAGCGGTTCGCTCGTGAATCCATACGCCTTCAGCAGTGCTCGCTACCCGCCGTCGATATCGTATTGCTGGCTCGGCGCGGCGCGAATGAGCTGGACAAGGCTACACTGCATCGCCAGTTCTTCGGCATGTGGCGTCGCCTGGAGCGTGACGCCCGAAAAACGATGACCTCCTGACCGGATGCGGAGCCTTTCTCCGCCTCGATAGCCTGCCGCGCAGGCTATCGTCCTTATCTACATGACAGCGGATCTCGTTCCAGCGGCATGTTCACTACCCACCGGGCAGAACCCTCATGGACGTAAAACGACTCCTATTGCTGATTCCACTGGCCGTGCTCGCCTATCTGCTCGTCGTGCAGTGGAATCAGGACTATGGCCAGGTTGCTCCTGAGCCTGACGCTCCCGCTATCACCGCACCGGCACCGGGTGCAGAGCAGGCACCCGACGACGATGGCCTGACGGTCCCCGCTGCATCCCGTGCTGAGCAGGAGATGGCCGGCAGCATGCCGGACGAGACGGAGCAGCCGAGCGGTTCTCGCGACCTGGTTGCCGTCGTCACCGACGTACTCGATGTTCGCATCGACCCGCAGGGGGGGGACATCGTCTATGCCGCCCTGCCCCAGCACCGTCTGGCGCTGGGCTCCGAGCGCCCTTACGTTCTCCTCTCGAATAACGAGACGCGCAGCTACGTGGCGCGCTCGGGGCTGCAGGTGGACGGCCAGGGCGGCCGCGTCAGCTTTACGCCGGAGAACACCAGCTATCGACTGACCGACGACGAGAATCGCCTCGACGTCGATCTCCATGGCGAGGTGAACGGTGTCGAGGTGATCAAGCGCTTCTCTTTCGAGCGCGGCAATTATGCGGTCGAAGTCAGTTACTTCCTGAACAACAACGCCGAAGAGCCAGTCACCGCACGCTTCATCGGGCAACTGGCGCGGGATAACAGTCCCGATCCCTCCAGTGGCGTCTCGATGGGCATGAAATCCTACTTGGGTGCGGCCTACTCATCGCCGGAGGACCGCTACCAGAAGGTCGATTTCGACGATATCCAAGCCGGGGAATTCAATAACCGCGACGTTCAGGGCGGCTGGGTGGCCATCATCCAGCACTATTTCGTCTCGGCCTGGGTACCGCCCCAGAATAAGCAGAGCCTGCAATACGCCACCACCGATTCGCGCAACCGCAACGTGGCCGCGTTTGCCGGCCCTGTCACCACGGTCGCCCCCGACAGCGAGGCGCGCCTGGGCGCCACGCTCTATATGGGACCCAAGGTGCAGAGTTATCTCGAGGAAGTGGCGCCCAACCTGCGCCTGACCGTCGACTTCGGCTGGCTGTGGTTCATTGCCAATCCGCTGTTCTGGCTGCTCGATCACATCCAGGACATCATTGGCAACTGGGGCTGGTCCATCGTGCTATTGACCGTCTTGGTCAAGCTGGCCATGTGGCCGCTTTCCGCCAAGGCTTACAAGTCGATGGCCCGCATGCGCAAGCTGGGTCCGGAAATGCAGCGCCTCAAGGAGCAGTACGGCGACGATCGGCAGAAGATGTCCCAGGAAATGATGAAGTTCTACCAGAAGGAGAAGATCAACCCTCTGGGCGGCTGTCTGCCGATCCTGGTGCAGATGCCGGTCTTCATTGCTCTCTACTGGATGCTCCTGGAATCCGTCGAGCTACGCCATGCGCCCTTCATGTTCTGGATCCAGGATCTCTCGATGAAGGACCCGTTCTTCATCCTGCCGATCCTGATGGGCGCCTCGATGTTCGTCCAGCAGATGCTCAACCCCACACCGCCGGACCCCATGCAGGCGAAGATCATGAAGATGCTGCCGATCGTATTCACCTTCTTCTTCCTGTGGTTCCCGGCCGGCCTGGTCATCTACTGGGTGGTCAACAACGTCATTTCGATCGTCCAGCAGTACGTGATCACGCGCAAGATCGAGAACGATCCCAGCGTGGGCAAGACGGTCAAGAGCAAGCGCTGACCGCAGTCCAGAATCATCCAGACCCCCGCTCTCGCGGGGGTCTGGCGTTTCAGGGCCCTCGACGGGACAATGCCGCGAGTGCCGTCGCAACCAACAGGGCCAGCCAATGTCGCATCCGCTCTATCATCAGGACACTATCGCCGCCCTGGCAACCCCGCCGGGGCGCGGCGGGGTTGGCATCATCCGCGTTTCGGGCCCGCTGTGTGCGCCGATCGCCGAGGCCATGGTAGGACACTGCCCCGCTCCCCGGCGCGCCCACTACGGCCCCTTTAGCGGTGACGGCACGGTAATCGACGAAGGTATTGCCCTCTACTTTGCCGGGCCGCACTCCTTCACCGGCGAAGACGTACTGGAGCTGCAGGGACATGGCGGCCCGGTAATCATGGACCTGCTGCTGGAACGCTGCGTCCAGCTCGGGGCCCGCCTGGCACGGCCGGGAGAATTCTCCGAGCGCGCCTTTCTCAACGACAAGCTCGACCTGGCCCAGGCCGAGGCTATCGCCGACCTGATCGAGGCCAGCTCGAGAGCGGCGGCCGAGAACGCCCTGCGCTCGCTGCAGGGGGAATTTTCACGTCGAGTGGAGACACTGGTGCAGCGCCTGATCGAGCTGCGTATGTACGTGGAAGCGGCTATCGACTTCCCCGAGGAGGAGATCGACTTCCTCGCCGACGGCAAGGTGGCCGAAATGCTAGGTGCCGTTACGGCCGAGCTCACCGAGGTGCGCACCGCCGCCGGTCAGGGGGCGCTGATGCGAGAAGGCATGAGCGTGGTGATCGCCGGACGCCCCAACGCCGGTAAATCGAGCCTGCTCAATGCCCTCACCGAGCAGGAGACCGCCATCGTCACCGATATCGCCGGCACCACCCGCGACGTACTGCGCGAGCATATCCATCTGGACGGCATGCCGCTGCATGTAATCGATACCGCAGGTCTGCGCGACACGCCGGATGCCGTCGAGCGGATTGGCGTGGCCCGGGCCTGGGCCGAGATCGAGAAGGCCGATCGCGTTCTACTGCTGGTGGATGCCGACACCACCGAGGCCATCGATCCCATGGCCATCTGGCCGGAGTTCGTCGCTCGGCTGCCCGACCCTGGGCGGCTGACACTGGTACGCAACAAGATCGACGCCAGCCATGAGACACCAGGGCTCGACCTGACCGCCGCCACGCCGATCGTGCGCCTTTCCGCCCTGACCGGGGCGGGCGTGGCGCATCTGAAGGAGCATCTGAAGGCGGTGATGGGTTATACAGCGACCACGGAGGGTCGTTTTTCGGCTCGCCGTCGCCATCTGGATGCTCTCGACCGCGCGCAGCAAGCGCTCACCAGCGGGGAAGCCCAGCTGTCAGGCTACGGTGCCGGCGAACTATTGGCGGAGGACCTGCGTGATGCCCAGCAAGCGCTGGGGGAGATTACCGGGGAGTTCAGCGCCGACGATCTTCTGGGCGAGATCTTCGGCAGTTTCTGTATCGGCAAGTAGCTTCTATTCACCACCCACGAATCATTCACCTACCCACCAATCGGCACTGTAGCGGCAACCCTTGTCGAGCAGCGGAGCCGCTCGCGCCATCGCCGCGGCCAGGCGCTCCTCGAGTCCCCAGGGGGGATTGACGACCAGCATGCCGCTGCCGTACATACCGCGCTCCTCGCCCGGTGCGTGCAGTGTCAGTTCGCTGCGCCAAATCTTGCGCAGCCCGCCTTCACGCAGCCGCTCCAGCAACACGTGATGACGCCCGGCCGGCAGCAGGGGGTACCACACCAGCACCACGCCATGACGCGCCTTGCGCATGGCGGCCAGCACGCACTCGGCGACCTCGGCGTACTCCTCCTTGCGCTCGAAGCTGGGATCGATCAGTACGCACAATCGCGGAGTCGATGCCGGCAAGGCCTGGATCAGGCCCGCCAGGCCATCGCCATGAATGCGCTGAGCATTCGCCGGCAGTAACTGCTGCGACAGGTGACCGTGCTCACCCGGATGCAACTCGTAGAGACGCAACCGATCGCCATTACGCAGTCGATGGGCCAACCACCAGGGCGAACCGGGATAGCGCTCGAGCCGCGAGCCCCCCCGTTGAAGGCCGGCGATGGCTTCAAGCCAGGCCGAAAGCAGCGGTTCATCAGCCAGACGATGACGTTCTTCCCACAGCGGCAGCGCGCCATGGTGAAACTCGCCGAGTCGCTGAGTCTCGACCGCGTCCAGCGGATAGACACCGCGCCCGGAATGGGTATCGACGAAGGTGATCGGCGAGGACTTGCGCAGCAAGTGATCAACGACGGCGTGCAGCACGAGATGCTTGTGCACGTCGGCGAAATTACCCGCGTGGTAAGCATGCTGATAGGAGAGCATGAACGATGACCTCATGCGGAGCGGTAACAAGCGAACAGGCCCGCCACTATGCTAGTGGCGGGCCTGCAAGGCAACTCGTCGCGCTGAGCGCTTACTGTTGTTGCTGGAACTGCGACTCGATCGGCGTCAGCGTGATCTCGACGCGACGGTTCTGGGCCCGCCCCTCCTCGGTGTCGTTGCTAGCCACCGGCTGACTCTCGCCGTAGCCTGTCATGGAGAGGCGATGGCCTGCTACGCCTGTCTGCGCCAGGTAGTTACCCACGGCCTGGGCGCGGCGCTCGGAGAGCCGTAGATTGTAGGCATCATCGCCAGTGCTGTCGGTGTGGCCGGCGATGTTGACGCGCGTATCGGTGTACTGGGTCAACACGTTGGCCACATCGTTGAGCGCGTTGCGTGCCTGAACGGTCAATTCGCTGGAATCGAAACCGAAGGTAACGCTGCTCGGCATGTTGAGCACGATGTCGTCGCCACGGCGTTCCACGTCGACGCCGGTACCCTGCATGCTCTCGCGCAACTGCTGCTCCTGACGATCCATATAGGCGCCGATGCCTGCGCCCGCCGCGGCCCCCACGACGGCACCGATCGCCGCCCGGTCGCGTCGGCTGGTGCTGCCATCGCCCGACAGCGCGCCGGCCGCAGCGCCCACTGCCGCACCGATACCGGCCCCGGATAGGGTCTTGTTGCGCTGGGTCTGCCCCGAATAGGGATCGGTAGTGGCACAGCCGACGAGCAGCAAGGCAGCCGCAAGAGGGGCAACGAATCGGGTAGCTTTGAGCATTGGCAATCTCCAGTCAGAGGATAATGCGATCATTCCGTGCCGGCGTCATCTACGAGCGCCAGCAACTCGTTCAAGAATAATAGACCTTGAGGAGAAGCCTGAAGCCTTTGCACATCTTCCACAAGAAGTCCTTTATTGCGTGCCACTTCAAGGCGTTCGATCAACATCGGGAGCGGGCGTCCGGTGTAGGCCTGCCAATCCGCCATGGGCACGCCGTCAACGAGACGCAGGGCGTTCATGGCGAACTCCAGCGGCAGCTCATCGTCACTGACCCAGTTGCTGCCGGCAACGAAGCCACGCGGATCGCGGCGTCGACGCAGGTAGGCTTCGGGCTGACGGGTCTTCCAGCGCCGCTCGATGCGCAACCGGCCCGAATCGTCAAAAGCACTCAACTTGCCGTGGCTGCCGGCACCAATACCCATGTAGTCGCCAAAGCGCCAGTAGTTGAGGTTATGCCGTGAGCGCCGCCCAGGTTGGGCATAGGCGGAAATCTCGTAGCGTGCAAGTCCCGCCGCCTCGAGCCGCTCATGACCCAAGTCCTGGATGTCCCATAGGGTTTCCTCCTCCGGCAGCACGGGCGGCCGCGTGTGGAACTCGGTGTTGGGCTCAAGGGTGAGCTGGTACCACGAGAGGTGCTCGGGCTCGAGCATCAGAGCTTGCTCGAGATCAGCCAGCGCCAACTCGGGGGTCTGGTCCGGCAGACCGTGCATCAAGTCGAGATTGAGATTATCGAAGCCTGCGGTACGCGCTTCTTCCACCGCAGCCAGGGCATCTTTCCCGCTATGAATACGCCCCAAGGCCGCCAGCTGCTTCGCTTGAAAACTCTGTATGCCGAGCGACAGCCGATTGACCCCAGCCTCACGGTAGCCACGGAAGCGCCCGCTCTCCAAGGTCCCGGGATTGGCTTCCAAGGTGATTTCCACTTTCTCGTCGAGCGGCAGGCGCTGCGCCAGCTCATCAAGGAAACGTGCATAGAAGCCGGCCGACATCAGACTCGGCGTGCCGCCGCCGATGAAAATGCTGACAAGCGGACGACCGGCTGCCAGCGGTAAGTCGGCATCGAGATCGTCGAGCAACGCGGCCAGGTATTCCTCTTCCGGTAGCTCCGCCCCCCTGCCAACGCCATGGGAGTTGAAATCGCAGTAAGGGCATTTGCGCACACACCAAGGTACGTGAACGTAGAGCGCCAGGGGAGGAAGCGCCGGTGCAATTGGAGGCAAGTCGGGCATCAGCGCTGGGTCATCTCGCGTAGAGCAGCCAACATGCCTTCGAGAGCTCGACCGCGATGACTGAGACGGTTCTTTTCCTCTGCCCCTAGCTCGGCGACACTCTTGCCCAGCGAGGGGAGCCAGAACAGCGGATCGTAGCCGAACCCGCTCTCACCACGAGGTTGCTCGAGGATTTCTCCCTCCCAGCAGCGCTGGACGATCAGCGGTACCGGGTCATCGGCATGACGCAAGTAGACCAGCGCGCACCAGTAGCGCGCACTGCGAGCAGTGCCGGAGGCCGCGCTCAAGGCTTGCAGCAGTTTGGCATTGTTACGCGCATCGCTCTTGGGCTCGCCCGCATAGCGGGCCGAGTAGATGCCCGGCTGCCCCGAAAGCGCGTCGGCCTCGAGGCCGGAGTCGTCGGCCAGTGCCGGCAAGCCGCTGACTCGGCTTGCCGCCCGAGCCTTGAGCAGGGCATTTTCGACGAAGGTGAGCCCGGTTTCCTCCACGTCTGTCACACCGAATTCGGATTGAGGTCTGATTCTCAGACCCAAGGGCGCGAAAAGCTGACCGAACTCCCGAATCTTGCCGGCGTTGGCACTGGCAAGCACCAACTCATCTATGGGGATCACAACGGCTCCTAATGCATGGCTGCCACTGCCAGCATGTTACACGAGGCAGGCAAAGGGCTGAACCGCTAATACGCTCATATTCATATTGGAGCATAAGCAATTCACATAGCGAATCGAGGCTGAAGCCAAGCATTTCAGACTTGTCCATGGCCATCCTGTAACCTAACTTTACAACTTGCCTGCGCAGGTGGCAGTACCAGGCTAAGGCTCTTGGAGGGCATCATCTTCTCGGGCGCTCGACAATAGCTGTGATGCATTTAATTTAGCAAAAAGGAAAATAAGTCTTATCACTCGACAAATCAACCAACAAAAAAGACCGAACATTTACCTATCCGTTCAGGCTGAATTCTTCCACGAATGTAAAAAATTGTAAAAATATTTTCTATAACTTCGAAAGAGCCTGCTCGCTGCCACCGGAAAGCTTCTGATTGAGATTCTCAATGGGCAATGAATATCCAGCACGCCCAGAGCCATACTCATGGGCTCCGCTAATGCCGTTGAGCGCACAGCGTCGATCATAGAAGCCACCTTGCAGGTCGTGTTGAAGAATCGGGACGGACATTGCATCCTAAGCAAATTTTTGGTCCATACTTTGAGAGCAATGGACTGCCACTTAGCGCCAAGCAGGCAGTGCCTTCGTTCGAAGGGCGCATCTGATGTGTAGCAGTCTTGTGTCGGGCATAGCACTCACCTGGTTTTCCTGGCATGCATGGGTTGGCGCAATAAATTCTTTATACTACTGTCAGCTAGTTCACTGTTGAACATGTACTGTTTCTTAACAGGCGCCTCCTTTTACGTCTGATCGTACTAAGCAAGGCCAAGATCAGAAACGTAAGTTTTTAACAAAGATACGCTGAGTAATAGGTAGTAGATGTACAACGCCAGGGAAACGCAGAAAAGGCCCATTCGCTGCAAATAGGAATGAAAAGATGCCTCCTTGCGAGGCCTTCGGTCTAATACTCCTAGCACCGACAAATCGACAAGCTTTTTGTTACGCTGCTATGTCGATTCTGCACATCAACAAGCCAACTTATTGTTTTTAAAGGAAAGTAATTAAAAAATAAAAGGGTAGCTTTCCACTTTTTCTTCGCAGCCACTCCCACAGATGGTTGTGAGCTTGAAATACAATAAAAAAAGTAATAAGCAATTTTTTTTTATGAAAAAAAGATATTAACCTCTTTGCTATTTTTGACCGAGACTCCAAAAATGCAGAGAATTACATTTCTTTACACGTTTAATTACGAATCAACAGGGGGAAGGAAATATGACAAGCATGGCCTTTCGGATTTTCCTGGTCACCGCCATCAATCCCCAATCTAAGCTGTTCATTGAGCATCTTCAGGTCCAACTGGAGCATGAGATCATTGCTGTCGACACCGAGACCATGCCATCCTTGGGTGAGGGAAAGGACATCCTGGTGATTCTCGACCTGGATCATTTGAGCGAAGCGACCATACAGCGCTGGCAGGCCGCAGCGGATGGCAAGGAGAACATCAGTCTTGCTGCCTTCAACGTGCGTGATGAAGGGCACGCTGTGGAGCTGCTCTCATCCCTCAATCTACAGGGAATATTCTATCGCAATGACAGCGTCGAGCTGATTTGCAAGGGAATCGAGGCGCTTCACAGCGGCAGCCTCTGGATGTCGCGTACCTTGATGTCACGCATGATCCAGTTACTGCGCCGCCAGCAGATGAACTCCTACCGACCGGCCTGTGGATTGACGCAGCGCGAACTGGAAATCATCGGGCTTCTCGGTACGGGAGCAACCAACTCGGAAATCGCCGAGAAGCTGTTCGTCAGCGAACATACCGTGAAATCTCATCTCTACAATATCTTTAGGAAAATCAAAGTTCATAACCGCCTGCAAGCGATGAACTGGGCCAGACGGAACCTGTTCAGTGTGCCTCCTAGCTGCAAGCGAGAAGCTAGGCACTGAGACCAGCAAGGAAGAGGGGGTCCGTACCCACCGGGATACCCACCAGAGACCCCCGAATGTCGGGGTGCTGCTGGTTCGGGTCTCTGATCGTTCCCTCAAGATAGTGGCGGCACTCTTCTAGCCAACGGCTTCGAATGGGTGCTGTGCCGGCCCATGGCAAGCCAGCAATTCCCCTGTTCGGTCTACTTCCGACGGCTCCACAGCGAGGAATTGTAAGGTGAGCTGGTCGCCTGGCCGCCTGGCGGCTTCACTGCATAAGCCATGACGCCCCTTAAGAACACGACAGGCCGACAACCTTCTCGAGCTGAATATGGTATTCAACGACCGACACCAACCATAACGGAGAGGATTCTTCCTCACGCACCATAGCCGGCCGTGGAAGCGTTCGCGGCAAGTACCGCATGGGCAGACTCTAAGACAGAACGTTATCGAACGTAACGAGCAAGAACTGAATGAATTAAATTCAGCGAGATGCGAAACGATGTGAGAATTACTGAAGACAAGAACGAAATCAAAGTGCGTAAGCACATGATACTAAAGAATTTAATTTAGAAGAATGGAAAACCTAGTACTGCTTAACTAGACAAAACACACTATAACATAACTTTACAAAACTGCTACGCTTGAACCAAGATGTTTCCAGTCCTTTTCGTCAGACCCGGCAAGGTCACACCAAGAAAAAGGAATATCGATCAGGGGAAAAAGAGCATGGAACTTGGAAAAGGGATTATCCTGCTAGCTACCGAAAGCAACCCACAAACTCAGCTTTTCGTCTGTTACTTACACGAGAAGTTACAACGCGACTTATACATCGTACCTCCAGAGGTGCCTGAAGGCGCAGTCGACCTCATGGAAGAAGAAGACGATTCTCGTACCATTGTGCTTCTGGATATCGACCATCTCGAAGAAGCGGTCATCCAGGCATGGCAGGCACAATATCAACATCAGCCAGGATGGGTGTTGACGGCTTTCAACATAAAGGATGAAGAACATGCCGCGCAGTTGCTAAGCCTCATGCAGCTGAAAGGCGTCTTTTACCGCAACGATAGTCTCGAAATGATCTGCAAGGGAATCCAGCGACTGCTGGCAGGTGATTTTTGGCTGTCGCGCTCGCTGATGACGCGATTGATCGACTTTTACCGCCGCCAGCAGATCAACTGCTATCGCCCCGCCTGCGGCATCACACAGCGCGAGCTGGAAATCATCGGCCTGCTCGGCTCTGGCGCCTCCAATACCGAGATCGCCGAGCTTCTCTTTGTGAGTGAACATACTGTGAAATCGCATCTTTATAACATTTTCCGCAAGATCAAGGTTAACAACCGTATGCAGGCCGTGAACTGGGCCCGCCAGAACTTGGGGCCCCCTCCCCCGCAGGCGCTAAGACGGTGCGATAGAGCCTCATCCCGTCACTGATTCGAGAGCGAACAGGACAATGGCTTTCTTTCACGCGAAATCGTCAATGGCCATCTTGTTGCTGGCGTTTGGCTCCCTTGCCTTGGCCGAGGTGGAAACGCCGGGCGCCGGACTGCCTGCGGTGCCAAGGGAGCCGTCGGTTCCTCAGAGCCCGATCGAAGGGGAGGAGGCGCTGGAAGAAGGAAAGGCAACGGAAGAACTGTCCCGTCAGTTCCGCTTGGACGAGCCAGGCCTGTCAGGCGTGATAGTCGACCGCACCATCACCATGATGGGGAAGACTTTCTATAGGCGTTTCAGCCAGTTGAGTTCGGAAAGTCACATTCTGTCCAGCACGACGCTGTCCGTACACGAGCGCCCCGATGCCCGCTGGGGAAGCCAAGTCTGGGTCGCGGAGAACAATCGCATCCTCTTCCAGGCCGCACTCCCCCCCCGACTTAGCGATATTGATCGGTATGCCGAGGTGGCCGTCGAGCAGGTGGAACAGCTCCTGGTGCAACGCAGCATCATGCAAGCGATCGAGAGCGACCCGGATCTGGCCGACGAAGAAATCTAGTGGAAAAGGTTTACTAGAAGGAGAACACCATGAAACATGCACGCTCACTACTACTGAAGTTCTCTCTTGTCGGACTGCTCTTCTCCTGCTCCTCGGGAGCCCAGGCGGGGGAACTCATCTATCGCCCCATCAATCCTTCATTCGGAGGGGATCCCCTGCTGGGCAACCATCTGCTCAACAAGGCCCAGGCGCAGGATACGCACAAGGATCCCAACGCTCCGGATTTCGGTGGCTTCTCAGAAGTCGATTTCTTCCTCCAAGATCTGCGTGCCGATCTCATCAACCGTGCCATCGACGATGCGCTCGATCCCAACAACCCCGGAGGAAGCGAGAGCGTCATCGACAACTCTTCGCTCAACGTCAGGTTCGTCAACGCGGGGGGCGGTGCATTCCAGATGGTCATCACCGACAAGAGGACGAACGAAGTGACGCGGATAGATTTCGGAACGCCATTTTAAGGGGCTCGAACATGAAAGCACTAAGAATCGGTTTCATGTCAGGACTGATCTTCCTTGGCGGATGCGTCGGCATGGTCACTTCTCCCGAAGGACTGGAGGGAGCGCCGGCTACCCTGGCCCCACGTGCCGGTACGTATTACGACTTGACAAGCCTGCCACGCCCGGCAGCCCCGATATTCACGGCCGTCTATGATTTCAGGGATCAGACTGGTCAGTACCGTCCTCAGCCCGCCAGTACCTTTTCGACGGCAGTGACGCAAGGTGGCGCCGCCATGCTGAGTTCCGCTCTGGCGGACTCGGGCTGGTTCGTACCCCTGGAGCGTGTAGGGCTGCAGAATCTACTCACCGAGCGCCGCATCATACGGGCCAACCTGGAGAGAAACGGACGCGAACAAGAACTGGGCTCGCTGAACGCGGCACGCATCCTGATGGAAGGGGGAATCATCGCCTACGACTCCAACATGAAGACGGGCGGCGTGGGGGCAGAGTACTTCGGCATCGGATCGTCCGGTCAATATCAGGTCGATCAGGTTACCGTCAACCTCCGCGCCGTGGATATCGCCACCGGTGAAGTTCTGGCTAACGTTACCACCAGCAAGACGGTCTACTCATACGAGGTTCGTGCTGGTGTCTATCGTTTCGTCAGCTTCCGCCGTCTGCTGGAAGCCGAGGCAGGTTATACACACAATGAACCGGTCCAGATGGCCGTAATGTCGGCAATCGAATCCGCCGTCATTCATCTCGTCACCCAGGGAGTCGACCGAGGGCTTTGGAATCTTGCCAACGCTGCAGATCGTGATCACAAGATACTCATGGCTTACCGGGAATCCTCTCCGCCGATGCTATGAAACCCTTCTATTTCAAGGCGCCAAAAACATTGGCGCCTTTTTTACGCATTGAAGAACAGTAATTTTGAATTTAAAACGAGAAGAGTCATTCTTGCGGAGACCCTATGGGTGCTAAAAAAATAATACTGAAATTAAGACATACGAATTATGGAAGGTCTTCTCCCGCAAGACGATACTGTTACAGAACGTAAAAGCACAGAGTAAGTTGCCATGAGAAAATACGGGTTTGTTCTTTTTGCGATAGGAATGGCTCTGCTGGCAAACGCCACCATGGCGACCGATCTCATGTCGAGTTCGGAACTCGGTCCTGAGCCGGCGGGAGTCTTGCATCGCCAAAATGCCACTGTATACCAGGCTGGCTACGGTAACGATTCCAGCATTATTCAGAGCGGTATTGATAACAACGCCCAGATCATGCAGCTGGGCTCGGCCAATGCAGCCAATGCAAGGCAAATGGGGGCGGGTCATGAGGCTCGGATAGTGCAGTCCGGCGCTCAACTGGAAGCTTCAATTCTGCAGAAGGGTTACGGACATGATGCTGAAATCGTGCAGGCCGGATACGGCAAGGAGGCCACCATCAATCAGCATGGCGTACACGGCAGCGCCGAGATCCACCAGTTGGGAAGCCAGCGCACCAGCCCCATCACCATTACACAGTTCTCACGGGGGCAGGCAGCCGTTCATATCTACCGTTATTAACGCTGCCGTTCCAGGTTCGTGGTAAAGATGCAGGAAGCATGAGCAATAAAAAGGAAAAAAGCGCTTAAACCGGAAGTGGCAAACGGGAGTGATAGCCAAGCTATCGCTGTCGAACCCCACCCTGGCAGCAGAGGCTTACCCAGGGATCTCAACGAGAGGGAATAAAGATGAAGTTCAAGATGACAATCATGGCAGCGGCTATCGCCTTCTCAGGTACGGCTCTGGCAAACCAGAATGAGTCATATATCGACCAAGAAGGCATCAACAATAATACAAGTGTGACACAACTCACCCAAGGCGCAGGAAGCAACATCTCTGACGTCACACAAACGGGCGCCTACAATGACGCAACCGTACTCCAAAAAGGGTGGGAGGGCTATAACGAATCAGCCATCGATCAGGAGGGTGTGGGAAATCGCGCCAATGCCCTGCAGCACGGGACAACGAACAGCGCTAACCTGGCTCAATCCGGAGCGTACAATTCTTCTGAAAGCCAGCAGTACGGTAGCCGGAACGCTCTTCAGGTTGACCAGGAAGGGGTTAAGAACAATGCCACCTCTTACCAAAATGGCTGGAGAAACTTTGCCGAGGTCAACCAGAGCGGCAGCTTCAACGACTCTGACGTCGTTCAGTGGGAAGACAAGAATTTCGCGCTGGTGAACCAGGAGGGCACCAAGCTTTCCTCCGACATTACTCAATCCGGCGACTACAATTACGCCGATGTTGACCAGAGCGGAAGCTTCAACGACTCTTCCATTGATCAGGACGGCACACTGAACAAGGCGATGGTGCGCCAGAGTGGGCTGAAAAACGACTCCGACATCGAACAGAATGGGAAATATAATACGGCGACGGTGGAACAAAGCCGCTATAACAACGATGCCGTCATCACCCAAAACGGCCGTTACAATACATCCGACGTGATGCAGAGCGGCTTTAACGATGTGGCATATTCCTCCCAGACGGGTCTGGGCCATGATTCGTCCATCAGTCAGTCGGCGTTGCCGGGTTTCTTCGGTGGGCTGGCTAGCTTGGCCAGCAACAGTGCCACACATGTACAGATGGGCGTCAACAACTCCGCCGTTACCACCCAAGTGGGCGGGGGCAACACGGCTTACGTTCACCAGAACTAAGCCTGCAGAAAAAGGGCCTGCCACCTTTGGCAGGCCCTTTCTTTCAGATTAGAGGAAAAGGGCAAAGAGGCGCGTTCTTACCTGATTTGCAAGCTTAGCTGGCTATTCTCGCCACGCGAACTCGAGCGACTGACGTTTCCGCCTTTGCGAACCTCTACCGTCAGGCTTCCCTCCGTCAGCTGTCGCACGCTGGCTTCCAGCGCCTCGCCTCGATACCGATGCTCGCTAGGAACAATTTCCGCCAACTCATGCTTCTCTATCACATCCTCTCGATGGATTTTCAGCGTCGCCACGAAACGTGTGCCCGGCTCACCATCAAATACAATGTCAATGACATTTGAGGCGCTGTCGTCCATAGGTTTTACGACTCCCCGCGATGTGGAGCGGTCGCCCGCTGCGAGGTCGCTCATTCCGATACAGGCAACCAGCAAGGTGATGAGCAATTGTCTCATTGCAGCCTCAGCTATAACTCAGCCTTATCCGTTTCTCTACCAGCATCGCCAAGGTATCACCGACATGCTCGGCGGTGGTATCGAGGTGCAGCAGATGCTGACGCTCCTCGTCGCTGAAATCCTCATACGAGGCCAATTGCCGGTTGAGTACCTCAAGGCTCGTTGCCGGGTCGCCCCCCTGGCGGCTGGCGCGCTTGGCGATGCGTGCCCTGAGAGTTTCGTCATCGGCTTCGAAGCTGACGAAAAGTACTGGCAAGCCGCGTGCCTCACCTTGCTGTCGCAACAATTGGCGTTGGGCACGTGTCAGGCAGGTGGCATCGATGCAGGTAGGGATGCCGCCATTCAGCAGAAGTCCGGCCAGGCTGGCCAGGCGCTGGTAGGTACGCTCGGTGGTTTCCGGGCTGAAGATATCCACAGCAGGTATCGTCTCTACTGCTTGTGGAGAAAGTCCGAAAAGTCGCCGCCGCTCGGCATCCGAACACAGCCTCACGGCACCCAGCCGCTCGACGATTTCAGCCATGAAGCGGCTCTTGCCGCTGCCCGATACACCGACACCGATGATAAGCGGAGGAAAACGGAAGTTGGAAACCCACTCGGCCAGTTCGAGGTAACGCCGACACTCCGTCATGATCTCGGCCAGGTGAAACGCCGTGCCGCGACCCGATTCCCAGCGCTGCAGTGCTCGGCGGGCCCCCGCGAGCGAGCGACAAACCGCAAACACGGAAACGAGACGTGAGAGGGAGTAGTCCCCCGATAGCCGTAAATAGCGATCGAACGCATAGTGGGCCAGCCGGGTTTCATCGCGGACATAAAGCCCCACCAGCAGCGAGACCAGATCGAAGCCCGAGTCGAGGCAGCGCTTGGCCAACGGATCCGATGCCTCCAGATCGAGGGCATTGGACATGATCAGGCGCTGCCGATCGAACAGCGACATGGCCTGGCGACCGACGACCCAGCTTGGGCGAGGTTCGCCACGCTCGTGGAACCACGGCTCGAGTCGTACCAGCTCTTGTTCCAACCACTCTTTCAGCCCGTGCAGGCGTCGCCGGTCCTCCTCGCCTGTCAGACGAGCGTCGAGCTGCTTCACCTCATCCTCAACCAATGAACGGGTTGCTGCCAGGCAACAGGACGAACCTACGTAGGGAAGGTCATCGACAATCGTACGATGGGAAGCCACCAGCGAATCGATCAATTCATCCAGACCGAGAGCAGTGGATGGAGACGTCTGGCAGTTCGCTGAGGTGGCATCCATATTCATTCCTTGTGGCAGTGGCGCCTCGTCAAGACTGGTGCACCTGAGCGAAAGCCTTCTCGGCGGCATCCAGCGTCAATTGAATGTCTTCCGGCGTATGAGCGCTGGACATGAAGCCCGCCTCATAGGCCGAGGGCGCCAGATAGACACCTTCATCCAGCATCGCCGCAAAAAAGCGACGGAATGCATCGGCATCGCAGGCAGTGGCCTGGGCAAAGTTGTCGACCCGGGACTGCCCGGTGAAGAACAATCCGAACATGCCACCAACGCGCTGGGTGATCATGTCGATGCCTGCAGCATCGGCGCGCTCCTGCAATCCGTGACATAGCGTTTCCACACGCTGAGCCAGGGCATCGTGGAAACCGGGTTCGCGCAGCTTGGTCAGCAGGGCGATGCCTGCCGCCATGGCCAGCGGGTTACCCGCGAGCGTGCCCGCCTGGTAGACCGGCCCCAGCGGCGAGATCATTTCCATGATCTCGCGCTTGCCGCCGAAGGCGCCCACCGGCATGCCACCACCGACGATCTTGCCCAGGCAGGTCAGATCGGGCTCGATGCCGAAGTGAGCCTGGGCACCGCCCAAAGCGACGCGAAAACCGGTCATCACTTCATCAAAGATCAGCACACTACCGTACTCGGTGCAAACCCGGCGCAGGGTCTCGTGGAAGCCGGGCAGCGGCGGAATGCAGTTCATGTTGCCGGCAACCGGCTCGACTATGATGCAGGCAACCTCGTTGCCTATCTCCTCGAAGCAGGCCTCCACCGCATCGATATCGTTGTAGGCCAGCGTAATGGTGTGCTCGGCCAGGGAGGCCGGAACGCCAGGTGAGCTGGGCTCGCCATGGGTCAGTGCACCGGAACCGGCCTTGACCAGCAGCGAGTCGGAGTGGCCGTGATAGTTGCCCTCGAACTTGACGATCTTGTCGCGTCCGGTGAAGCCCCGCGCCAGCCGAATCGCGGACATGGTGGCCTCGGTACCCGAGTTGACCATGCGCACCATATCGATCGACGGAATCATCTCGCAGATAAGGTCGGCCATTGTGGTTTCGATGGCGGTCGGCGTGCCGAAGGAGAGCCCATTGTCGAGTCGCTCGCGCACCGCACCGAGCACATCCGGATCGGCGTGACCGGTGATCATCGGCCCCCAGGAGCCGACATAGTCGACGTAGCGCTTACCTTCCACGTCGAACAGGTAGGCCCCTTGGGCTCGCTCGATGAACACCGGGGGCCGATGAAGCCCCTTGAAGGCACGCACGGGAGAATTGACACCGCCGGGAATGTGGCGGCAGGCCTGTTCGAAGAGCGTTGCGGAAGTAGTCATGTCAGCCTCATTGCTGTCTCGAAAATGGTTTGACCCCGTCATGGGAAAAGCCGGGGTTGCCTCACCCGGCCTGTGGATAACTTCTTGGATAACATTGGAGTCACTGTTAAGGATGCGCTGATTTTCGCTCATGCCATTGGGTTGGGTCACGTCCTGCAATGGATGGCACTGGATATCCTGAAAAACCGTACGTCGCGGTAGCGCCTGGCCATTGCCCGGCTGCCAGGCATTGGCCAAGGCCCGCCAGGTAAATTGCTGGGCCTGCTCGCAGGCAGAGCGCAGTGATTCATCAGCGGCAAGCCGCGCCGCCAGAGCGGCAGCCAGAGTGCAGCCCGAACCGTGAAAACTGCCCGCCAGCCGCGGCCAGCGCCAGGCGAAGCGTTCGCTTCCGTCGTAAAGAACCAGTTCGACCTGATCATCAGGTACGCCGGTTTCTGGATCGTCGCTACCGGTCACCAACACGGCGCGACAGCCGAGCGACAGCAACCGCTGGACTCGCGTCTGGTCATCCTGGGCCTGCGGCCCGGCAAGGCGCACCAGCTCGAGACGATTGGGAGTCAGAATATCCACAAGAGGAAGCAGGCGGGAACAAAAGGCATCGACCAAAGTCGCTGTGGATAACTCTTTTCCTCCTCCGGCCTTGAGCACCGGATCAGCCACCACCGGCACCTGCGGGTGCGCCTTGACGATATCCACCACGGCCTCGAGCGCCTCGTGACTGGCCAATAGCCCGATCTTGATCGCCGCCGGGCGAAACGTGGCAAGCTGACCCGCCATGTCGCGGATCAGATCCGCGGGTACCGGCTCCACACGCTGCACATCGTGGCTGTCCTGCACCGTCAGGGACGTCGGTACCGTCATGGCCCAGCCGCCACAGGCGGCGATCGCTTCACTGTCAGCGATGAGTCCCGCCCCGCCAGTCGGATCGTGGCCGGCCAGCACCAGCACGACCGGGGATTGTCGATTCATATGGCTCGGCATGGTCAGAACGGCTTGAGTACGACCAGGATCACGATGGCGAGCAGCGCAATAACCGGCAATTCATTGAACCAGCGGAAGAAGACATGGGTACGCCGACAGCGGCCCGCAGCGAACTGCTTGAGATAGACTAGACAGGCATGGTGGTAAATCACCAACAGCAACACCAGTGCCAACTTGGCATGCAACCAGCCCATGCCGAGCCATTGGGGCATGAGGTATAGCAGCCAACCGCCCAGAACGATCACGGCAATCATCGACGGCGTCATGATGCCGCGGTAGAGCTTGCGCTCCATCACGCGGAAATAGTCGATGGCCTGCTGCTCGCCCTTGTCGCGTGCCATGGCGTGGTAGACGTACAGGCGCGGCAGGTAGAACAGTGCCGCGAACCAGGTAACGACGGCCACGATATGCAGAGCCTTGATCCAGAGATACATTCAGTCTCCTCGGAGAACACCGCCGACATGGGGTTTTCGTCAATACATCACTTCAGCGAATAGTAACGCTCGATGGAACCGCGGGTTATGATACCGGAAATTCGCTTGTGCTTCGGGCGCCGGCCCTGTTCCACGTAAAGCGCATCGACCGCCTGGTCGTTGAGCCGCTCGAAGGCTTCCGACAGGGTCGCCTGCTGGTGGATCGGGACCATCTCCAGGCGCAGCCCAGGTACCTCGAGAAGGTCGATCAGCGCCTCCTCGGTGGTGATCTCCTCCAGCTCCTGCTCATCGATCAGCGCCCGGGCCAGGTCGGCCGCCTTCAGAGCCAGGGTCGGTTTGTCGCCGGATGAGCGAAGGATCAGGATCCAGACCGGCTTGGCAGCAAGCAACGTACGAGCCTGGTCACGGGTCACCATGCGTGGCGTCGTCACGAAGCTACGCTCCATCACCGCCGGCACCGAAATCCGCGAAAGCGCCTGCATCAGAGGCTGCTGCAGCGGGTGCAGGCCATGGCGGGTCACGCTGATGAAAAAACCGTCACAGCGGCACAGCTGGCGGGTCGTCAGCCCCGAGACCACTACTGCCAGCATGCCCGGCAGGATGATGTTGGGGTTGTGAGTCAACTCCAGCAGCGCCATCAGCGCGGCCAACGGCGCCTGCAGGACCGCTCCCATCATCGCCGCCATGCCGAGCATGGCGTAGAAGCCTGGCTCCACGCCCAGTTGGGGAAATAACCACGCCCCCACCAGGTCGGCCAACGCTCCGGCTGCGGCGCCGACCACCAGCACCGGGCCGATGATACCGATGGGAATACCGCTGGCCACGGTGATTGCCGTCAGCAGCAGCTTGGCTATCACCAGCGCCAGCAGTACGTCGACGGTCAGATTTCCCGCCAGCGAAGCATCCAGGCTGTCGTAGCCGATGCCCTGCACGTCGGGATACCACCACGCCACCGCCGCCGTGACCAGCGCCACCAACGCCAGGCGCAGCACCACCGGCAGGCCACTGATGCGTTCGCTTCTCGCTACATGAATGAACAGGCCGCCCAGCAGCCCGATGAACAGCGCCGTGATCACGAGCCAGGGCAGATTCATCAGCGAACCCAGGCTGACGCTGGGTACCTGAATGGCCGGTTCCGAACCGTATACCAGGATGGCCATCAAGGCGCCCATGGTAGAGGCCAGGATAACCGGCATGAAGCCGGCGATAGTGTATTCCATCATCACCACTTCCATGGCGAAGATGACGCCGGCTATCGGGGTATTGAACGATGCCGAAATGCCTGCTGCCGTACCACAGGCCACCAGTACTCGCAGGCTGTTGTGCGGCAGGCGCAGCTGCTGGCCCAGGCCGCTGGCGGCGGCCGCACCGAGATGGATTGCCGGCCCCTCGCGTCCGGCGGACAGACCACCCACTACCGTTACCACACCGACCCACCACTGGTTGATCCAGTTGCGCAAGGGGAAGCGGCCCTGGTGGTAGGTAAGACGCTCTATCACATGAGCGACGCCCAGCTTGCGTGCCGCCGACGGCTGGCGCCACAGGAAGATGCCGATCAATACCACGGCGATCAGCGGCAGGCTCGAGCGCACCATCGGCGACAGCCCTTCGAAGGCTTCGTGGTTGCCTTCCGGCATGAACAGCAAGCCCCCCAGCCCGAGCAATAGCCGGAAGCCGACCATCACGGCCCCCGTCACGAGCCCCGAGACGACCCCCAGTACACACAGCTGGGGCAGCGCATCGACACTGGCCAGCTTGCGGCGAAAGCCTTCCAGGCTGAAGTTGGGAAGCGAGAGGCGCGGCACGGCAAGTTTCCTGTGCAAACGGTTCCTGGGAAGCATCGTCAAGGCGGTTGAGTCGCCGCCCCCTCTCTTGTGTATCATATCCGGACAGGACGGTCCTGCTGCGACCGCTCCCAGCCAGGCTAACTTCGAAGGAGTCGCGTTGTGATCAAGGTCGGAATCGTCGGCGGTACCGGTTATACCGGCGTCGAGTTGCTCAGGCTATTGGCCCAGCATCCGGAGGTCGAGGTCGAAGCCATCACTTCGCGCTCCGAGGCTGGCATGCGAGTCTGCGACATGTACCCCAACCTGCGCGGTCATTACGACGATCTGGCTTTCAGCGAGCCCGACCCGCAGCGTCTGGGCGCCTGCGATGCGGTGTTCTTCGCCACACCACACGGCGTTGCACACGCCCTGGCCGGCGAACTGCTCGCCCAGGGTACCCGGGTGATCGACCTCTCGGCCGACTTCCGCCTGCGCGACGCCGAGGTGTGGTCGGAGTGGTACGGGCAGCCACACGGTGCACCGGAGCTGCTCGACGAAGCCGTCTATGGCCTGCCCGAGATGCATCGCGAGCGCATTCGTCAGGCGCGTCTGATCGCCGTGCCCGGCTGCTATCCCACGGCGGTACAGCTAGGGCTGCTGCCGCTGCTCGAGGCCGGGCTGATCGACGCCGACCATATCATCGCCGACTGCAAGTCTGGCGTGACCGGCGCCGGACGCGGTGCCAAGGTACCTTCGCTGCTGGCCGAAGCCAGCGAATCGATGAAGGCCTACGGTGCCTCTGGCCATCGCCATCTGCCGGAGATCCGTCAAGGCCTCGGCGATGCCGCCGACAGGCCGGTGGGTCTGACCTTCGTGCCCCACCTGACGCCGATGATTCGCGGTATCCATGCCACTCTCTACGGGCGCCTCACCACCGAGCCGGGCGATCTGCAGGCACTGTTCGAACAGCGCTTCGCCGATGAATCCTTCGTCGACGTGATGCCCAGCGGCAGCCACCCCGAAACGCGCAGCGTCAAGGGCGCCAATGTCTGCCGCCTGGCGGTACATCGTCCCGCTGGCAGCGACACCGTCGTGGTGTTGTCGGTGATCGATAACCTGGTCAAGGGTGCCTCGGGCCAGGCGGTACAGAACCTCAACCTGATGTTCGGCTTCACCGAAGACGCCGGACTCGCTGCTCCCGCCCTGATGCCCTGATGGCGCAGTCCCGTCCCCGGTAATAGTTGACCTTTTTACTGGGGATTGGGGATAATTCGCCGTTAGCCATTCAATTCAGCTCAGGGAGGCCCCCCATGAGCGGCGCAGAATCCTTCGTGCCCACTCCCATGATGCTCTCGGACGCTGCCAGGAAGCGGCTTCAAGGGCTCCTCAAGGAAGAGGGCAAACCCGACCTCAAGCTTCGCGTCTACGTGACGGGAGGCGGCTGCTCGGGCTTCCAGTACGGCTTCGACTTTGCCGAATCGGTCGATGACGACGACACCCTGATCGAATTCGGTGAGGTAGCCCTGGTCGTCGATGAGCTTTCCTACCAGTACCTCGTGGGTTCCACCGTCGACTACGAGGAGGGGCTCGCCGGTGCCCGTTTTCTGGTCCAGAACCCCAACGCCACGACCACCTGCGGCTGTGGTGCCTCCTTCATGGTCTAACCCCTTGACTTGACGCTTCCCTGTGGACTCGCCATGGTTGAAAGGCGTAACGCCACAACAATTCACCATGGGGAAACGTATGAAACGACAAGTGAAGACGGCCACCCTGGTTTCGGGCATGGCCTTGGCACTCGGCCTTGCCGGCTCAGCCTCTGCCAGCGAAACGCTCGACGTGGTCACCGACCCAAGCTTCGTCCCTTTCGAGATGATGGATCAGGAAAGCGGCGAAATGGTCGGTTTCGACATGGACATCATCGCCGCGGTCGCCGAGCGAGCCGGATTCGATTACGAACTCAACACCATGGATTTCAATGGCATCATCCCCGCCGTTCAGACCGGTAACGTGGATATTGCCATCGCCGGTATCACTATCACGGAGGAGCGCGCCGAGATCGTCGACTTCTCGGACCCCTACTACGATAGCGGCCTGAAGATCCTGGTGCGTGCCGGCGAGGATGGCGTCGAGGAGATCGAGGATCTCGCAGGCAAGACCATCGCCACCAAGGTCGGCTCCACCAGTTACGACTTCCTGCAGGAGAACCTCGGCGACAGCGCCGAGATTACCCCCTACCCCGGCAGCAGCGACATGTACATGGCACTGCTCGGCGGTAGCGCCGACGCCGTGTTCTACGATGCCCCCAACGTCGCTTACTTCGCCCAGACCCGCGGCGAAGGCCGGGCCAAGGTGGTTGGACCGCTATACGAGGGGCAGCAGTACGGCATCGTATTCGTCAAGGGTAGCGAATGGGTCGAACCCGCCAATGAGGCACTGGCCGAGATGCGCGATGACGGCACTTACGACGAAATCCACGAGAAGTGGTTCGGCAGCGCGAACGACGAGTGATTGCCCAGCGATCCTGACGCGGGGTCGGGTCGTTGGACTCGACCCCGCTGCGTTGTCATCTGTCCGCGCCTCTAGATCCCGAGACGCGTCTTGACCGGAGAACCCAAGTGGACGTCACCTTCCAATTCGACTGGGAGGCGGCCTTCGCCTCCATTCCCTTTCTGCTGAAGGGGATCCCCTATACGCTGCTGATCTCTTTCGGCGGCCTGGCCATCGGCTTTTTCATCGGCATCCTGTTCGGCCTGCTGCGCATCAGCCCCATCGCCTGGCTACGTGTGCCGGCAATCGCCTACATCGAGATCTTCCGTGGTACCCCGGTGCTGGTCCAGGTGCTGTTCATCTTCTATGGCCTGCCCCAACTGCTTGGCGGTCCGATCAATGCCCTGGTGGCCGGTATCGCCGCCATCGCGGTGAACTCGGGAGCCTATATCTCGGAGATCGTGCGCGGCGGCGTTCAGTCGATCGAACGCGGCCAGCGCGAGGCCAGCCTGTCACTGGGACTCTCGCGAACACAGTCGTTCCGCTACATCATCTGGCCCCAGGCGCTTCGCCGCATGATTCCGCCGCTCGGCAACCAGGGGATCATCAGCATCAAGGACACTTCGCTGTTCTCGGTCATCGGGGTCGGCGAGCTGGTGCGCCAGGGCCAGGTCTATATCGCCACTACCTTCAACGCCCTGGAAGTCTATCTCATGGTCGCCCTCCTCTATCTGGCGATAACCCTGAGCCTGTCATTGGCACTGCGCCTGCTCGAGCGCAGGGGCCTGGTTGGACAATGAAGGAGCGCGACATGAACCGAGACAATACTCCCTCCGATGCCGCCCTCATCGTGCAAATGGAGAAGGTCAACAAGCACTTCGGTGAGTTGCACGTGCTCAAGGACATCGACCTTACGATCCGGCCTGGTGAGGTGGTGGTGGTCATCGGTGCCAGCGGCTCCGGAAAATCGACCCTGATTCGCTGCATCAACGGCCTTGAGGAGTTCCAAGCCGGCCATATCGAGGTCGACGGCAACGAATTGCTGCCCTATGGCAAGAGCAGCCGTGCGCTGCAGACGATCCGCACCGAGGTCGGCATGGTATTCCAGCAGTTCAATCTTTTTCCCCATCTCAGCGTACGCGACAACGTCACACTGGCGCCGATGAAAGTGCGCGGCTGGAACCTCGCAGATGCCACCGAGACAGCCAATCGCCTACTCGAACGTGTGGGGATCGCCGACCAGGCCGACAAGTACCCTTCCCAGCTCTCCGGAGGCCAGCAACAGCGCGTCGCCCTGGCGCGGGCACTTGCCATGGAGCCGCGGCTGATGCTGTTCGACGAACCCACTTCGGCACTCGATCCCGAAATGATCGGTGAAGTGCTCGACGCCATGCGCGAGCTCGCTCGCGAGGGCATGACCATGATCATCGTTACCCACGAGATGGGGTTCGCCCGTGAAGTCGCCGACCGTGTCGTGTTCATACATCGTGGGGAGATCGTCGAACAGGCCGCTCCCGACGTGCTGTTCGACTCCCCCCAACACGAGCGTACCCAGAGCTTTCTCTCTCGCGTGCTCAAGCACTAGCAGCTTCCCCGATACGCTCTTGCGAAGCCCTGACGCCATCGTCAGGGCTTTTTTTTGCCTGTGGATAAATTTTTTTTGAAAACGCCTCTTTCTTGCTTCCAGGGTGCATGGTTGGTGCCTACGTCATGTTCGCGGCCGGTTGTTCACAATCGCGGTAACAAGTCCGGTAGGCGGCGGTGGAAAAGAGGTGCAGCGTTCGCGCTGTGGAAAAGCATGCTTTTCATCCACAGGCTCGTCACCGGCCGCCCTCAGCTCGTCACCCTTTTCTCAGCGCAGAAGTCAACAATGCAAGCTTTTGATGCCAAAAGACTAACCAGGGTTATCCACGGTTTTTGTCCACACTAGTAGTAACAACCACAACAGAACTTCTCTCTTTTAATCATTCTGTTTTGTTTATCCAGAAGAGGGAAAGAGGCTTCCTTGCGAGTGGGTGTGGAAAACCCCTGACGCTTACCCACAGGAGGTTTATACTGCCAGGCTGATTTTCGTCCCTAGGCAATATCTGCGCACAAGCGCAACGAGGTGCACCTTGGAGTATCCCGACCGCTTTGACGTCATCGTCATCGGCGGCGGCCATGCGGGAACCGAAGCCGCTCTGGCCTCCGCTCGCATGGGCTGTCAGACCCTGCTACTGACCCATAACATCGAGACTCTCGGGCAGATGTCGTGCAATCCCGCCATTGGTGGGATCGGCAAGAGCCATCTGGTCAAGGAAATCGATGCCCTGGGCGGCGCCATGGGCCTGGCTACCGATCTCGGTGGTATTCAGTTCCGTGTGCTCAACGCACGCAAGGGCCCTGCGGTTCGTGCCACCCGGGCCCAGGCCGACCGCGTACGCTACAAAGCAGCCGTTCGCGGCTTGCTCGAGAACCAGGCCAATCTGACGATCTTCCAGCAGGCCGCCGGCGACCTGCTGGTGGACGACGACACCGTACGAGGCGTGGTCACCGAGACCGGGATTCGCTTCCTGGCCGAGGCGGTGGTGCTGTGCACGGGCACCTTCCTCGGTGGCGTAATCCATATCGGGCTCGATCAGAGCCGCGGGGGGCGCGCCGGGGACCCGCCTTCCAACGCCCTGGCCGAGCGTCTGCGTGCGCTGCCGTTCCGTGTCGATCGGCTCAAGACCGGTACGCCGCCAAGGCTGGACGCCAAAAGCGTGGATTTCTCGCAGCTCGAGGAGCAACCCGGCGATACCCCGACTCCGGTGATGTCCTACCTGGGACGGCGTGACATGCATCCGCGTCAGGTAAGCTGTCATATCGCCCATACCAACGAGCGTACCCACGAGATCATCTTCGCCAACCTCGATCGTTCACCGATGTACTCCGGTGTGATCGAAGGCGTTGGGCCGCGCTACTGCCCGTCGATCGAGGACAAGGTGCACCGCTTTGCCGACAAGGCGAGCCACCAGATATTCATCGAGCCCGAGGGGCTGGATACCCATGAGCTCTACCCCAACGGGATTTCCACCTCGCTGCCCTTCGACGTGCAATTGCAGGTGGTGCGCTCGATCAAGGGGCTGGAAAACGCCCACATCACCCGGCCCGGTTATGCCATCGAGTACGATTTCTTCGATCCCCGCGATCTCAAGCACTCACTGGAAACGAAATTTATCCACAACCTGTTCTTCGCCGGACAGATCAATGGCACCACCGGCTACGAAGAAGCCGGCGCCCAGGGGCTGTTGGCGGGGCTCAACGCCGCACGTCGTGCCAAGGAGCTCGAGGCGTGGTGGCCGCGGCGTGACGAGGCCTACCTCGGTGTGCTGGTCGACGACCTGATCACCCTGGGTACCAAGGAGCCGTACCGCATGTTCACCTCGCGCGCCGAATACCGGCTGTTGCTGCGCGAGGACAATGCCGATCTGCGCTTGACCGAAGCCGGTCGCGAACTGGACCTGGTCGACGACACGCGCTGGGCCGCGTTCAGCCAAAAGCGCGAGGCGATCGAGCGCGAGAGCGCGCGGCTCAAGGCCAGTTGGGTCCAGCCCGGCACTGCACCTGCCGAGGCCATCGCGGCCAGGACCGGCAAGCCGCTATCCCGCGAGTACAGCCTGCTCGATCTGCTCAAGCGCCCCGAGCTCGGCTATGTCGACGTAGCCCATCTCGCAGGCGAGCCGGTCGACGACGAGGCAGTGGCCGAGCAGGTGCAGATCCAGGCCAAGTACCAGGGCTACATCGATCGCCAGCAGGACGAGATCGACAAGCTCAAGCGCCATGAGGCCACCCCGCTACCGACCGATCTCGACTACGCCCGGGTCGAGGGGCTTTCCCATGAGATTCGCCAGAAGCTCGCCGAGGCTCGCCCCGAGACCCTGGCCCAGGCGTCGCGAATATCCGGCGTGACCCCGGCAGCGGTGTCGATTCTGCTGATTCACCTCAAGAAGCGCCGCCTGATCGACGACTCGCGAGTGGCCAACGGATGAGCGATCCCATCACGTCACAGGTGGAATCGCGTCTCGACGAAGGGTTTGCCTCACTGGGCATCGATATCGAAGGCGCACAACGCGAGCGGCTATTGCGTCTGGTCGGGCTGTTGCACAAGTGGAATCGCGCCTATAACCTCACGGCGGTACGCTCACCGGAAGAAATGGTGGTCAGGCACCTGCTCGATAGCGCGGTGGTACTGCCCTTCATCGACGAGGCGCCGCTGCTCGACGTGGGGGCCGGGCCGGGCCTGCCGGGGTTGGTGCTGGCGATCTTGAAGCCGAGCCTGGCGGTTACGCTGCTCGACAGTAACGGTAAGAAAGTGCGCTTCCAGCGTCAGGCGGTGATGGAGCTCGGGCTCGATAACGTCACTCCCGTGCAGGCCCGGGTCGAGGCCTTCGAACCGCCGGCGGGCGGCTACGTTCAGGTGATTTCACGGGCCTTCGCCAGCCTGACCGACTTCGTGCAGCTGACCGATCATCTGCTGGCGCAAGGCGGCCACTGGCTGGCAATGAAGGGGCCGGCCGCCGCCGAGGAGATGGCCAAACTGGATGCCGGGCTGACCATACGCGAGCGTCATGCGCTTGCCGTGCCGTTCACCAGGGGGGAGCGTCAGCTATTGATCGTCGAGCGAACCGATTCCAACCCAGGCCGCTTGTGAGCGTGCCTTCGACGCAAGGAAGTCGCCCGTGACCCAAATCATCGCCTTGACCAACCAGAAAGGCGGCGTGGGCAAGACCACCACCGCCGTCAACCTGGCCGCCAGCCTCGCCGCCCTGGATCGCCGCGTGCTGCTGGTCGATCTCGACCCCCAGGGCCATGCCACCATGGGCAGCGGCATCGACAAGCATGCGCTCGAGGGCAGCGTGCTCGACCTGTTGCTGGGCGAGAAGAGCGCTCCCGAGGTGATGCTCGACTGCCCCGCTGCCGGCTACTCGCTGCTGCCCGGCAATGGCGACCTCACCGCCGCCGAAGTGGAGTTACTGGACCGGGCCGAGGGTCGCGAGCGCAGCTTGACCGAGGCCCTGGGCAGCGTTGCCGGCGAATACGACGTGGTGCTGATCGACTGCCCGCCCTCGCTCAACATGCTCACCGTCAATGCCCTGACCGCCGCCAACGGCGTGCTGATCCCGCTGCAGTGCGAGTTCTACGCCTTGGAGGGCCTCTCGGCGCTGCTCGACACCGTTGAGCAGATCAAGGACAGCGTGAATCCGAACCTGGCGATCTATGGCATTCTGCGCACCATGTTCGATAGCCGCAACAGCCTGACTCGGGACATATCCAAGCAGCTGCGCGACTACTTTGGCGAGGCGCTGCTCAAGACCACGATCCCGCGCAACGTGCGGGTCGCCGAAGCGCCGAGCCATGGCCTTCCGGTGACCAAATATGCGCGCTTCTCGCGCGGCAGCCAGGCCCACCGGGTACTGGCCAAGGAACTGATTCGTCGTCTGTCGCTATAGTGCGGCGGGCGGAACTGCCAGTCGTGACCGATTTTCGTGATGAGGGAATGCTGATGACGCGTAAACGCGCCCTGGGCCGAGGCCTGGATGCCCTGATCGGTGCCGGCGCCCGTCGCCGCGAGAATCTCGAACTGCCCGAGGTGAATGCCCAGCTCGGCGAGACGAGCGAGCCGGCCGAAGTCGCTCCTGCCGCCGAGGAACGACTCGAGCGCCTGCCGTTGGGCCAGCTCTGCCGCGGCAAGTACCAGCCGCGCCGCGACATCCAGCCCGAGGCGCTGGAGGAGCTCGCCGATTCGATTCGTGCCCAGGGTGTGATGCAGCCCATCGTGGTACGGCCCATCGGCGAGTCACGCTACGAGATCATCGCCGGCGAGCGTCGCTGGCGTGCCGCCCAACTGGCCGAGCTCGACACCATCCCGGCGGTGATTCGCGAGGTTAGCGACGAAGTCGCCCTGGCGCTGGCGCTGATCGAGAACATTCAGCGCGAAAACCTCAACCCGGTGGAAGAGGCGATGGCGCTCAAGCGCCTGCTCGAAGAGTTCGCACTCACCCAGCAGCAGGTGGCGGATGCCGTGGGCAAGTCGCGCGCCCAGGTGGCCAACCTGTTGCGCCTTCTGGCGCTGGACCCCGAGGTGCAGACCTTGCTCGAGCGTGGCGATCTCGACATGGGCCATGCCCGTGCACTGCTGGCCCTCTCCGGTGCCAAGCAGCGCCGTGCGGCACATGAAGTGGTCAACAAGGATCTCACCGTGCGCGATACCGAGGCGCTGGTGAAGCGCCTGGCTCAAGGCGAGGTGAAGAAGACCGAGACTACCGCCGAGAGTCCCGACGTGGTGCGCCTGGAGACCAAGCTCGGCGAACTGCTCGGCGCCCCGGTGAAGATTCAGCACAGTCGTGGCGGCAAGGGCAGGCTGACGATACGCTACTCCAGCCTGGACGAGCTAGACGGTATTCTCGAGCACATTCGCTGACGTTGCGAACGGTGTTGACAATTGTTGCTTCTTTGGTCGCAAACCCGCACCATTCGTGGGCGAAAAGCACCGGGTCCGGTTGAACAGACCAAGGGGCTTCCCTATAATCCGCCGTTGTTTGCCTGAGCGACACGCCAGGTTCAGATGGCCCTCATGCCCTGATCCGGCGGGGCAGGACTGTCGACAGATGCACAGACACCCGAGTCGCCAACGCGAGCGTATCAATACCACCCATTTGTTCGGGTGGCAGGGCGCGGCGGTGACGTCTGTGACGGCTATCGGGGCATTGATAGCAGGAACCGAAGGCGCACTGTCTGCGCTGAAGGGTGGGCTGGTGGGTCTGATTCCCTCCCTCTACTTCGCCTGGCGTATCGGTTCGGTACGCGGAGGCAGGCAAGCGGGTCGCTTCGTCTCGAATCTGTATCGGGCCGAGGCAGGAAAGTTCGGTTTGACGGTGACACTGCTGGCCGTGGTATTCGCGGCAGTGCCCCCCTCAAACCCGATTTTCTTCTTCGTCGCATACGTGGCGGTTCTGTTCACGCATTGGCTTGCGCCCTGGTTCAAGCGTGAAAGGCCGGCTCCTGAATCGAGGTAATGACAGCATGGCAGCAGGTAACGAAGTTACGGCAGCGTCCTATATCCAGCATCACCTTCAGAACCTGACCTTTGGGCGCCATCCCGAGAACGGCTGGTCGATCGCGCACTCCGCGGAAGAGGCTCGCGAGATGGGCTTCTGGGCCATCCATCTGGATACCATGGGATGGTCGATCGCCATGGGCCTGCTGTTCATCTGGCTGTTCCGCAAGGCCGGCAAGATCGCCACTACCGGCGTGCCCGGCGGGTTGCAGAACGCCGTCGAGATGGTCATCGAGTTCATCGAGAGCCTGGTGCGCTCCGCCTTTCACGGCAGGAACCCCATCATCGCTCCGCTGGCGCTGACGCTGTTCGTGTGGATTCTGCTCATGAACACGCTGAAGATCATCCCGGTCGACTATTTCCCCGAGCTCTTCATTCGTCTCGGCGTCGACTACATGAAGATCGTGCCGACGACCGACGTAAACGCCACTCTGGGCATGGCGCTGGGTGTGTTTCTGCTGATTCTCTACTACAGCTTCAAGGTCAAGGGCGTCGGTGGCTTCGCTCGCGAACTCTCCCTGACACCGTTCAACCACTGGCTGCTGATTCCATTCAACCTGGTTCTCGAAATCGTGAGCCTGGTCGTCAAGCCCTTCAGCCTGGCAATGCGACTGTTCGGCAACATGTTCGCCGGGGAAGTCATCTTCATTCTGATCGCCCTGCTGCCGTTCTGGGCCATCTGGCTGCTCGACGTGCCGTGGGCCATCTTCCATATCCTGGTGATCACTCTCCAGGCCTTCATCTTCACCATGCTCACCGTGGTTTATCTCAGCGCCGCGCACGAGCATCACTGAAACGAGCAATTTGCAGTTCTTCAACCCTCAACCCCTTGAAAGTCAACTTGAAAACTAGGAGCACACAATGGATTACATTTACCTCGCCGCTTCCCTCATGATCGGTCTGGGCGCTCTGGGTACCGGTATCGGCTTCGCCATCCTCGGCGGCAAGCTGCTCGAGTCCACCGCTCGCCAGCCCGAGCTCGGCGACCAGCTGCAGACCAAGACCTTCCTGATGGCCGGTCTGCTCGACGCCGTGCCGATGATCGGCGTGGGTATCGCGATGTACCTGATCTTCGTCGTCGCCGGTTAACGCCGCTGCCGAGCGCTGAAGCGCTCGGTTTGCTCGTTTCCGGTCGCCACGAACCCGTCAGAGGTACATACCCGTGAATATCAACATGACGCTTATCGGACAAACGATCGCCTTCGCGATTTTTGTCTGGTTCTGTATCAAGTATGTGTGGCCGCCGATCAGCACCGCGCTTCATGAGCGCCAGAAGCGGATCGCCGAAGGTCTCGATGCGGCCAGCCGGGCGTCACGTGACCTCGAGCTCGCTCAAGAGCAAGCGTCCCAGACGCTGCGCGAGAGCAAGGAGCAGGCTTCGCAGATTCTCGAGCAGGCCAACAAGCGTTCGGCGCAGATGGTCGAGGAAGCTCGCGTGCAGGCTCGTGCCGAAGGCGAGCGTATGATCGCCAGTGCGCGTGCCGAGATCGATCAGGAAATCCAGCGTGCCAAGGACGAGCTGCGGGCCCAGGTCTCCAGTCTCGCCGTGGTCGGTGCCGAGCGCGTCCTGGAGGCCTCCGTCGACGAGAAGGCGCATCGCAAGCTGCTCGACAAGCTTGCTGCCGAACTTTGAGGAGGTGATCCATGGCGGAACTGTCTACCGTCGCGCGACCCTACGCTAGAGCGGCATTCGAACACGCACGCGATCACCAGGCGCTGGACGGCTGGTCCGAATGGCTCGACAAGCTGGGCCAGGCCGTAGCCGTACGCGACGTGCAGAAGCTTTTGTCCAGCCCGCGTTTCTCGCCCGAGCGCAAGGTGGCCATGCTCATCGAGCTGACCGAGGTCAAGCTCGATGACTCGGCCAAGGCTTTTCTCGACATACTGGGCGAGAAGGGTCGGCTGACGGCGCTTCCCGCGATCGCGGAGCGGTTCGCGTACCTGCGCGCCGAGCATGATAAACGCATCGAGGTCACCGTCGTCTCGGCCTACGAGCTCGATGACAAGCAGCAGAACAAGCTCGCCGGCGCGCTCAAGAAGCGGCTGAATCGCGAAATCTCCATTATCACTCAGGTGGATCCAAAGCTTATCGGAGGCGTCGTCCTGCGCGCCGGCGATACCGTCATCGACGGATCGGTGCGCGGTCGATTGAACCGCCTCTCCGAAGCTCTCACCGCCTGAGTCTGAGGGACATGGCATGCAGCAACTGAATCCTTCCGAGATCAGCGACATCATCAAACAGCGTATCGAAAAGCTGGATGTCGCATCCGAAGCCCGCAACCAGGGCACCATCGTCAGCGTCTCCGACGGCATCGTGCGTATTCACGGCCTCGAAGATGCGATGTTCGGTGAGATGATCGAATTCCCCGGCAGCATCTACGGCATGGTGCTCAACCTCGAACGCGACTCCGTGGGCGCCGTGGTGCTGGGCGACTACCTGCAGCTGGAAGAGGGCATGACCGCCAGCTGTACCGGCCGCATCCTCGAGGTGCCGGTGGGCCCCGAGCTGATCGGCCGCGTGGTCGACCCGCTGGGTAACCCCATCGACGGCAAGGGCGATATCGACGCCAAGTTGACCGACGCGGTGGAAAAGGTCGCTCCGGGCGTCATCACCCGCCAGTCGGTGGACCAGCCGATCCAGACCGGTCTCAAGTCGATCGACGCCATGGTGCCGATCGGCCGCGGTCAGCGTGAGCTGATCATCGGCGACCGCCAGATCGGTAAGTCCGCCATCGCTGTCGACGCGATCATCAACCAGAAGGGCAAGGGCGTCACCTGTATCTACGTGGCCATCGGTCAGAAGCAGTCGACCATTGCCAACGTGGTGCGCAAGCTCGAAGAGCACGGCGCCATGGAGCACACCATCGTGGTTGCCGCCGGCGCCGCCGACCCGGCCCCGATGCAGTTCCTGGCACCCTACGCCGGCTGCACCATGGGCGAGTACTTCCGCGACCGCGGCCAGGACGCCCTGATCGTGTATGACGATCTGACCAAGCAGGCTTGGGCCTATCGCCAGGTGTCGCTGCTGCTGCGCCGTCCGCCGGGCCGTGAAGCCTACCCGGGTGACGTCTTCTATCTCCACTCGCGTCTGCTCGAGCGTGCCGCTCGCGTCAACGTCGAGTACGTCGAGAAGTTCACCAACGGTGAAGTGACCGGCAAGACCGGCTCACTGACCGCACTGCCGATCATCGAGACCCAGGGCGGCGACGTTTCGGCGTTCGTTCCGACCAACGTGATCTCGATCACTGACGGCCAGATCTTCCTCGAGACCGACCTGTTCAATGCGGGTGTCCGTCCGGCCATCAACGCCGGTCTGTCGGTATCTCGCGTGGGTGGTGCGGCCCAGACCAAGATCATCAAGAAGCTCGGCGGCGGTGTGCGTCTGGCACTCGCCCAGTACCGCGAGCTGGCGGCCTTCTCCCAGTTCGCTTCCGATCTGGACGAAGCCACCCGCAAGCAGCTGGAGCACGGTCAGCGCGTCACCGAGCTGATGAAGCAGAAGCAGTATTCACCGCTGTCGGTAGCCGAGATGGGCGTGACGCTGTATGCCGCCAACGAAGGCTTCCTGGATGATATCGACGTCAGCAAGGTGCTGGACTTCGAGCGTGCCCTGCACGACTACATGAGGTCCGAGCACGCCGAACTGCTCGACAAGATCAACCAGACCGGCGACTACAACGAAGAGATCCAGCAAGGGCTGAAGCAGGGTCTCGAGCAGTTCAAAGCCACTCAGAGCTGGTAAATCCGCCGGCCCGCCTGTCAGGGCGGGCCAGGGACATCTTCTGAGGGCCACGAACGAGGTAGATCGCTATGGCAGCTGCAAAAGAGATACGCACCCAGATCGGGAGCATCAAGAATACGCAGAAGATCACCAGCGCCATGGAAATGGTCGCTGCGTCGAAGATGCGTAAAGCACAAGATCTGATGAGGGCCAGCCAGCCTTATGCCCGGCAGATCCGCAACGTGGCCAGCCACCTTGCCGACGCCAACCCCGAGTACAAGCACGACTACATGGTCGAGCGCGAAGAGGTGAAGCGGGTCGGTTACATCGTGGTGTCCACCGACCGCGGCCTGTGCGGCGGTCTGAACGTCAACCTGTTCAAGGCCGTGGTCAAGAGCGCCGTGGCGTGGCGCAGCGAGGGTGCCGAGCTCGACTTCTGCGCCCTGGGCAGCAAGGCTGGCGGCTTCTTCCGCAACTATGGCGGCAATCTGGTCGCGGCCAAGAGCGGGTTGGGCGAATCGCCCGAGATGGAAGACCTGATCGGTAGCGTCAAGGTGATGCTGGATGCCTATGACGAGGGCCGAGTGGATCGCCTTTACGTGGTGTACAACGAGTTCGTCAACACCATGACGCAAAGGCCGGTGGTTCGCCAGTTGCTGCCGCTCGCTCCCGACATGGGAACGGATGCGGACGAAGAGGACAACAAGCGTCCCGGTAGCTGGGACTACCTGTATGAGCCGGATGCCAAGGCGCTGTTGGATAGCCTGTTGATTCGTTTCATCGAATCCCAGGTATATCAGGCGGTGGTCGAGAACGGGGCCTGCGAACAGGCGGCCCGGATGATCGCCATGAAAAACGCCACCGACAACGCCGGCGGACTGATCGACGATCTGGAGATGGTGTACAACAAGGCCCGCCAGGCCGCCATCACCCAGGAGATTTCCGAGATCGTCGGCGGCGCCGCTGCCGTATAGCGCCTCGGGAGCGCCGCGAGCGCTCCCGGCACACAGGTTTCATTTGCAGGTTTTTGAGAGGAACCAAGATGAGCGGACGTATCGTACAAATCATCGGCGCGGTGATTGACGTAGAGTTTCCGCGGGACGATGTTCCCAAGGTCTACGACGCGCTGAAGGTCTCGAATGCCGAGACCGTGCTGGAAACCCAGCAGCAGTTGGGCGACGGCGTGGTGCGCACCATTGCCATGGGCTCCACCGAGGGGCTCAAGCGTGGCATGGAAGTCGCCAACACCGGTGCCGCCATCTCCGTGCCGGTTGGCAAGGAGACCCTGGGTCGCATCATGAACGTGCTCGGCGAGCCGATCGACGAGGCCGGTGACATCGGTGAGCAAGAGCGCATGCCGATCCACCGCAAGCCCCCGACCTATGCCGAGCAGGCAGCGTCCAACGAGCTGCTCGAGACCGGCATCAAGGTCATCGATCTGGTCTGCCCGTTTGCCAAGGGCGGCAAGGTCGGCCTGTTCGGCGGCGCCGGCGTGGGCAAGACGGTCAACATGATGGAGCTGATCCGCAACATCGCCACCGAGCACAGCGGTTACTCCGTGTTCGCCGGCGTGGGCGAGCGGACCCGTGAGGGTAACGACTTCTACCATGAGATGACCGAGTCCAACGTCATCGACAAGGTATCGCTGGTCTACGGCCAGATGAACGAGCCGCCGGGCAACCGCCTGCGCGTGGCTCTGACCGGCCTGACCATCGCCGAGAAGTTCCGCGATGAAGGTCGCGACGTGCTGCTGTTCGTCGACAACATCTACCGTTACACCCTGGCAGGTACCGAGGTTTCCGCACTGCTGGGCCGTATGCCCTCCGCGGTGGGTTACCAGCCGACCCTGGCCGAGGAGATGGGCGTCCTGCAGGAGCGCATCACCTCCACCAAGACCGGCTCGATCACCTCGGTGCAGGCCGTCTACGTGCCCGCGGATGACCTGACCGACCCGTCGCCGGCCACCACCTTCTCGCACCTGGACGCCACCGTGGTACTGGCGCGTTCGATCGCCGAGCTGGGTATCTATCCGGCCATCGATCCGCTGGACTCCACCTCGCGCCAGCTCGACCCGCTGGTCGTCGGCGAGGAGCACTACAACACCGCTCGCGGTGTGCAGAACGTGCTGCAGCGCTACAAGGAGCTCAAGGACATCATCGCGATCCTGGGCATGGACGAGCTGTCCGACGAGGACAAGCTGGCCGTGTCACGGGCGCGTAAGATCCAGCGCTTCCTGTCGCAGCCGTTCTTCGTCGCCGAAGTCTTCACCGGTGCTCCCGGCAAGTACGTGTCGCTGAAGGACACCATTCGTGGTTTCCAGGGCATCCTCGATGGCGAGTACGACAACCTGCCCGAGCAGGCCTTCTACATGGTGGGCAGCATCGACGAAGCCGTCGAGAAAGCCAACCAGATGAAGTAATCCCGTCCACTGGGGGACTTCGCTATGGCGAAAAGCTTCACATGCAATATCGTCAGCGCCGAGGCCTCGATCTTCTCCGGTGAGGTTGAGCAGATCGTGGCTTCGGGCATCATGGGCGACCTGGGCATACTGCCCGGGCACGCTCCGCTGCTGACCGAGCTGCAGCCGGGCCCCGTTCGCGTGATTCACGATGGCGGGCAGGAAGAGAACTACTACGTGTCAGGCGGCTTCCTCGAAGTGCAGCCGGACGTGGTGACCGTGCTGGCCGATTCGGCCGCACGGGCAAGTGACCTCGACGAGGCCGCAGCCGAGGAGGCTCGTCAGCATGCGCTGCGCGCCTTCAACGAGAAGTCGGCGGAGATGGACTACACCCGCGCCGCCGCCGAACTTGCGGAAGCCGTGGCCCAGTTGCGCACGATTCAGCAACTGCGCAAGAAGGGTGGCAAGGGCTGATTTCAGCCTGTCTGCCATGAAGCGCCCCCCGAACACTGTTCGGGGGGCGTTTTCGTCTCTGTTATCATGAGCGAACTGGTATCGGCGGTGACCGAGCCCATACTCATGCCACCATGCGGTGATGATCTTTCCACCTGCGTGGCCCCAGGAGAACGCCATGTCGTTGAGCGAACAGCTGCAGGAACACAAGGAAACCCTGATCCTTGCCCTCGAGCAGGAGGATAGCGAACGCCTCGATCAATGGCTTCCCGAACTGCGTGCCGCGGATCTTTCCGAGATCCTCGAGGAGATGGCCGAGGATGACGACGACCTTCCTTCCGTCCTGAAACTGCTCGACTGTCTGCCGCTGGAGCGCCGCGCCAACGTTCTGGGATACCTGGCGGGAGAGGTCCAGGTCGAAGTTGCCGAGGCCATGTCCGACGAGCTGCTGCTTTCGGTACTGGAAGAGATGGGTTCGGATGAGCGTGCCGACCTGTTCAATCTGCTTGGCGAGGATCGCCAGGAAGTGCTGCTCAGGCGGATGGCGCGACAGGAGCGCGAGGACCTCAAGCGCCTAGCGAGCTATGAAGAGGGCACCGCCGGTTCGATCATGACCTCGGACTACGTGGCCATTCCGAGTGGCATGACCGTGTCCCAGGCGATGATGCGGGTGCGCCAGACCGCGCCGGATGCCGAGACGGTCTATCAGCTTTATATCATCGATCCGGAGGGTAAGCTGGCCGGTACCCTGTCGCTGCGTCAGCTAATGGTGGCCCGCCCAGGCGCTCAGGTCGACGAACTGATGATCAAGGACGTGATCAGCGTATCGGTGGACGAAGCGCAGGAGGAGGTCGCTCGCCTGGTGGCCCGTTATGACATGCTGGCCGTACCGGTCATCGATCCCGACGAGCGCCTGGTCGGCATCGTCACCCATGACGATGCCATGGACGTTGCCGAGGAAGAGGCTACCGAGGATTTCCACAAGGGCATGTCCATCGGCCAGCTCGAGGATGGCGTCAGCCGGGTACCGCTATGGAGCCTCTACCGCAAGCGCGTGACTTGGCTGGTGCTGCTGGTGTTCGCCAATCTCTTCTCCGGTGCCGGTATCGCCTACTTCGAGGACACCATCGCCGCCCAAGTGGCACTGGTGTTCTTCCTGCCGCTGCTGATCGGCAGCGGCGGCAACGCCGGTGCCCAGGCCGCGACCCTGATGGTGCGCGGCATGGCCACTGGCGACGTCGGGGTCAAGGACTGGGGCAAGCTGCTCGGCCGCGAGCTGCTGGTCGCCGGATCCCTGGGATTGACCATGGCGCTGGCGGTGGCGCCCATCGGGGTGATGCGCGGTGGCGAGGCCGTGGCCATGATCGTCTCCACCAGCATGGTCACCATCGTGCTGTTCGGCAGCCTGCTCGGCATGTGCCTGCCGTTCGTGCTCAACCGGGTGGGCTGGGACCCGGCTACCGCTTCGGCGCCTCTGGTGACCACCGTCATCGACGCTTGCGGAGTGCTGATCTACTTCTCCATCGCCACGGCGGTATTGACGGGGCTCTAGCGGATGCGGGCACGAACCGCGCCTCGACGCTCCAGACGCTCGACGACGCCGGCCTCGACTCGAACAGAATTGTAACGAGACACGGCGGACAAGCGGCAAGGTGACGTGTATTCTCTTTCGCGTCCTGCCGTGCGTTTGCTGCCGGCTCCTTGTCATCAGGAGGAAGAGTGCCATATGGATTGGCTTCAGGTCGTCGTGCTGTCATTGATCCAGGGGCTGACCGAGTTCCTGCCGGTTTCGAGTTCGGCTCATCTCATTCTGGTACCCGCATTAACCGACTGGAATGACCAAGGGTTGGTCTTCGACGTGGCGGTGCATCTGGGCAGCCTGTTGGCGGTGGTCTTCTACTTCAGACACGATCTGCAGCGCATGGCGACGAGTTGGATCAAGTCGCTGCGTGGCAACACGCTGCGCGAGGGCAGCGAAGATCCTGACGCCCGGCTGGCCTGGTGGGTGTTACTGGCCACTATCCCGGTGTGCGTAGTTGGCCTCGTCCTGCATGACGTGATCGAAGTTGGTATGCGCTCGCCTATCCTGATCGCAGTGGGTCTGATTGGCTTCGGCTTGCTGCTTGGCTATGCCGACTGGCACAAGCGCGCGGGTCGGAGCGAGTATCAACTGTCCCTGCGCGATGCCATGCTTATCGGTTTGGCTCAGGCAATGGCACTGTTCCCCGGCACGTCGCGCTCCGGCATCACCATTACCGCGGCGTTGCTGCTGGGCCTGAGCCGCGAGGGCGCAGCGCGTTTCTCGTTTTTGCTGTCGATTCCTGTGATTGTCCTGGCATCAGGACTGGAGATCGTCAGCCTGATACAGGCACCCCATGATATCGACTGGCTTTCCTTGGCGGTTGGAGTGCTCCTGTCGGGTCTGAGCGCCTATCTCTGCATCCATTATTTCATCGCTTTCATCAAGCGAATTGGCATGCAACCCTTCGTCGTCTATCGCATCGTGTTGGGGCTTTGGCTACTGTGGCTCTTCTGGTAGCCAAGCACACTCTATCGAGGAGTCCTGTTACCATGATCCCTGTCCTGCGCCCCGTGGTGGTGGCCTTTGCGCTGTGCCTGGGCTTGCTTCTCACCGGCTGCTCCGAGAGTGAGCGTCCGCTGGATTCGCCGGTTCGTATGGAGGGAAGCATCTTCGGCTCCTTCTACCAAGTGACCATCGCCGACAGCCTGACTCAGGGCCAGGCGCGTGAACTGGAGGAGGGGCTGCTCGAGGTGCTAGAGCAGGTGGATGCCGCGATGTCGATTTATCGCGACGACTCGGAGCTGATGGCCTTCAACCAGGCGCCCCTCGATGAATGGCAGCCGCTCTCCAACGAGCTGATCGAAGTATTGGCGATCAGTCAGTCGGTAGCCGAGGCGAGCAACGGTGCCTTCGACGTGACTCTCGGCGGGCTGGTCAACTTGTGGAGTTTCGGTTCAGAAGCTCGTCCGCGGGAGGTACCCGACGACGAAACCCTGCAGGCGCGTCTGGCCGAGGTCGGTCCCGACAGCATCGAGATCGACGAGAATGCCATGCAGGCGCGGCGCCGGCGAGACGTGTTCATCAATCTCGGTGGCGTGGCCAAGGGCCACGCCACCGATCGAGTCGCCGCCTACCTCGACACCGAGGGCATCGAGCACTATCTGGTCAACCTGGGCGGTGACCTGATCGCTCGCGGCTATCGCGACAGCGACGACGAGCCTTGGCGCATCGGCATCGAGGCGCCGCTCGACGATCGTCAGGAAGCCACCCATATCGTGCCGCTACACGATATGTCGGTGGCCACTTCCGGCGATTACCGCAATTATTTTGAAGAGGATGGGAAGCGCTTCTCGCATACCATCGATCCACGCACCGGCCGACCCATCGAGCACCGTGTGGCGTCGGTAACGGTGGTTCACCCCTCCAATGCCTGGGCCGACGCCTGGGCTACCGCCATCACGGTATTGGGCGTAGAGGAAGGGCTGGCGCTGGCACGCGAGCAGGGTCTCAGAGTATTACTGCTGGTGCGCGAGGGGGAAGGCTGGAGTAGCCTGGCGAGTCCTGCCTTCGCCGACTACTTCGGTCAGGAACTGAGCGATGAGATGGGCCTGGAAGTACGTTGAGCCGTTGAGAACGGTGCCGAGGGCCCTGCATCAAGAGAAGACGGGTGAGCCGCCTGCCCCCGATGAACTGGAGCCAATCGAATGGACAAGGAGTCTTCGATGACCCTGGATGTGGTGATTCTAGCTGCCGGACAGGGTACGCGGATGCGTTCGACCTTGCCCAAGGTGTTGCATCGCCTGGCCGGTAAACCGATGGTGCGTCATGTGCTCGACACGGCGCAGAAGCTGGAGGCGGATCGCCTCCACGTGGTGGTCGGTCACGGTGCCGACCGGGTGCGTGAAGCGCTGGGCGACTATCCGGTGCGCTATGCACTGCAGGCCGAACAGAAGGGTACCGGCCATGCGGTGGCTCAGGCGCTGGATGGCCTGGGAGAGGGCAGGGTACTGGTGCTGTATGGCGACGTGCCGCTGATCCGGCGCCAGACACTGGCCGCCCTGCTGGAAGTGGTGAACGAGTCGCGCATGGGGCTGCTCACCGTGACCATGGACGATCCGAGCGGCTATGGTCGCATCGTACGCGATACCCACGGCGAGGCGGTGGCCATCGTCGAACAGAAGGATGCCAGCGACAAAGAGCTGGCAATCCGCGAGTGCAATACCGGCATCATGGCCATGACCGCATCCCAGCTTAAGCGCTGGCTGCCGCGTCTCTCCGCCGACAATGCCCAAGGCGAATACTACCTGACCGACGTCATCGCCATGGCCGCTTCCGAGGGGGTCGCTATCGCCACCGCCCAGCCTGCCGATCCGCTGGAAGTGGAAGGGGTCAATAACCGCTTGCAGATGGCTCGCCTCGAGCGCGCGCACCAGTTGCACATCGCCGAGCAGCTCATGGTCCAGGGCGTGGCGCTGCTCGATCCGGCACGCATCGACGTGCGCGGCCGCCTGAGCTGCGGGCACGACGTCGAGATCGACGTCGGCTGCGTTTTCGAGGGCGAGGTCGAATTGGGCGAGGGCGTGCGTATCGGGCCACACTGTGTCATACGTGATAGCCATATCGGTGCCGAAACCGTCATCGAGCCTCACAGCGTGATCGAAGGGGCCGTGGCGGCCGGCCGCAACCGCATCGGGCCTTTCGCCCGGCTGCGCCCCGGCACGCGCCTGGCAGTGGGCGCCAAAGTGGGCAACTTCGTCGAGACCAAGAACGCCGAGGTGGGCGAGGGCAGCAAGATCAATCACTTGAGCTATGTGGGCGATGCGCGGCTGGGGCGTGACGTCAACGTCGGTGCCGGTACCATCACCTGCAACTACGACGGGGCCAACAAGCATCGCACCGATATCGGCGACGACACCTTCATCGGCTCCAATACCGCCCTGGTGGCACCGGTCTCTGTCGGCCGTGGCGCCACGATCGGCGCAGGCTCGACCATCAGCAAGGACGTGCCCGACAACACCCTGGCCGTTTCCCGTGGGCGCCAGGTCGCCAAGGCCGACTGGGTGCGGCCGACCAAGAAGACCTGAGACTGAGGCAAGCGAGAGGAATCGTCATGTGTGGAATCGTTGGTGCCGTTGCCGAGCGCAACGTGGAAGGCATCCTGCTCGAAGGGCTCAGACGGCTGGAGTATCGCGGCTACGATTCGGCCGGCATGGCCGTGCTCACCGGTTCCGGCGAGCTGCATCGCCGCCGGGCGCTGGGCAAGGTGGCCGCCCTCGAGTCCTTGCTTGCGGAGGCCGCGTTGCCTGGCCGCTGCGGTATCGCTCACACGCGTTGGGCCACCCACGGCAAGCCCAGCGAGGAGAATGCCCACCCGCATCAGTCGGGCGACCGGCTGGCGTTGGTGCACAATGGCATCATCGAGAACCACGAGCCGCTGCGGCGTGAATTGCAGGCAGGCGGCTATTCCTTCTCCTCGCAGACCGATACCGAGGTGGTGGCTCACCTGCTGGAGCATGAATACCAGCACGGTGACGGCCTGCTGGCCGCCGTGCAGCGGGGCCTGGCACGCCTGGAGGGCGCTTACGCGCTGGCGGTGTTACACGCCGACGAGCCCGATGTCATCGTCGGCGCGCGCAAGGGTAGCCCGCTGGTGGTGGGAGTGGGCATCAACGAGGCCTTCCTCGGCTCTGACCCACTGGCACTACTGCAGGTCACCGACCGCTTCATCTACCTTCAGGAAGGCGATGTGGTGCGGCTTTCCGCTGGGGGGCGCATCGAGATCTTCGACGCCCAAGGTCAGACCGTGCAGCGTCAGGTTCAATCCTTCGAGCATGGTGATGGTGTCGCCAGCAAGGGTGAGTATCGCCACTTCATGCAGAAGGAGATCTTCGAGCAGCCAGCGGTGATCGCAGTGGCACTCGAGGGGCGCTTGGGTGAGCGCACGGTGCCGGCCGAGTGCTTCGGCCCCGATGCCGAGGCGCTGTTTGCCCGGGTCAAGCAGGTACATATCGTGGCTTGCGGCACCAGTTACCACGCCGGCCTGGTGGCACGCTACTGGCTCGAGCGTTATGCCGGAATACCCGTGCAGGTGGAGGTGGCCTCGGAGTATCGCTATCGTACCGTGGTCGTGCCCGAAGATACCCTGTTCGTCACTCTGTCGCAGTCCGGCGAGACCGCCGATACCCTGGCGGCGCTGCGCTTCTCCCGTGAACAGGGTTATCTCGGCAGCCTGGCGATCTGCAACGTGCCGGGTAGCTCATTGGTGCGGGAGTCGGACTTGACCCTGATGACCCAGGCCGGTCCCGAGATCGGCGTCGCTTCCACCAAGGCCTTCACCACCCAGCTTACCGCGCTGATGCTGCTGACTTTGGCCATGGGACGAGTCAAGGGTCTTGCTGCCGAGACCCAGGCCGAAGTGGTCGCAGCTCTGCGAGCCCTGCCGCAACTGGTGAGCCGCGTGCTGAAGCTGGATGGCGCCATCGAGGCGTTGTCGACGGCCTTCGCCGAGAAGCACCATGCCTTGTTCCTGGGGCGCGGTGCGCATTTCCCCATCGCCCTGGAGGGTGCCCTCAAGCTCAAGGAGATTTCCTACATCCACGCCGAGGCCTACCCCGCCGGAGAACTCAAGCACGGGCCGCTGGCTCTGGTCGACAGCGAGATGCCGGTCATTTCCGTGGCACCCAACGACGAGCTGCTCGACAAGCTCAAGTCGAACCTGCAGGAAGTGAAGGCACGGGGCGGTGAACTCTTCGTCTTCGCCGACGAGCAAGTCGAGATCATGGAAGAGGAGGGCGTCAGGGTGCTGCTGCTGCCCCATGTGCATGAGGCCCTGGCCCCGATCCTGTATACCGTGCCGCTGCAGTTGCTGAGCTACCATGTAGCGGTACTCAAGGGCACCGATGTCGACCAGCCGCGCAACCTGGCCAAGTCGGTGACGGTGGAGTAGCAACGCCGCCCTGCGGCGCGACTCGACGGCGAAGCGGGGAGGAGGCCGTGCCGGGATTGTTCCTGGGCTTGCCCATGTGGGCCAATCCCGAGTGGTGTGGCTCCCTTTACCCGCCCTATGCTGGCCAGGAGGGTTGGCTGGCCGACTACGCCCAGGTCTTTTCCGCAGTGGAGGGCAACACCACTTTCTACAGCGGTGCTCCCAAGGCGGAGACGGTGGCAGGCTGGTCGCGTCTGGCACCCCCCTCCTTCCGTTTCTGCTTCAAGTTGCCGGCGACACTCACCCATGGGAAGCGTCTACACGACGTCGAGGCCGAGTTCGATGCCTTTCTCGAGGCGCTCGCGCCGCTGCACGATCGCCTGGGCCCGCTGCTCGTTCAGTTGCCGCGGGATTTCGGCTTCGCCGAACTGCCCCGGCTAGAGGCGCTGTTGACGCGCTGGCCGGCTGGTATTCCCTGCGCCGTAGAGGTTCGTCACCCCGAGTTTTTCCACAAGGGGATGGCCGAAGTTGCCTTGAACCGTCTGTTGATAACTCATGGCGCCAACCGCGCCATGCTCGACGTCCGTGCGCTGTTCTCGACAATGGCGGAAGGCAGCCCGGCTCTGGCCCACGCCCAGAATGAAAAGCCAAGATGCCCATTACACGTGCTTTCCACGGGAAACCAGCCGTTGATTCGCTTCATCGGACATCTGGAAGAATCAATCAACAGAGATCACTTCCAGCCTTGGGTCGCACAGATCAAGCTGTGGATAAAACAGGGGAAAACCCCTTTCTTGTTTGTGCATACCGCTGACAACCGTCAGGCCCCGCAACTGGCCAGGCGGCTCTTCCAGGCGCTTGCCTGCGATATCGACCTGCCACCGCTGGGTGATTTTGCCGGGGAACGTCAAACGAGCCTGTTCTGACAGCCATCGTTACTGGCGTTCGAGCGTATGATCGGATAGATTTGCCGGCATTCGAGTCAAAAACACTGCTATCTCCTGTGTTTTTGCGCTTGAGAAAGATCAATGACCAGACACACAACAATAGGTGGACCATGTCTAAACTCGTACATGCGCAATGGTCATCGAAGATGACCTTCGTGCTCGCTGCCGCTGGCTCGGCGGTAGGGCTGGGCAATATCTGGAAGTTTCCCTATATGGTGGGCGAGAGCGGAGGGGCAGCTTTCGTCCTGGTCTATCTGCTCTGCATCGCCGTCATTGGTCTGCCGATCTTGGTGGCAGAATGGCTGATCGGTCGGCGTGGTCAGGAGAATCCGATCAATGCGATGTCCGAACTCGCGCGCCGAGGCGGACACTTGCCGGCCTGGGTATTGGTCGGTGTCAGCGGGGTTCTCGGCGCCTTCCTGATCCTCTCCTTCTACAGCGTGATCGGTGGCTGGTCACTCTCCTACACGCTGGGTTCGATCACCGGTACATTCAGCGGCCAGAACGCCGAGGAAGTCGGTGGCGTCTTCAACGGCATGCTGGCCAGCCCCGGTGTACTTCTGCTATGGCACACCCTCTTTATGGTGCTGGTCATCGGTATCGTGGCCCGCGGCGTGACCAAGGGGCTGGAAGGGGCTGTTCGCACCATGATGCCGGCGCTGGTGATCCTGATGCTGGTCCTGGTGGGCTACGGCATGACGACCGGTCACTTCGGTGAGGCGCTCTCCTTCATGTTCCGGCCCAATTGGGGCGCCATCAACGGCGAGGTGGTGCTGGCTGCCATGGGGCAGGCCTTCTTCACCCTCTCGCTGGGCATGGGCATCATGATGGCCTACGGCTCCTACCTGGGCGAGGAGGTCAACCTGCTGGGCACTGCCCGCACCGTGATCATCCTCGATACCGGCATCGCCTTGCTGGCGGGTCTGGCGATCTTCCCCATCGTGTTCGCCAACGGACTGGACCTCGCTTCAGGCCCGGGGCTGATCTTCGTCACGCTGCCGCTGGCCTTCGGCAACATGGCCGGCGGTACCCTGCTCGGTCTGGCGTTCTTCTTGCTGCTGACCTTCGCGGCGCTGACCTCGGCCATCTCGCTGCTGGAACCGGTGGTGGAATTCGTCGAAGAACGTACGCCGCTCTCGCGCGTCGTGGCGACCCTGATCAGCGGGGTGGCGGTATGGACACTGGGTATCCTCGCCCTGCTCTCGTTCAATATGCTGGGGGATGTTCTGATTCTGGGGCTCAACATCTTCGACCTGCTGGATACCTTCACCAGCAAGATTCTGCTGCCCCTGACAGGCCTCGGCGCGATCCTGTTCGTTGCTTGGTGCCTGGATCGCAAGAGCGTGGCTGCCGAACTCAATCTCTCCAGCTCCAGCGAGTCGCTGTGGCTCGTGGTGGCGCGCTACGTGGCACCGCTGGGTGTGGTCGCGGTGTTTATTCACTCCTTGCTGGGGTGACGCTGCTGGGGTGACAACACCCCTAAGCCCCGCCGGACGGGGCTTGAGTTGTCTGTCTTCACGGCCGCCTCTTGGCGGCCGTTTCAGTGTTTCTCTTCGTCGGCCAGATCGGCGATGTCGCGTTCGAGCTGCTTGAACTCCTGGTGCAACTCGATGCCGCGCCGGGCTCGCAGGTTACGCTGAGCGGCGCTGCGGGAGCGCTTCTCGTGCTCGGCGACATTGATGCTCATGAAGATGTCCAGAATTTCATTCTTGACGGAAGTGACCCGCTCGATCTTACTCATGATCGACTCTCCCTTCTTCTTCTGTGCCTTTTCTTCTCTGGTGCGGCAAGATCACATCACAGCATCTTTACTATACCCCACTTGACAGTTTCATGACGAAGTGGGCCATTTCACGATTTCACGGAAATTCCCCCAAGCGATTCGGATCAGGCATACTGAGCTTCTGCGTTCGTCTACCAAGGAGTTCAGCGTGAGCCGCGCCCTGTTCGATGAAATGAGACGCCGCATGGAGCATTTTCGCCGCTCCGAGCAGAAAGTGGCGCGCTTCGTGCTTCGCAACCCCGATGAAGTGATCCATATGCGCATCGTTGACCTGGCCACCGAGGCCAAGGTGAGCGAACCGACCGTGGTGCGTTTCTGCCGGGCGTTGGGCTGCAACGGCTTCCAGGACTTCAAGCTCAAGCTGGCACAAATGCTGGCCTCGGGCAGCCAGTTCGCCCAGTTCACGATGAACGACGACGACTCGGTCGCCGAGTTCTCGCAGAGCATCTTCGACTCCACCGTGGGCACCCTGCTGTCGGTGCGCGACCGGCTCGACAACGATGCCATGAGCCGGGCGATACAGGCGCTGGCCATGGCCAACCGGGTCGAGTTCTACGGCTTCGGCGCTTCCGGCGCGGTGGCCTTCGATGCCCAGCACAAGTTCTTCCGCCTGCAGATCTCCACCGCCGCCTATGCCGACCCGCACATGCAGAACATGTCGGCGGTGACGCTCAAGGAGGGCGATGTAGTAGTGGCAATCTCCCAGACCGGCCGCACTCGGGCGCTGGTGGCCAGCGTGCGCCTGGCCCGCGAGGCGGGGGCGACGGTGATCGGCCTGTGCCCCAGCGGCTCGCCGCTGGCCGAGGAGGTGACCCTGCCGCTGTACATCGACGTACACGAGGACACCGAGATCTATACGCCGATGAGCTCGCGTATCGCCCACCTGGTGTTGGTCGACGTGCTCGCCGTGGGCGTGGCAAAGACCCGCGGGCCGAGGCTCGCCGAGCAGCTCAAGGCGGTGAAGAAGAGCCTGACGCCGTTGAGGTTTCCGGAACAGGAAGGCAAGCCTTGAGGAAAGGCTGATTTATTGCTGCGCTCGATATGCTGGCCGCCGGCGGTGCCGATGCGTCGGACCGTCGCTCTCCTCATGTAGCAGGCTACACTCCGGGAGCTGCGCTCCGGCGGCGACCAGCCTCTCATCGCTCGCGAAATAAATCAGCTCTTTCCTGTGGGATTTGATTGGAATGGCCTTAGCTGACGGTTCAATGGAGTAAGTCGCAATATGCTAAGCTGGGCGATCAATTTTCCAGCGGCAGACCCCTTCCATGGATGACGTCACGGCGATTCTCGATCAGTTGAATCCGGCTCAGCGCGAGGCGGTGAGCGCGCCCCAGGGCAACATGCTGGTGCTGGCCGGGGCCGGCTCGGGCAAGACCCGCGTTTTGGTGCATCGCATCGCCTGGCTGATGCAGGCCGAGGGGCTGTCGCCCTATGCCGTTCTGGCCGTGACCTTCACCAATAAGGCCGCGCGCGAGATGCGTACCCGCCTCGAGGCACTGCTGGGGTTGTCGCTGCGCAACGTCTGGGTCGGCACTTTCCACTCCATCTCTCACCGCTTGCTGCGTACCCACTGGCAGGATGCGCGACTGCCGCAGCACTTCCAGATCATCGACTCCGACGACCAGCTGCGCCTGGTCAAGCGCCTGCTCAAGGAGCATCGAGTCGACGACGAGCGCTTCCCGCCGCGCCAGGTGCAGTACTTCATCTCCGGCTGCAAGGAGGAGGGGCTGCGCCCGCATCAGGTCGACGTGCATGGCGACGCCTACCTGGCCCAGATGGTCGAGCTCTACGAGCGCTACCAGTTGACGTGTGAGCGCGGTGGCCTGGTCGATTTCGGCGAACTGCTGCTGCGAAGCCTCGAACTGCTGCGCGACACCCCGGCGCTGCTGGCTCACTACCAGGAGCGCTTCGCCCACGTGCTGGTCGACGAGTTCCAGGATACCAACACCCTGCAGTACGCCTGGCTCAAGCTGCTCACCGGGATGAAGACGCCGATGACCGTGGTCGGCGACGACGATCAATCCATCTATGGCTGGCGCGGGGCGCGGATCGAGAACATCCGTCGCTTCGAGCGGGAGTTCTCCGAGACGAAAACGGTACGACTGGAGCAGAACTACCGCTCCACCAGCGCCATTCTCGATGCCGCCAACGCGTTGATCAGCCACAACGCCGAGCGCATGGGCAAGGAGCTCTGGACGGCCGGGGCGCGCGGCGAGCCGATCTCGGTGTATGCCGGCTTCAACGATCTCGACGAGGCGCGTTTCATCGTCGACACCATCAAGGAGAAAGTCGACGAGGGCTACCGGCGCCGAGACGTGGCCATCCTCTACCGCTCCAACGCCCAGTCGCGGGTGCTCGAGGAGACACTGATCCGCCAGGGCATGCCCTATCGCATCTACGGCGGCCAGCGTTTCTACGAGCGTCTCGAGATCAAGAATGCGCTGGCCTACCTGCGGTTGTTGCTCAACCGAGACGACGATGCTTCGCTGGAGCGCATCGTCAACGTGCCGTCACGCGGCATCGGTACCCGAACTGTGGAACAGCTGCGCGAGCGTGCCCGGCTGGCCGACGTGTCACTGTGGCAGGCGCTGCACGACGGCCTAGCCGACGGTTCGCTGAAGGGGCGTGCCGGCGCGGCATTGCAGGCCTTCGCCGATCTCGTCGAACGGCTCGACAACGACACCGCGGGTATGGCACTGCACGAAATCATCGCTCATGTGAACGAGATATCGGGGCTCGTCGAGCATCACCAGAACGAGAAAGGTGAAAAAGGCCAAGCCCGGGTCGAGAACCTGGAGGAACTGATCAACGCCGCCCGCGCCTTCACCCAGGGCGAGTCCTTCGACCCGCCCGAGGCCGGCGAGGGGGGCGTGGCGCTGGAGGCTTTCCTGGCCGAGGCGGCGCTCAACGCCGGCGATCACGAAGCCGACGAGTTCGAGGACAGCGTGCAGCTGATGACGCTGCATTCGGCGAAAGGGCTGGAATTCCCGGTGGTATTCATCGCCGGGGTCGAGGAGGGGTTGTTCCCGCACAAGATGTCGCTGGAGGAGCCCGGTCGCCTCGAGGAGGAGCGCCGCCTGTGCTACGTCGGCCTGACGCGGGCCATGCGCAAGCTCTACCTGACCCACTCGGAGATACGTCGCCTGCACGGCAAGGAAACCTTTCAGCGGCCATCGCGTTTCTTGCGTGAAATACCTGCCGAGTACCTGGAAGAGGTGCGCCTGCGTGGCCAGATTTCGCGACCGGTGACGGCCACCCGTCCGGCGGTGGGACTGTCTCGGCAAACATCGGTCGACCCTGGCGGTGACTTGCCCAGCCTGAGTCTGGGCCAACGGGTGCAGCACCCTGTTTTCGGTGAAGGCGTCATCCTCAATGCCGAAGGCGAGGGTGCGCGAGCCCGGGTACAGGTCAGCTTCGAGGGCGAAGGCGATAAATGGTTGGTGCTTGGCTTCGCCAAGCTAACTCCGTTATGAAAAGGGGTACGTTGACGTCTACGTCAAAAGGCGCTCTTGCTGCCCAAATGGTCATTAAGCATACTCACAGGCGGACACATCGCGCTTGATTAGACGCGACTCAGAATAACCACTGGAGTCATGCTCGCCATGCAACGCCGCAAATTCCTCAAGACTGCCGGTCTCGGCGCCGCCGGTGTGGTCGCCGCGCCATTCGTTTCCACCGCCAAGGCGCAGGAAACCATCACCTGGGACATGGTCACCTCCTGGCCGACCAACTTTCCGGCTCTGGGTACCGGGGCCAGCGATTTCGCCAAGCGTATCGAGCAGCTCTCCAACGGCCGTATGCGCATTCGCGTCCACGGTGCTGGTGAGCTGGTACCGCCATTGGAAGTCTTCGACGCCGTCGCCGCCGGCACCGCCCAGATGGGTCACTCCGCGGCCTACTACTGGCGAGGCAAGGTTGCCGCTTCGCAATTCTTCACCGCCGTGCCGTTCGGCATGAACACCACCGAAACCAACGCCTGGCTTTATTACGGCGGCGGTCAGGAGCTTTGGGACGAGATCTACGGCAAGCACAACCTCAAGCCGTTCGCGGTGGGCAACACCGGCACCCAGATGGCCGGCTGGTTCAAGAAGGAGATCAACTCGCTGGAGGACATGCAGGGGCTCAAGCTGCGTCTGCCGGGGCTGGCCGGCGAAGCGATGAACGGTATCGGCGTAACCACCGTCAACATGCCCGGCGGCGAGATCTTCACCTCCATGCAGACCGGCGTGCTCGACGCTGCCGATTGGGTCGGGCCCTACAACGACATGGCCTTCGGCCTGCACCAGGTAGCGGACTACTACTACACCTCGGCGTGGAACGAGCCTTCCGCCGTGCTCGAGGGCACCGTCAACCTCGACGCCTGGAACGAGCTTCCCGACGACCTCAAGGCGGTAGTGACCGAGGCGGCGCGCTCCTCTAACCTGGCCATGGTCAGCGAGTTCGCCTATCGCAATGCCCAAGCCCTGGAAACGTTGGTCAACGAGCACGGCGTGCAACTGCGCAGCTTCCCCGAGGACGTCATGCAGGCGCTCTACGAATCTTCGCAGCAGGTAATCCAGGCGCAGGTGGAGAGCGACCCGGACTCGGCCAAGGTCTACGAATCCTACCAAGCCTTCCAGGAGATGGTGCGCACCTTCACCGACGTGGGCGAGTTCGCCTATCTCAAGACCCGCGAGAATGTCACCGGCTGATTGACTCGCAGCGACACGACGAGGGCGCCATCAAGGCGCCCTCTTGCGTTGTATGCCGCGGTTCAACCCGGCTGGTTAACGGCGCGGATACGGCCCTTGTCGTCGAGCGCCACCATCACGAAGCGGGCTTCGGTCACCTTGTGCAACTCGCTGTGCTCGCGCTCATGGGGCTGGCGGATCCAAACCTCCACGTCGATCTTGATCGAGCTGTGGCCGATTTCTCGTACGGCAGTGTAGATGTTGACCATCGAGCCGACACGCACCGGGCACAGGAAGTCCATGTTCTCGATGGCTACGGTGGCAGTGCGGCCATGCGCTTCACGGCCCGCCGTCAGCTCGGCGGCCTGATCCATATGGCGTACCAGCCAGCCACCGGGAATATCGCCGTAAAGGTTGGTTTCCTGCCGATTGGCCAGTAACTTGAGGGTCAGTTGCCCCTGCGGCGCGGGAACATCGTCGAGGTCGGTCATGGAATGTCGTAAGCTCGGCTTGTTGTTGTGGGGTGGTGATATTGCATTGCAGCGATCACAGTAGGCCATCTTATACGCCAAGGTCCGTGCTCACCAGCGCTGCGACAAGTCGCCATAGGCGCTTCGCTGTCCTCTCCAGCAACCTACGACATCCATCAAGGAGGCCGTCATGATCCCCATCGGCGAGACGCTCGGCTGGCACAAGCTACGCCACGGATACCTCGCTGTGCTGCTGGCGATGCTGGTGACGATGGCCCAGGCGAGCGAGCCGCCAGTCGGTACCCTGGGCGTGGTGGGCTCCGACACCATGGCCGGGCTGATGTTGCGCTGGGGCGAGCAGCTTGGCGAGCGCCACCCCGGCATTCGCCTGCAACTGCAGGCCAGCGGATCGGCCAGCGCCCCTCCGGCGCTTGCGGCCGGTACCACCCGGCTCGGTCCCATGTCGCGCCCGATGGACGAGGAAGAGCGCCAAGCCTTCGTCCGGAGCCATGGCTACGCACCGGTGGAAGTAGAGGTGGCCCGTGATGCGCTGGCGGTCATCGTCCATCGCCACCATGCGCTGGAATCGCTGAGCTTGACTGAAGTCGATGCGATCTTCTCGCAAACCCGTCGCTGTGGCAGCGAGCGCGATATCAACCGCTGGGAGCAGCTTGCCATCGAGGGGCGGGACGGACGTATCGAGCTGCATGGGCGCAACCCGGCTTCGGGCAGCTATGGACTCTTTCGCCAGCGCGCACTGTGCGGTGGCGAGTATCGCCGGCGGCTCAACGAACACCCCGGTTCGGCCGCCGTGGTGGCGGCAGTGACCGAGAGCCGCGAGGCGATCGGTTATGTCGGCCTCAACCATCTGACGCCAGGGGTCAAGCCCCTGGCCCTGGAGGACGAAGAGGGCACGCTGCGGCTCCCCGAAGCCGAGCAGGTTCGCCGGGGCGAATATCCGCTGAGCCGGGCACTGTATCTCTATGCCAACCTGCCGCCTGGCGAGACCCTTGCTGGGCCGGAGCGGGCGCTGCTGGAGCTCATCCTCTCGCCGCAAGGTCAGCAGACGGTTGCAGAGCTGGGCTTCGTGGCGCTATCGGATACGGCTCTGGCGGCCCAGCGTGAGCGGTTGGGCCTGGACGACACACGGCCGTGATGCTGTCATCCAACTGTCATCAAGCCGTTATACGCTGCCGATCATGATAGCACCCTCTCCCGATTCCTCTTCCACCCGGCCCCTATGGCGTCGGCAGCGTGATCGGCTGGCTACTGCCCTGATCACGGCCGGCGGCATCGGGGTGATAGTCGCGGTCTTGGCCATCGGCGTATTCCTGGCGATGGAGGTCATGCCGGCTCTGCTGGGAGGCGTTCTCGATTCGTCGCGCATTCGCATGGCGCTGACGCCAATGGCCTGGGGCACGTTAAAGGCGGCCTTCTGGGCGATGGCTTTCGCCATTCCCCTGGCGCTGGGTGCCGCTGTCCATTCGTCGCTGTTCATGTCGCAGCGGTTGCGCAGCCGCATCAAGCCCACCCTGGAGATGATGGAGGCGCTCCCCGGGGTAGTGATCGGTTTCATTGCCGGCCTGGTGCTGGCTCCCTGGGTGGAGCGCCACCTGGCGGGCTCGCTGGCACTGTTGCTGGTGTTGCCAATGGGTGTATTGCTGGCCTCTGCAGTGTGGCGGCGCCTGCCTTCGGCAGGACGCCACCGGCTGTCGCTGGCCCGGGCCGGGCTTTGGCTGTTGCCGTGGCTGGCCCTGCTGGCATCGCTCACTCTGCTCATCTCGCCCTGGTTCGAGTCGCTGCTGTTCGGCGGCGATCTGCGCGGCTGGCTGGATGCCGAGCTGGGGATCGACTACGCCACGCGCAATGCCATGATCGTGGGGCTGGCGATGGGTTTTGCCGTGATGCCGAGCGTCTACGCCCTGGCCGAGGATGCGCTATCCGGCGTCCCGGGTAGGCTTGGCGAGGGAGCGCACGCCCTGGGTGCGACGCGCTGGCAGACCCTGTGGCGGGTGGTGCTGCCGGCAGCATCGCCGGGTATCTTCGCCGCGGTGATGATCGGCGCCGGCCGCGCCGTGGGTGAGACGATGATCGTGCTGATGGCGAGTGGCAACACGGCCTTGATGAGCCTCAGCCCCTTCGAGGGTATGCGGACCATGGCGGCGGGCATCGCCGTCGAGCTGCCCGAGGCGGTGCCCGGCAGCGAGGCCTATCTGCTGCTGCTGCTGGCGGCACTGCTGCTGTTCCTGTTCACCTTCCTGGTCAATACCCTGGCCGAGGTGGTGAGAAGCCGATTGAGGCGCCGCTACCGCTGGCTCGGTGGTGCGCCGTGAGGGGGCTCGCGTGAAGCTCGCCAAGCGTCGCCTGCCACGTTCGGAAGGTCCCTGGGCCTGGCTCGCTGCCGGTAGCGTGGCGCTGTCGCTGCTGATGCTGGGGGGGCTGATGCTGCTCATCGGGGCACGCGGGTTGGCTCATTTCTGGCCGTCATCGCTCGAGCAGATAGAAATGGACGATGGCCGGGTAGTGGCCGGCCGCGCCGTGCGCGAGCTGCCGCTGGAGCAGGGGGAGGGGCGCGAACGGCTCTATTTTACCGCCAATCGCGACCTCGATGGCCATGTCTGGCACTGGCTGCCGGTCGATGCCATCGTTGCGAGCGAGCGGTCACGGGACCTGGTGGTACTGGAGCGTCGACGCCACGGGAAATTCATCGGCCGTCTGGTAGCGGTGGGGGACGTCGAGGCGGCACCAGGTCATGAGCCTCAGCGAGCCGCATGGGCCAGGCTCCAGGCCCGTCTGGCGGCGCTGGAGCAGCTGCGCAGCGAGCGCGAGCGGCTGCACCGGGAGGTGCTCAGGCCGCTGATTCGGCGGCTTGATACCGACCCGGACGACACCGACGCCCAGCGGGCGCTGGCCGAAGCCAACGCCCGGGTGCATGACCTGCAGCAGGCGATGCGCGGTGAAGTGGCGTTGCTCGAGAGCGCCGACGGACGTCGCCTGCTGCAGCCACTCGACGAGGTGCTGCGTGCCTGGCAGCCCAACGCCATGCCGCTGGCGCAGAAGCTGGCCGCCTGGGCGGAAGGCGTATGGCGCTTCCTCGCCGAGGGCCCGCGGGACGGCAACTCGGCAGGGGGCGTATGGCCGGCGATATTCGGTACCGTGTTGATGGTGCTGCTGATGTCGCTGCTGGTCACGCCCTTCGGCGTGCTGGCAGCGGTCTATCTCAACGAGGTGGCTCATCAGGGACGCTGGACGAACCTGGTGCGGATTGCGGTACGCAACTTGGCGGGGGTGCCCTCGATCGTTTACGGCGTGTTCGGCCTGGGAGTGTTCGTCTATGGCATTGGGGGCTCGCTAGATGAATGGTTCTTCAGCGATACGCTGCCTTCGCCCACTTTCGGCACCGGAGGGCTGCTGTGGGCGTCGTTGACGCTGGCACTGCTCACGCTGCCGGTGGTCATCGTCGCTACCGAGGAGGGGCTGGCTCGAATCCCTGTCGAGCAGCGCGAAGGTGCCTTGGCGCTGGGTGCCACACGGTTCGAGACATTGGCCAGGGTAGTGCTGCCGATGGCGGTGCCGGCCATGCTCACCGGGGTGATCCTGGCGGTGGCACGGGCCGCCGGCGAGGTAGCGCCGCTGCTGCTGGTCGGCGTGGCCAAGCTGGCACCTCAGGTGCCGGTGGACGGCGAGTTCCCTTTCCTCCATCTTGAGCGCAAATTCATGCATCTGGGCTATCACATCTACGATACGGCGTTTCACGGCAGCGACGTGCAGGCGGCCATGCCGCTGGTGTTTGCCACGGCGCTACTCTTGGTGCTGGTCATTCTGGTGCTTAACCTGACTGCCATCTTTCTGCGTCATTATTTTCGCGCGCGTCACGGTGTGCAGCCGCGTCCATGAAGAGGTAACTCCCACCGATGAACTTGCCGTCCCGCTTCCGGCCCACCTCGGAATCGATCATCGATTTCCCAGCCGAGACCAGCTGTTTTCAGATCGAGGGTCTGGGCCTGGCCTATGGTGGCAAGCCGGCGCTGCGAGGGATCTCGCTGCGGGTACCCCGGCACCGGGTCACGGCATTTATCGGACCGTCGGGCTGTGGCAAGTCGACGCTGCTGCGCACGCTCAACCGGCTGCACGATCTCAACGAGGAGGTAAGCCACGAGGGCAGGATACTGCTCGAAGACCAGGACATTCACGCGCCCGAGGTGGCCGTGGACGAGCTGCGCCGCCGTGTCGGCATGGTGTTCCAGGTGCCCAATCCATTCCCCATGTCGATCTACGAGAACGTGGCTTTCGGCCTGCGCCTGCAGGGTGGGCTGACGCGTCGGCGCATGGATGACATCGTCGAGTGGGCGCTGCATGCCGCGGCACTGTGGGATGAGGTGAAGGATCGCCTGCGCGCCTCGGCCTGGTCACTCTCTGGCGGTCAGCAGCAGCGCCTGGTGATTGCCCGCTCGCTGGCGGTGCGCCCCGAGGTGCTGTTGCTCGACGAGCCGGCCTCGGCGCTGGATCCGATCTCGACGCTGAAGATCGAGGAGCTGATTCGCAGCCTGAAATCGCAGCTGACGCTGATACTCGTGACGCACAACATGCAGCAGGCGGCGCGAGTCTCCGACTACACCGCCTTCCTGCAGGACGGCGAACTGGTGGAGTACGCCCCCACCGACACCCTGTTCACCAACCCCAGCCTGCGTCGTACCGAAAACTACATCACCGGCCGCATGGCCTGATCGAGGCCACCCGAGGAGAGAACGATGGACATTACCAGCGATACCCACAGCCAGCATATCTCCCGCCAGTTCAACCAGGAGCTGGAGGCGCTCAAGACCCAGCTGATGACCATGGGCGGGCTGGTCGAGCAGCAGGTACAGGAGGCGATCCAGGCGCTGCTTGAGGGCGACAGCCGTCTGGCCGAGAAGGTGCGCGACCGCGACCGCGACGTCAACGCCATGCAGCTCAAGATCGATGACGAGTGCACTCGGGTGCTGGCGCGGCGCCAGCCGGCGGCCTCCGACCTGCGCCTGGTCCTGGCGGTGATTCGTGCCACCGCCGACCTGGAGCGAATCGGCGACGAGGCGAGCAAGATCGCACGCAATGCCCTGACCCTGATCGATGCCGGCAATAGCGTGCGCGGCCTGGTCGAGGTGCGTCATATCAGCGAGCACGTGCGGCGCATGCTGCGCGACGCGCTGACCGCCTTCGCCCGCTTCGACACCGAGTTGGCCCTGCAGGTGGTGCACGAGGACGAGTCGGTGGACGACGAGTACGGCAGCGCCATGCGCTCGCTGATGACCTTCATGATGGAGGACAGCCGCGCCATCGGTCCGGTACTCAACGTGATGTGGATCTTGCGCGCGCTTGAGCGGGTCGGCGATCATGCCGACAATCTCGCCGAATACGTCATCTATCTGGTAAAAGGGCTCGATATTCGTCACATGGACCCGGCCCAGATCGACGAAGACGCCCTGACACGCAAGGAATGACTCACACAGAGGACCCAGATGCTGAACGCCTTGACGGCACTCAACCGCGGTACGCGGCTGGTCTACGGCCGCGGCCTGCGCCGCTACGTCTATGTCCCGATCGCCGTCAACTTGGCGGTCTATTCGGCCATGCTCTACTACGTGGTCAGCCATTTCGGTGGCTGGTTGGACAGTTGGATGGCCATGGTGCCGGCCTGGCTCGGTTGGCTGGAGTGGCTGATCTGGCCGCTGTTCGTGGCGAGCCTGGTGCTGATCGTGTTCTTCACCTTCACTCTGGTCACCCACTTCATCGCTGCGCCCTTCTACGGCTTCCTGGCGGCCAAGGTGGAGGTCCAGGCCACCGGCCGGCCACCGCTGGACGATCGCGGCCTGGCACGCACCGCCGTGGACGCGTTGGGGCGTGAGCTGGTCAAGCTCGGCTACATCCTGCCGCGGGCGCTGGCGCTGTTCGTCCTCAGTTGGGTGCCGGTGCTCAACGTCATCGCCCCTTTCCTGTGGGCGCTGTTCTCGGCCTGGATCATGGCGATTACCTACCTCGACTACCCCATGGACAATAACAAGGTGAGCTTCACCGACATGCGCCGCCGGCTCTCCTCGCACGCCTGGCAGACCCTTACTTTTGGCGGCTGGGTGACGTTGATCACCTGGATCCCGCTGGCCAACCTGTTCCTGCTGCCCGGCGCCGTGGCCGGCGCCGTGCTGATGTGGGACCGCCACTATCGCGGCGAGCGTGACGTTGTCCCCACCTGAGGGGAGGATTGGAGACTCAACTGCCTGAAGTTTGCTCAGTCGTTTCTACGTTAGCCACCAGGCGAGAGACGGGAAACACGCAGCGGAACAGGGCGCCGTGGCCGGGGTGGGATTCGATCTCGAGATAGGCATCATGGCGCAGCAGCACGTGCTTGACGATGGCGAGTCCCAGACCGGTACCGCCGCTCTCGCTGCTGCGCCCCTTGTCGATCCGATAGAAGCGCTCGGTGAGCCGGGGGATGTGAACCGGATCGATCCCCTCGCCATCGTCCTCCACTTCCAGGCAGGCGCCCTTGGGGTGCGGCTTCCAGCGCAGCACGACGTGGCTGCCTTCGGGGGTGTAGCGCACCGCATTGGAGGCGAGGTTGGACAGCGCGCTATGAATTTCCGGATCGCTGCCGAGCAGCTGCCGTTCCTCCTCGATCTCGACGCGGACTTGCTGACGCCCCGCCGACAGCGCCTCGGTGTCCTGGCGCACCTCCTCGAGCAGCGTCGGCACGGCCAACGGCAGATGATCCTCGCCGCCCTGGTCGATTTCCAAGCGCGACAGCAGCAGCAAATCGTTGACCAGATTCTGCATGCGGGTGGTCTGTTCCTGCATGCGGGTCAGCCCTTGGGCCAGGCGCGGCGGCAGACGGTCGGCGGCGTCGGCATAGGTCTCGAGATAGCCCGCCAGTACGGTCAGCGGTGTCCTCAGCTCATGCGAGACGTTGGCGACGAAATCGCGGCGCATCTCCTCCAGGCGGTGCAGGCGGGTAATGTCGCGCGCCATCACCAGGCGTTCGTCGTCGCCGTAGAGCGTGATCTGGAACTGCAGCACCACACGTTCGTTGACCGGCGAGGTCAACGTCAGCGGCTCGCGGTAATCGCGGGCATTGAAGTAGGCGACGAAGCGAGGGTCACGCACCAGGTTGGTGATATGCTGGCCACGATCGTGGGCAGCCTTGAGGCCCAGCATGCGCTCAGCGGCGCTGTTCCACCACTCCAGATCGCCATGCGGGTCGAGCATCACCACGCTGTCGCGCATCGCTTCGGAGGACTCCTGGATGCGCTTGAGGGTCGCTTGAAGACGATGCTGGGTATGGCGCTGGCCCTTCTGGTAGCGGTACAGGCGGTCGAACAGCTCGCCCCATAGGCCAGTGGCCGCGGGCGGTTCGCTGTGAGGATTGCGGGTCAGCCAGCGGCGCAGGGCATGCAATTGGCGCAGGTGATGGATCAGGCGCAGGGTCAACCCCGCGGCGAGCCCCAGGCCAGGGGCGGAAAGCAGCCAGCCGACCAGGCTGCCGGCAACGGCAAGCAGGCCGAGACGCCAGAGTTCATGGCTCCAGGGACGCACGTCAGCCCTTGTTGGAGAAGCGGTAGCCGGTGCCGCGCACGGTCTGGACCAGATGCTGGTGGGCATCGCCCAGGGCCTTGCGCAGGCGACGGATGTGCACGTCCACGGTGCGCTCCTCGACGTAAACGTTGCCGCCCCAGACTTGGTCGAGCAGCTGGCTGCGGGTGTAGGCGCGCTCCTGATGGGTCATGAAGAACTGCAGCAGGCGGTACTCGGTGGGTCCCATCTCAAGCGCACGGCCATCGGCGCTGACGCGGTGGCTGACCGGGTCGAGCAGCAGGCCGTCCACTTCCACCGTCTCCTCTACTCCCTTGGGCGTGGTGCGGCGCAGTACCGCCTTGAGACGGGCCACCAGCTCGCGCGGAGAGAAGGGCTTGGTGATGTAGTCGTCGGCGCCGGCCTCGAGGCCCTGAATCTTGTTGTCCTCCTCGCTCTTGGCCGTGAGCATGATGATCGGCAGCTCGCGGGTGGCCTCCTCGCGCTTCAGCCGACGTGCCAGCTCGATGCCGCTGGTACCCGGCATCATCCAGTCGAGCAGCAGCAGGTCGGGTTGGTTGTCGACGATCATGCTGTGGGCGCTCTGCGCGTTGGCGGCCTCCAGCACGCGATAGTCAGCCATCTCCAGCGCCACCGCGATCATTTCGCGGATTGGCGCTTCGTCATCGACGATCAGTACGGTCTTGGCGGTCATCCCGAAGCCTCGCGGTCAGTGACGGGTCGGTGACGATCTCACCACGTCATCATGACAGTTGGATGACACCCTCGCCAGCGGCTTCAGGTGCCGGTAACGGGCCACAGGCTCAGCGCAATGCCGGCGAACACCAGCAGCCCCGACCAGTGATTGTTGAGGAAGGCCTGGAAGCAGCGCTCGCGCTCGCGTTCCCGTATCAAGAACTGCTGATGGACGAAGGTCGCAGCCATGCCCGCCAGCCCTAGCCAGAAGAACACGCCGAGCCCCAGCCGCCACCCGACCCAGCCCAGCAGGCCCAACGTGACCAGCTGCAGCAGGCCGATGGCGGCGCGGTCGGCGTGGCCCAGCAGCACCGCGGTGGACTTGATGCCGATCTTGAGATCGTCGTCGCGGTCGACCATGGCGTATTGGGTATCGTAGGCCACCGTCCAGGTCACGTTAGCAGCGAACAGCAGCCAGGCCTCCAGCGGCACATGGCCGAGCACGGCGCCAAAGGCCATGGGGATCGCCCACGAGAAGGCGGCGCCGAGAAACGCTTGCGGCAGGTGGGTATAGCGCTTCATGAACGGGTAAATGAAGGCCAGAACCACGCCTACCAGCGAGAGCATGACGGTGAACGGATTGGTGAACAACACCAGTACGAAGGCCGCCGCGACCAGGCTGGCGAACAGGAACTTGGCCTCTTGCTCGCCGATGCGCCCGGTGGCAAGCGGGCGGTTCCTGGTACGTTTCACGTGGCCGTCGAAGTGGCGGTCGGCATAGTCGTTGATCACGCAGCCGGCGGCGCGCATCAGGTAGACCCCGGCAACGAAGATCAGCAGCAGATGCCGCTCGGGGAGTCCCGCCGCGGCCATCCACAGTGCCCATAGCGTGGGCCACATCAAGAGCCAGGTGCCGATGGGGCGGTCCAGCCGCATCAGGTGCAGGAAGTCGGGCAGGCGGGCAAGCCCTTTGGGGCGCATCAGAGAGCGATCCATCGGTGTCTCCTCATTCGATGGCGATCATCCTAGCGTGATGGCAGGCCCAATTCATCCGCCATCGCGTCGAGGAAGAACTCCTGCACAAGCACCGCGAAGCGGCCGTGGCGGAACACCGAACGCCGTCCCCAAGGGCCGGTCAAGGTATGGAAGGGGGCCGGGGCGACCGTGACCTCGATGGGGCTGCGCACCAGGCCGGGCTGGCGGAACAGCCAACTGCCCAGTGAACGCTCGCCGAGCCGCTCGAGACGTTGACCCCGCATCTGGGCCAGCGGCGCCACCGAACGGGCCACCACCCAGGGCCGCTCGTCGAGGCACAGCGCCACTTCTCGCAGCCAGGCGAGGCGATCGAGGGGCAGCCCCAGAGCTTGGGCTTCGTCGAGGCGCGGCTGCCCCAGGCGCTGATCGAGCAGGCGCACGCGAAAAGAGCGCTCGGCGCCGGCTTCGATCAGCCGTGCGGTGAGGGAATCCCGTGTGGCTACCCAGGCCCACCACGCCGGGCTCATCGCCGGTCGGCCCGCGGGCAGGGGGCGCCAGGTGGCAGAAAGACGGGAATTGGCGTGGCGCTCCGCGTGGTTCCGGGTCACCGGCACTCTCCGGGTCGAACTAGGGGCGCATAGTGTAACATGCGGTTCTGACACGATTCCCCGTGCTGGGCCGCGCCATTCGGCCGCGGCCCAGCCATCGCGAGGAGCCCCATGACCGCACCTCTTACCATCATCGGTTCCGGCATGGCGGGCATTGGCCTGCTCAAGCAGCTGCGTGCGCTGGATGCCGAGCGCTCCATTACCCTGATCACGGCCGACAGCGGCGACGACTACTCCAAGCCGCTGCTCTCCACCGGCTTTGCCAAGCACCTGCCCCCAGAGCGGCTAGCAGCACGCTCGGCACTGGAAGTGGCCGACCAGTTGGGTGCGGTGGTACGCACCCGAACCCAGGTCGAAGCCGTCGACCCGGCGGGGGGGTGCCTGCATATCGGCGAGGAGCGCCTGGCATGGGGCGAGCTGGTGCTGGCCACCGGCGCTGCGCCCGCCGTGCCCTTCGACATACCCGAAGAACTTGCCGGCCGTGTCTTCACCATCAACGATCTCGATGACTACCGCGCTTTTCATGCCGCCCTGGCAGCACTTGGCCGCCGTGCCCGCGTGGCCATCGTCGGGGCCGGCCTGGTGGGCTGCGAGTTCGCCAACGACCTGATGGCGGGCGGTCACGCGGTTAGCCTGGTGGCGCCGGAGCATGCGCCCTTGCCGCGGCTGTTGCCAGAGCCGCTGGGCCGGGCGCTGGGCGAGGCGTTCAGTGATGCGGGCATGGTGCTGTACCTGGGGCGTGGCGTTGCGCGGTTGGAGGCGGCCGGCAGCGATATCGGCGTGGCGCTCGACGACGGCGAACGACTCGAGGCCGATCTGGTGCTTGTCGCTACCGGGCTGCGCCCGCGCAGCGAGCTGGCCCGGGCGGCCGGGCTGGAGGTGGGGGCGGCGGGCATCCAGGTCGACCGCTACCTGCAAACGTCGGTGCCGGGCATTCATGCCCTGGGCGACGTGGCCTGCGTGGCCGGGGTCAACGCCATGTACGTGCAGCCGCTGCAGGCCAGCGCCAAGGCATTGGCACGGACACTGAGCGGGACACCCACCGAGGTGAGCTACGGTGCCTGGCCGGTGCTGGTGAAAACGCCGCTGTTACCGGTGGTTGCACTACCCCCGCTGTCAGCGCCGGCCCGCTGGCGAATCGAGGGGGAGGGCGCCGACTTGGCTGCCTTCGCCGAAGATAGAGACGAACGTTTGATCGGCTTTGCGTTGACAGGAGCCTGCGTGAAGCGGAAAGTTGAGCTGGCGCGAGCGACGCCGCCGTTGCTAGGCTAGTCACGTCATCGCCTCGGCCGGCTTCGCAGTACGGGCCGCCGTTGATTGCCGCGCTTGAAGCTTCAAGAGCAAGGGACGAACCCACGCAAGGGAACGGGCTCTCCCGGGGGAAGTGACAGACGGCTCTAGTTTTACCATTGATGAATAACAACTCACCGGCAGCGTGCCGGGACATAGCCAATACCAGGAGGGCTGTAGTATGCGTAAGCCAGATCTTGCTGCGGCAATTGCCGAGCGTGCGGAACTTTCGAAAGACAAGGCCAGCCAGGTGCTCAACGTCATTCTCGACGAGATCACCGGCAGCGTGGCCCAAGGGCAGGATGTTTCACTGATCGGGTTTGGTACCTTTACCGTGCGAGAGCGCGCCGCGCGCACCGGCAAGAACCCCCAAACCGGCCAGCCACTGGCCATTCCGGCCAGCAAGACCGTTGCCTTCAAGCCGGGCAAGGGCCTCAAGGACGCCGTCGGCAAGGGCTGATTCGGAGCCTCGAATCCCCTCTCGTGGCGCGGCCTGTCCGTCAGGCCGCGATACCTCTTCTCCTCGCTCGAATCGGACTCGATATGAAGCTGCGACTGATACTGTGGCTACTGGGTTTGATGCTCAAGCGTGCTTTGCGCCGCAAGCCGGACTTCCGCCAGGCGCTCGCCGAGGTGCGCCGCCTCGACTGGGGAATCGCCACCGAGGATCTCTCCATCGCGCGTCACTTCCGCATGTCGCCCCAAGGCATACAGACTGGCGCGGGGCTGCCGGTGGACCTCGACCTGGAGCTGCGTTTCGATGATGAAGCCAGTGCCGTTCGTGTGCTGCGCAAGCCGACCCAGCAGGCCTTTCTCGACGGCATGATCGCCGGCAAGGTGCGCCTGGTCGGTGATTCGAGCGACCTTCAGAAACTGCAGAAACTGCTCAAGCGGCTCTAATTCCCGGTAGTCGCGTTATTTTGGCATGGCGCGTCATTCCGCTTCTGCGCTTGCGTATCCTGACGCCGGCTGCTGCCAGGCTTTAAGAGTTATACGAAAGTCTAGTGTCGGGTAGAATGGTCCGCATGGCCTTCCAACGCTAACGCCCAAGAGCTCCATGCCGATCTCGCTAACGCTCTCTCTACGCCGTCTGTGGACGCTGGACAAGTTCGCCTACAGCCTGCGCGTGTTTCTCGCCTTCAGTGGTGCGCTACTGCTGAGCTGGGTGCTGGCCGACATCAGCCTGGTGATTCCGCTTTTCCTCGGCATCATCGCCAGCGCGCTGTCGGAGACCGACGACAGCTGGCAGGGCCGCCTGCAGGCGCTCGCGGTCACGCTGGTCTGCTTTGTCACAGCGGCGCTCGTCGTGCGCTGGCTGTTTCCCTGGCCATGGCTGTTCGCCCTGGGGCTGGGGGTGGCGACCTTCGTACTGATCATGCTCGGGGCGGTGGGGCAGCGCTATGCCACCATCGCCTCCGGCACGCTGATCCTGTCCCTCTACACCATGATCAACATCGAGCATCACGGTGGCGTACCGCAGTCGGGCGACTGGGATCAGACGCTGTTGATCCTCTCGGGGGCGGCTTGGTACGGCGCGATATCGGTGATCTGGTGTGCGCTATTTTCGCGCCAGCCGGTCAAGCAGAGCATGGCCCAGCTCTATCGCGAGCTGGGCAGGTACCTGATGCTGAAGGCGACGCTGTTCGAGCCGCTGCGCGGCATCGACATCGAGGCGCGCCGTGTGGCGCTGGCGCAGCAGAACGGCAGGGTAGTGACGGCGCTCAACCAGGCCAAGGAGATGATCTTTCGCCGGCTCGAAGGGCAGCGCGGTGAGGGCAAGCTCAACCGCTACCTGCGCATCTACTTCATCGCCCAGGAGATTCACGAGCGCGCCAGCTCCACGCACTACCCCTATGCCCGGCTGACCGAGGCCTTCTTCCATCACGACGTGCTGTTTCGCTGCCAGCGCCTGCTCGACCAGCAGGGGCTGGCGTGCAAACGGCTGGGCAAGGCGCTGTTGCTCGACCGCCCCTTCGAGCACGACCAGAGCGAGCAGGCACTCGCCGACCTGCGTGCCTCCATCGAGCACCTACGGGCCATGCGCAACCCCGCGTGGCGGGAGCTGATACCTTCGCTCAACGCCCTGGCCGACAATCTCGCCACCCTCGAGGAGCGGCTGGCCACGGGACACAACCCCGATGCCAGCGACGATCCGGGCGATGCGGCACTGTTCGACCGCTCGCCCGGTAGCCTGCGCGATGCCTGGGAGCGTATCCGCCTCAATCTGACGCTGGCCTCGCCCACTTTCCGCCACGCGGTAAGGCTACCCATTGCGCTGATGGCGGGCTATGGGCTGCTGCACCTGACCCATCCCGAGCAGGGTTTCTGGATTCTGCTCACCACGCTGTTCGTGTGTCGCCCCAATTTCGCCGCTACCCGGCGCTTCCTGACTCAGCGCATTGCCGGCACCGTGCTGGGACTGTTGGTCGGCTGGGCGTCGATCACGCTGTTTCCCACCGCTCTGCTGCAGACGCTGATCGCAGTGATCGCCGGTGTCACCTTCTTCGCCACCCGCGAGAAGCACTACGTCATCGCCACCGCGGCCATCACCCTGCTGGTGCTGTGCAGCTTCAACCAGGTCGGCGACGGCTTCGATCTGATCTGGCCGCGGCTCTTCGACACCTTGCTCGGCGCGCTGATTGCCGGTGCCGCCGTATTCTTCATCCTGCCCGACTGGCAGGGGCGGCGTTTGCATCGTGAGGCGTCCAACGCGATCGTGGCCAGCCACAGTTACCTGGAGGAGATCCTGCACCAGTATGCCAGCGGCAAGCAGGATGACCTGGCGTATCGCCTGGCGCGGCGCAACGCGCACAACGCCGATGCGGCACTGTCGACGCTGCTGGCCAACGTGCTGCAGGAACCCGAGCCGTATCGCAAGCGTGTCGCCGATGACGGCTTCCGCTTCCTGGTGCTGTCGCATACGCTGCTGAGCTATCTTTCAGCGCTGGGAGCACATCGAAAGCGGCTCGGCGAGGAGGCGCACGATGCCCGGCTGCTTATCGAGGGGCAGCGCATCGCCGACTATCTGGAAGCGTTGGCGGATCATCTGGCCCGACGCATCGCCACCGCCGGGCTCGAGGAGGCGCGCGAGGCGTTGATGGCTATTCTCGAAGATCGCCTCGAGGGTCGGCTCGACGGCAAGCCGCCGGAGGGGGAAGAGGAGGGCTATCGGCCCATGCAGACGCAGTTGCTGCTGATCGCCCAGCAGCTAGGTCCGCTGACCGAAGCTGCCGAGCGTCTGATCTCGGTGCACGACGATCGCGAAACTGCTGTTACGGCAGGTGCCGGCTGAGCCACCGCTACACCTGCCCGTAGCGCCCCGCTTCTTCGCCCAGCCAGCGCCGGATCAGCGGCCGGCTGGCCTCGGGGTGACTGGTCAGCAGCGCCTCGGCCAAGGGTGCGACGCGCTCCAGCAGGTCGGCGTCGCGCTCCAGGTCGGCGATCTTCATCTGCGCCAGACCGGTCTGGCGTGTGCCGAGCACTTCACCGGGGCCGCGCAGTTCGAGGTCCTTCTCGGCGATACGAAAACCATCGGTGGTCTCGCGCATGACCGCCAGGCGCTCGCGGGAGTGGGCCGACAGCGGTCCGTGGTAGAGCAGTACGCAGAAGCTCTCGCTGATGCCGCGGCCGACCCGGCCGCGCAACTGGTGCAGTTGCGAAAGCCCGAGCCGCTCGGGGTTCTCGATGATCATCAGGCTGGCATTGGGAACGTCGACACCCACCTCGATTACCGTGGTGGCCACCAGGAGGTCGAGTTCGCCGGCCTTGAAGGCATCCATCACCGCCGCCTTCTCGCTGGCCTTCATGCGGCCGTGAACCATGCCGATGGCGAGTTCCGGCAGCGCCTCGGTGAGTTCGTCGCGGGTCGCCTCGGCGGCCTGGCACTGCAGCGCGTCGGACTCCTCGATCAGGGTGCAGACCCAATAGGCCTGACGGCCCTCGGCGCAGGCGTGACGAATGCGCGCCACTACCTCGGGGCGCCGCTCGTCGGGCACCACCACCGTCTTCACCGGGGTGCGCCCGGGCGGCAATTCGTCGATGATCGAGACATCGAGATCGGCATAGGCGCTCATCGCCAGGGTGCGCGGGATCGGCGTGGCCGTCATCACCAGTTGGTGCGGCGTCAGCCCGCCGGCCTCGCCCTTCTCGCGCAGCGCCAGGCGCTGGTGCACGCCGAAGCGGTGCTGCTCGTCGACGATGGCGAGCCCCAGGCGCTGGAAGTGGACGTCGCCCTGGAACAGCGCATGGGTACCGACCACCATGCGCGCGCGACCGTCCAGGATGGCGGCCTTGGTATCGAGCCGGGCCTTGCCCTTGAGCTTTCCGGCCAGCCACGCCACCTCGATATCGAGCGGCTCGAACCACGCCCTGAGCGTGCGGTAGTGCTGCTCGGCCAGTATCTCGGTGGGCGCCATCATCGCCGCCTGACAATCTCCGGCGATGGCCGACAGCGCCGCCATGGCGGCGACCACCGTTTTACCCGAGCCCACGTCGCCCTGCACCAGGCGCAGCATGGGCACCTCGCGGGCCAGGTCCGCGCCGATCTCGTCGAGCACGCGGCGCTGGGCGCCGGTCAGCGAGAACGGCAGCTGGGTGAGGAAGCGGGCCTGCAGGCCACGCCCGCTGGGCAGCGCCGGAGCGCCGTCCTGCTGGATCCGCTGGCGTACCTGCTGCAGGCTCAGGCGATGGGCCAGCAGCTCCTCTAGCGCCAGACGCCGAGTCGCCGGGTGCTTGCCGCTGGCCAGGCGCTCGGGGTCGACCTCGGGAGAGGGTCGATGGAGTACCTGCAAGCAGTGGTGCAGCTCAGGCAAGCCGAAGCGTGCACGCAGCTCCTCGCCGATCCAGTCAGGCAATGATGCCTCGGGGGCTTCGTCGAGTCGCACCAGGGCCTGCTCGATCAGCGCTCTGAGCCGCGTCTGGTGCAGCCCCTCGGTGGTGGGATAGATCGGCGTCAGATGATCTTCCACCGGCGGGGCATCGGCACTGAGCAGACGGTACTCGGGGTGGTAGATTTCGAGCCCGGTGGCACCGGCACGGGCCTCGCCGAAGCAGCGCACTCGGACACCCGGGCGGAACTGTTGCTGCTGGGCCGGGGAGAAGTGGAAAAAGCGCAGGCTGAGGATGCCCGAGCCATCGCGCAGCCTGACCAGCAGGCTACGCCTGCGCCCCTTGACCACGTCGCTGGCCGAGACCTCGCCCTCGACCACCGCCTCATGCCCGGCCCGCAGGGTACCGATCGGTGTGATCCGGGTGCGGTCCTGGTAGCGCAGCGGCAAATGAAACAGCAGGTCGGCAACGCTCTCCACGCGCAGTCGTGCCAGCTTTACGGCCAGCGCTTCCCCGACGCCCTTCAGGGAGGTGATCGGCGCGTCGAGGTCGCTCATGCCGATGCGGGAAGCGCCTCGTGAAACTGCCGGACGGCATCGGTGATGGCATCGATCGCCTTGGGCCGTGGGAAGCTGGCGCGCCAGGCAATCGCCACGGTGCGCGACGGTGCCGGCGACTTGAACGGCCGACTGATGAGCAGCCCGCTTTCATAATGTCCGGTGCCGATGGCCGAACGCGGTAGCACGGTGATGCCGAGCTTGGAGGCGACCATGTGGCGGATCGTCTCCAGCGAGCCGCCTTCGGCGGTCAGGGTATTGCTGGGACTGTTGAGTTGATGACTGATGGCGGGGCAGGCCTCGAGGATCTGGTCGCGGAAGCAGTGGCCCTCGCCCAGCAGCAGCAGCCGCTCCTTGAGTAGATCCTCCTTGTCGATGAATTCGCGCTGGGCCCAGGCATGATCGGCCGGTATCAGCACCTCGAACTCCTCCTCGTAGAGAGGCTTGGTGACTACGTCGGTCTCGGTGAACGGCAGCGCGATGATAATGGCATCAAGTTCGCCGCTACGCAGCTTGCGCCGTAGATTGGCGGTAAAGCCCTCCTCGATGTAGAGCGGCATCTGCGGGGCGCTGCGCGTCAGCGCGGGTACCAGGTACGGGAACAGGTAGGGCCCGATGGTGTAGATGGCGCCAATGCGCAGCGGGCTTGCCAATTGATCCTTGCCGGCGTTTGCCAGTTCCTTGATCACGCTGCTCTGCTCAAGTACGCGCTGGGCCTGCTCGACGATCTTCTCGCCCAGCGGGGTCACCTGCACGGTCGACTTGGAGCGTTCGAACAGCGCCACGCCGAGCTCCTCCTCGAGTTTTTTGACCGCCACCGACAGCGTGGGCTGGGAAACGAAGCAGCGCTCGGCCGCCCTGCCGAAGTGGCGCTCCTGCGCCAAGGTTACGATGTACCGAAGTTCTGTTAGAGTCATATCTTGGTGCCCCGTGGGCATCCTCTCGGACGATAGACGACTTTCAATAGGGACTTTTTATCAGGGGGCGAGAGAAAGTTGAAGAAGACAATACTGATTCTTGGCTGTGGCGACATTGGAATGGTGCTCGGTAGGGAACTGCTGGAGGCCGGTTATCATGTTATCGGCGCCCGCCGCAGCGCCGCAGCGCTGGAGGGTACCGGCATCGAGCCGCTGGCGCTCGACCTGGTCGACGAAGACGCGCTGTCAACCCTGCCCGATGCCGATTACGTGGTCTACATCCTCAGCGCCGACCGCTTCGACGAGGCGGCCTATCGGACTGCCTATCGCGATGGCCTCATGGCAGTGCTGCGCACCTATGAGGGTCGTGAGACGGCACCGGAGCGCCTGTTTTTCGTCTCTTCCACCAGCGTCTATGCCCAGAAGGAGGGCGAGCAGGTCGATGAGGAGAGCCCAGCGGAAGCGGCCGGCTTCTCCGGAACGGTGATGCGCGAGGCCGAGCAGGCCCTGCGCGAGAGTGCGTTGGCCGGCACCACGGTGCGCTTCTCCGGCATCTACGGTCCGGGACGGGATCGCCTGATCCGCCAGGTGCTGGAAGGCCGCATCGCGCCCAAGGCTCCGCCGATGTACTCCAACCGCATTCACCGCGACGACTGTGCCGGCGTACTGTCCCATCTGATCGGCCTCGATATGGCGGGTAAGCCGCTCGACGACCTCTACCTGGCCAGCGACTGCGCAGCGGAGCCGCTCCATGAGGTCATGCTATGGCTCGCCGGCCAGCTCAAGGTGGAACCCACCGAAGTAATCCAGGCTCCCTTGCGCAAGCGCGCCAGCAAGCGCTGCGACAACTCGCGCTTGCTCGAGACGGGCTACGTCTTCCGCTACCCCAGCTACCGCGAAGGCTATGCCCAGGTGATGAAAGAGGGCGGCTTCCTGGTCGAACCCGTCTGATGACATTCTGACGCGACGGGCGCTGCGAGAAACAGCGTCCGTCGCTTCGGTGCCCGTCATTGCTCGCTGCCGGGTTCGATCGCCCGACGCTCACAGCGGCAAGCGATAGCCCAGGGCCAGTACCTCGATGCCCTCGTTGGGGTCCTTGATCCCCCCATTGGAATAGTGCGTGAAGCTCAATGAGAGTTCGCCAGGCCCCATCGAGCCTCCCAGAGCCAGGCGGTCCTGGAATTGGAACGCCGTCGAAAGGTCGCGTGAACCTATTCGCGCGTCGAGAAATATAGCGGCGCCGATGCCCCCTTCGACGAAGACGTTACGCTCCCCGTCGAAGGTATAGCGCAGCATTGGGGTAAGCAACCAGGCGGCATTCTCGTCGCTCTCATCTCCATCGAGCAGCAGCAGACCGGTAGCCAGACGAAGATCGAACTGCGGATGCAGATGATCAAGGCCGATCAGGGTGTCGAATTCGACTCGAGCGGCGGCGGCCGTTTCGCTGGTGATGCCACCTGCCACGTAAAGATCTGCCAGACAGGCCTGGCTGACGGCCATCGCGAGGCTGGCGGCGAGCCCAGCCAACTGGGTCCTTGTTCGAAGCATGTCGTTTTTCCTTTTCTTGTGTGCCATTAATTGGTCGGCCAATAAAAGGCTCACCTTCATCCTTGATGTTCAGCTCTGCGATATGGCTAGACGCCGGTAACGGGCACCTCGTTCGTCGGTGATCGATTGAATCAGCTCAAGCTGATTATAGAACCACGACAGCTCAATGGGGGGAAGGTACTCCAACGGTAGTGTCGCAGCGCGTCGCAGCAGGGTGACATGCGGGACGAACTGGGTGGGGCGCGTGCCGAAACCGAGCGGCTCGAGGGTGCTCCAGAGCCGGCCCTGCAGCTGCGACAGGGCCGGATCCGCTGCCTGAGCGCCGACCCAGACAATGCCGGGTCGGCGAAAGCCGCCCCAGCAGTCGAGGTGCCACTCGCCGGGTGGGATGGTGAGGCCTTGTACCCATTCGACCAGTTCGGCCGCTCTCGCTTCCTCCACTTCGCCGAGAAAGGCCAGCGTCAGGTGCAGGCTCTCATCGGGCATGCGGCGCCCGCCACAGCGGGCATGGGCGATTTCCGCCAGTTCTCCGAGTCGCTCTCGCAGCTCGGGCGGCGGCATCAGGGCCAGGAAGAGGCGCACGCTTGCCTCAATCTCCTATCACCATCACCGCTTCCGCTTCGAACTGCGCCCCTTTGGGTAGCGCCTTCACGCCCACCGCGGCGCGCGCCGGGTAGGGCTTGGCGAAAAACTCCTCCATGACTTGGTTGACGATGGCGAAGTTGCCCAGGTCGACCAGGTAGAGGTTGATCTTGACGATCTCGCCGAGCGAGCCGGCAGCCTCCTCGCATACCGCCTTGAGGTTGGTGAAGACCTGGCGTGCCTGGGCCTCGAAGTCGTCGGAAACCAGTTCCATGGTGGCCGGGTCCAGCGGGATCTGGCCGGAAAGATAAACGGTGTTACCGGCCTTGATGGCCTGGGAGTAAGGGCCGATGGCGGCGGGAGCCTTTTCGGTATTGATGACGGCCTTGTTGCTCATGACGCTCTCCTTGTGATGTTCGCGTTGTGTCGCAAGGGTCAATGAAAAACCCGTCCGCCGCGGTCGGCGGCGGACGGGCCGAAACGGGTTCAATTACCTACGCGGGTGATCTTGCCGACGTGGGACAGGTTGCGGATGCGCTTGATTAGTCGCGCCAGATGCACGCGATCGCGTACCGCCAGGGTCAGATGCACGATGGACAGGCGGGCGTCACGCTCCTCGATGCCGATACGCTCGATGTTGGCGTCGGCGTCGGTGACCAGGCTGGCGAGCTCGGCTACCAAACCGCGGCGGCTCTCGATCTCGATACGCAGCGCCACCGGGAAGTCCTCGCTGATCTGGTTGGACCACTCCAGCGCGAACAGCTTGTCGGGATCGTTCTTCAGCTCGTCGAGGTTGCGGCACTCGGTACGGTGCACCACGATGCCCTTGCCCACCGACAGATGACCGACCACCGGATCGCCCGGCAAGGGATGGCAGCAGCGGGCGAACTTGATCACCATGCCCTCGGCGCCACTGATGACGATGGGCCCCTGAGGCGTGAGCACACGCTCGCTGGCTTCGGCCGAGTCGCCGTGGAGCAGGTCGATCAGGCGCCGCGCCACCACATGGGCCACCCGCGTGCCGAGGCCGATCGATTCCAGCAGGCTCTCCTCGCCCTTCAGCGACAGCTCATCCAGTAGCTCCGGCAACACATTTTCCGGCAGCTCCTCCAAGCTGGTCTCGAAATCGGCCAGGGCCTTGTTGAGCAGTCGCCGGCCGAGTTGCACCGCCTCGGTGTGCTGTTGATGCTTGAGCGCATGGCGGATCGCCGAACGTGCCTTGGCGGTGACCACGAAGTTGAGCCAGGCCAGGTTGGGTCGTGCCCCGGGCGCGGTGATGATCTCCAGCGTCTGGCCGCTCTCGAGGCGGGTGGAGAGCGGCGCCAGATGGCGATCGATGCGACAGGCGATGCAGCTGTTACCGATATCGGTATGCACGGCGTAGGCGAAGTCGATCACCGTGGCTCCCTGGGGAAGCTCCATGATGTCGCCGCGCGGCGTGAATACGTAGATGTCGTCGGGGAACAGGTCGTTCTTGACGTGCTCGATGAACTCCAGCGAATCGCCGGCGTGGCGCTGCATCTCGAGCAGCCCCTTGACCCACTCGCGAGCGCGGGCGTGGCTGCCCTCGGCGATGGGATGGTCGGTCTGGCCGGCCTTGTAGAGCCAGTGGGCGGCAATGCCGTTGTTGGCCATGGCTTCCATCTCGCGGGTGCGGATCTGCACCTCGATGGGCATGCCGCCGCTGCCGAACAGGGTGGTGTGCAGGCTCTGGTAGCCGTTGGCCTTGGGTATGGCGATGTAGTCCTTGAAGCGCCCCGGTACCGGCTTGTAGAGGTTGTGCACCACGCCGAGGATGCGATAGCAGCTGTCGACGTCCTCGGTGATGATGCGAAAACCGAACACGTCCATGATCTCGGCGAACGGCTTGCGCTGGTCGCGCATCTTCTTGTAGATCGACAGCAGGTGCTTCTGGCGGCCCATCACGGTGCCCGGCAGGCCCTCGTCGTCGAGGCTCCGCTGCAGGGCATTCTGGATCTGGCGTATTGCCGAGCGGCGGTGGCCACGGGCGCTGGAGACGGCGCGCTTGATGCGCTCGGCGCGCATCGGGTGCAGGGCCTGGAAGGAGAGATCCTCGAGCTCCACGCGGATGGTGTTGATACCCAGGCGGCTGGCGATGCGGGCGTAGATCTCCAGCGTCTCGCGGGCGATGCGGCGCTTCTTCTCCGGACGAAGGGCGCCCAGGGTGCGCATGTTGTGCAGGCGGTCGGCGAGCTTGACGATGATCACGCGGATGTCACGCGACATCGCCAGCACCATCTTCTGGAAGTTCTCGGCCTGGGCGACGGCCTTGTCCTCGAAGGTGATCTGGGTCAGCTTCGAGACGCCGTCCACCAGCTCCGCCACCGGCTTGCCGAACTGTTCGGCAAGGGCCTCCTTGGAGACGCCGGTATCCTCGATAACGTCGTGCAGCATGGCCGACATCAGACTCTGATGGTCCATGTGCATGTTGGCGAGGATGTTGGCCACGGCGAGGGGGTGGGTCACGTAGGGCTCGCCGGAACGCCGGCGCTGGCCGTCATGGGCCTGCTCGGCATAGTAGAAGGCGCGCTTGACCTGCTGGATCTCGTCGGGAGGAAGGTAGCCGCCGAGTCTGTCGGCCAGGTCGTCGATGGTGAACATTAGCGCGCCTTGGGTGACAGCCTTACTCCTCGAAGGACATGCCCGGTTCGCCTTCGCGGCGAATCCTGACCGGCGCCTCGATCGGCTCGTCCAGCACGGTATGGTCGACCAGCCCGGCGGCGATCTCGCGCAGCGCCATCACGGTGGGCTTGTCGTTTTCCCACGGCAGCTGGGCGTCGCGCGAACCGCGCGAGAGCTGACGAGCGCGCTGGGTGGAGATCATCACCAGCTTGAAGCGATTTTCGACGTTATCCAGACAATCTTCGACGGTGACACGCGCCATATTGGGGTCTTCCGAAAGCGTTTGGGGATTAGCCAATCAGCGGCAATCCAGGGTGGAACAGGACAGACTAGATTACTCGACGCCCGGCGGCTCTGACAAGCGCCAGCGGCCGGGGGAAGGACAAGCGCCTGAGACTGAGGTCATGACAAGCGCCGGCGGCTGGGTTATGACAACAGCGCCGCCAGCAGCGGGCCATGCGACTCCTGCACCCGGGCCAGGCTGAGGCGTCGGCCGATCACCAGCGACTGCAACTCGCGCAGGGCGGTGGTGAAATCGTCGTTGATGACCAGGTAATCGTACTCGTCATAGTGCGACATCTCACTGACTGCGTCACGCATGCGCCGGGCAATGGTGGCGTGCTCGTCGGTGCCGCGGCTGGCCAGGCGCCGCTCCAGCTCGTCGCGTGAAGGCGGCAGGATGAAAATAGAGACCGCTTCGGGCATCTGCTCGCGGACCTGGCGCGCGCCCTGCCAGTCGATCTCGAGAATCACGTCCTGGCCGGCATCGAGCAGGGCTTCCACCGCCGGCCGCGACGTGCCATAGAAGTTGTCGAATACACGGGCGTACTCGAAGAACTCGCCGCGTGCGATCATCGCTTCGAACTCGCCGACCTCCACGAAGTGGTAGTTGACGCCGTCCACCTCGCCACGCCGCCGGGCCCGGGTGGTGTGCGACACCGAGACCCGAATGCCATCGAGGCTCTCGATCAGCTCGCGCACCAGAGTGGTCTTGCCGGCGCCGGAAGGCGCGGAAATGATGAAAAGCGTACCTTGGGACATATCGGGCTCCGGATCGCAAATGCCCCCGTTCGCACGAGGCAAAGGGGGGCGAGCGCCATGGCTGCGCATTCGAGCGGAACAGTATACCCGCCCGGCCGTGGGCGCGTCATGGGCTGCGGCCGACGGCACGGGCCAGGCGCCTCATGTTGCCATCTGGTGTGAATCGAATTCCTCGGCGAACAGCTCCAGGGCGTGCTGGGCGGCGACCCAGTTGCCGTTCCCGTCGAGCGCCGGCGACCAAGCGCAGACAGTCATCCTGCCCGGTACCACCGCGACGATACCGCCGCCGACACCGCTCTTGGCCGGCAGACCGACACGCTAGGCGAAGTCGCCGGCCGCGTCGTACATGCCACAGATGGTCATGGTACGCAGGGCGAGGGTAAGCAGCAGCACCTTGGCGATGCTCTGGATCGAGAAGGGAGTCCCGGCGTCACCGGCGGTATACAGTTCGCCGGCATTGGTATACACGGCGATGCCGAGCCGTTCGGGATCCTGCTGGGCCAACGCCGGGATATAGCTGGCGACGCGACCTTGGCCGAGCCGCGTTTGCGCTCGCGTGTGGATACTTTCTATCCAGCTCTACATGTCCGTCCTCTGCGGCCGAGCCCCCATGCCTGGGTCTGTTCGGCCGGCCTCGACGTATCGAGGCCGACCCGCCACGTTGACGCTGATCAGTGGACCCTGCCGGCCGCTCAGGGTATGGGCCGCCCGGGCGATCAGCTCCTTGCCCACGCCGCTCTCGCCGGAGATCAGAATCGACTGCTGTGTCAGCGCCACCGACTCTATCGGTGGCGCCGCTCGGCACCGCCGCGGTAGGGGGCGCGGTCGTCAGCGACAGGGTCACACAGGTTCCCCGGCCGGGCTGGGAGTCGAAGGTCAGGCTGCCCTGGTGTTCGCCGACGATGCCGGCGGAAACGGAGAGGCCCAGGCCGGTGCCGCCACACTCACGGCGGGTGGTGAAAAAGGGGTCGGTCAGCCGATGCATGGCGTCGGGCGCGATGCATCGGCCCTGGTCGCGCACTTCCAGCGCGACCCTACCCTGGGCGCGGTCGTGGCGTGTGGTCAGGCGGATTCCCTACGCAGGCTGCTCGAGGGCCTGGCAGGCGTTGAGCACCAGGTTGATCACCACCTGCTCGATGCGCTGGGCATTGCCCGAAAGCGCCGGAAGATCGCTGGCGTAGTGCGTCTCGAAACGGCTGGTCGCCTGGCGGATCGAGTTGTCGACCAGGCGCACGGCGGTGGCCACCATCGTATTGAGATCGAAGCTTTCGGCCTGTTCGTCGCCGCCCTGGCGGGCAAAGTCCTTGAGGTCGCCGACGATGCGCTTGATGCGCCGGGTGCCCTCCTGCATGTCGTCGATCATGCCGGGAATCTCCTCGCGCATCCGCGAATAGGGCAGCCCGCCCAACGGGAAGTCGCCATGGTCACGGTAATGCGCTTCGAGAATCGGCTCGGCGTCGGCAAAGGCGTCGCGCAGCACCGGCAGGTTCAGCAGCAGCAGGCTGCTGGGGTTGTTGATCTCGTGGGCCACGCCCGAGACGAGCACGCCGAGCGAGGCCATCTTGTCGGCCTGGATAAGCTGCTGCTGATGCTGGTGCAGCTCCGCGGTGCGCGCTGCCACTTCGCGCTTGAGCATGCGGTTCCAGATCACGATGGCGCCCAGAATCAGCAACAGCAGTGCGGAGAGCGCCGCACCGATCTGGCCGACCTTCTGCCACGGGATACCCTCGCGGCCCTCCAAAGGGCCCAACCACTTGTCGTAGATCGCCTGGTGGCGGCCGGTGTTCTTGAGAATGGCCAGCCCCTCGCTGAACTTGGCCAGCAGGTTGGCGTCGCCCTGGCGCACCGCATAGCCGTAGCGCAGCGCGAAGGGCCGCGCCACCGGCATCAGGTTGGTCAGCCCCAGTTCGCGGCTGAGGTAGAGCGCCGGCAGGTTGGCGACCAGGGCGTAGTCGTGCTGACCGGCGGCCAGCGCCCGCAGCGCGTCGGCGTGGGTATCCACGGGGATCACCACGGCGCCGATGTCGTTCTAGACCAGGTAGTCGTGCATGATGTCGCCGCGCTGGACGATCACTTCCTTGCCGCGCAGCTCCTCGACCTCCACCAGCGGGTCGCCGCGGCGGGCGAAGATTGACTGGTGGACGATGGCGTGGGGCGGCGAGAAGTCGAAGCGTTCGGTAGGTGCCTCGGAGTACGACATGCCTTGGAGAATGTCGATCTCACTCTGCTCCAGCCCGCGGCGCACCTCGCTCCACGGCTTCAGCTCGATGCGCACCTCGATGCCCATCAACTCGGCGATGGCCTGGGTCAGCTCCACGTTGTAGCCGGCCGGCTCACCGTCCTCGTCGAGGAACTCGTAGGGCGGATGAAGTGATCGCCACCGACGACGATCGTCTCGCCCGTGCCGTCGGCTGTGGCGTCGGGCGAGGGTTGCCCCCAGCCCGGCAGGGGCACAGCAAGGCAAGCGGATAGCGCCGCCAGCCGCATCCACACCATGATGCTGGAAGGAAACCTTCGATTGGGCAGCGCCCGGCTTGCCGTCATTAAGGAACGACTCGATGTTCTGAATCTTGAAAGTAGGGCATGGAGAATTTTCATAATCCAATCAAATTCGAGGCTTTCGCGAACGCCAATAACGCTTAATGGTAGGCTTTACGCTGATCCCGTGAACCAGTATCGACAAGGCAATTACCACGAGCGTCAAGTGTATCAGCTCCAGTGCGATCTCCTCTGGCAGCCCATGCTGGATGGCGTACATCAGGTAGTACAGTGAGCCGATACCACGAACACCAAACCAACCCATGAGGTTGCGCATCCGCTTAGGCGCCCTGCTCCCGAGTACGCCAAGATGCACGCTGATGGGGCGGGCAATAAAAAACAGAAATGCCGCGAAACCCACGGCTCGCCAACTCCAGGAGTCCCAAAAGATCGAACCTCCGAGCAGTAAGACCAGCACGATTTCTGCCAGCCGTTCGAGGTGCTCATTAAAGGCTAGAGAGCTTTCGCTGACGTGCACATGCGCTTGCGGCTCACCTTCACGGCGTGCCTCGACAGCTGTCGAGTAACCTTGCATGAGGCCGGCCAATTTCAATTCGGTATGGCGCAGAGCGACTGCGGCACAAAAAACGGCCAGAAACCCCCAGGCATTCACTAACAGACTGATTCCGTATGCGAATGCGATCAGCCCCAAACCGAGAAAACTTTCCAGAAAAGCAGTGTTTGCATAGCTAGTGCGTATCTTGGTTACCAGCCAACCGACACCGGAGCCGGCCAAGATTCCGATGCCGATGCCTGTACCGCTTGCCCAGAACACATCGACTGCCAGCCACCGCCAACCGGCATCGCCAAGATCGTGCAGACCCAGCAACCCCAGGCCGAGCATCACGAACGGGAAGGCGCTGCCGTCGTTCATTCCGGCCTCGCAGGTCAAAGAAAAGCGGAGTTCGTCAGGGTCATCAGCGTGACGCACCTGAACCTCGGTCGCCAGGACTGGGTCGGTTGGTGCCACAACAGCACCCAGCAACACGGCAGCCCCAAGGGGGAGAGCGAGCCCGTAGTAACCGAACAGCGTCACTAGTCCGACGGTAAGCACCATCGAAAACGTCGCCAGCTGCAGAGGCGTTCGCCATCGCTTCATGGACACCGGCGCAGGCATTTTCACGCCGGCACAATATAAGGAAATCAGAACGGCTATTTCGGTCAAAAGTTCTAATAAAGCCGATTCTTGGAATGGATTGAAATGGAACAACTCAAAACCCATCGGCCCCACGATGAAACCGACGGAAAGGTATATAATGGCGGAAGTGGCTGGCACGCTTTTGATGTAGGAGAAGGTAAATCCTACAATCAACAGCAACAAACCAATCAGAATAAACCAAGTGGCGGTTGTCATAGATGGCTCGTCAGGTGTGCACGAACACATAAATGTGCTCGCCCGTAATTCAAAAACCAGCCCCCCATGATACCCTCCACTTGGCCTGTCTTAACTCGTTTTTATCGACAATGTTCTGACATCACTCGATATTCTGGATCTGAAAATAGTGCGTGAATAATTTTCATAATCCAATCAGGCGCTTGCGGGAAAAATGAGCAGCCAGGCGTGACTTTACTCCCCAGAGTACTCCCCGTTTGGCTGAGGTTGTACGATGCCGCCCTTGTCTGGCAGGTAGCTTGGAGTGAAGGGAACATTCTACCCAAGCGCTGGCGCAGTGGCTATCAAGCGAAAAGATGGGGATGATGGATCTTCTGTCGGCATTGTGGAGACGTCTCGCATGTGTGGCCGTTTCGCTTCCTACAGCGCCTATCCCAAGCTCGCTCGGCGGATGGGTGTCGTGATAGCAGAGGAGGGACCGCCGCCTCGCTACAATATCCCGCCGGGAACTTGGATCAGCGGGTTTCGTCAGGTGGCGCATGAAGCCCCACCCGAGCAATTTGAGCTGTGGTGGGGCTACCGGCCGAAGTGGGCCAAGGGCAAGGCAGCACAGCCAATCAATGCCCGAGTCGAGACGGTGGCCGCCAGCGGCTACTTCAATTACGCCTTCGCAAAGCAGCGCTGTCTCATTCCCGCCGACGGCTGGTTCGAGTGGTTAGTGACCGAAACCGGCAAGCAGCCGCACTACCTTACCCGTACCGAGCGCGAGGATGGCAGCCTGGGCTGTGCAATCCTCACCGCGCCTGCACGCGGTACCGCCGCTGAAGTGCACGACCGCATGCCATTGATCCTGGACGACGCGAGCCTCGAGCCATGGCTCGATCCCGACCTGACGGATCGGGAGACGATTCGGCATGTGGTGCGCCACTTGGATGCGTCACTGATCGAGCATTGGGCGGTGAGCCGGGCCGTGAACCGGCCGGGCAACGATGAGGATGCGGGGCTGATCAACCCCGCCTAGTGACCGTGTCGAGATTGCAACAAAAAGAAGCGTGTCAACGTCAGCGAAGGTTGCCCGCTTTTTATCAATACAGATTGTCCGGTTTTCATCAGTGCTCTTTTATCGGAACAGATTCAGGGTCGTGTGAGGGGTCGTCCTCCTTCTTGGCTTGGGTGGTCACCAGTCCGGCGCGTCGCTTGTCCTTCAGCCGGTAGCTTTCGCCCTTGATGTTCAGCGTGGTCGAGTGGTGCAGCAGCCGATCCAGGATCGCCGTAGCGATGACCTGATCGCCAAAGATCTCGCCCCAGTCCATGAACGATTTGTTCGAGGTCAGGATGGTGCTGGCTCGCTCGTAGCGCCGATTGATCAAGCGGAAGAACAGGCTGGCCTCTTCGCGAGTCATGGGCAGGTAGCCCATCTCGTCGAGCACTAGCACCTTGGGGTAGGTCAGCTGCTGGAGCTGGCGATCCAGGCGGTTCTCCTGCCGTGAGCGCATCAGCGTGCTGACCAATCGATCCAGAGTCATGAACAGCACGCGGTGGCCGGCTTCGGCGGCCTTCACTGCTAACGCCACGGCGAGGTGCGTCTTGCCCACCCCGGGCGGGCCGAGCAGCACCACGTTTTCGCCACGTTCGACGAAGCCCAGGCCGGCCAGGTCGCGCACGATCTTGTGATCGATGCTGGGCTGGAAGCTGAAGTCGAACTGCTCCAGGGTCTTGATCCAGGGCAGTCGAGCCTGCTTCAGGCGGGACTCAAGTCCCTTCTGGTGGCGGCCGCCCCACTCCTGGGCGAGGGCCTGCTCGAGGAACTCGCGGTAGTTCAGGTCCTGCTTGCTGGCGTGCTCGCAGAGGCTGTCGAGCGAGGCCTGCAGGTGCTCCATCTTCAGGCGGTTGAGTAGCTGATCCAGGGCCATCACAGCACCTCCTCGTAGACGCTCAGGTCGCGCTGCTGAACGGCGTGGGTCTGCTGCCACAGGGCGGCATGGTGCTCCGGCACGGTGCGCCAGCCGGCCTGTGGGGCCTGGAGGCGATGCTGGGCGATCCGGTCACCGGCCGGGGTATAAACGCTCAGTTCGTCATCCAGGCTCAAGCGAATCACTACGGCCTGGCCGCAGTAGCCATCGGGCACGCTGTAGCGGTTGCCACGCACTTCGATGTAGCCGTCCCAGCCGACCTGGCGCAGATCATGGTAACGAGTATCGAAGTCCGTTGTCGGCAGCGTCTGGAGGGCTTCCAGTTCGGTGGTAAAACGTTCGGCCGGAGTTTGCCGGAACTGCCGTAGCGGTCGCTGATCGGCCACTCGCTCCAGCCATTGCTGGAGCAGCTGGTTGAGATGGGCATAGCTCTCGAACTGCCGGTAGCGCTGGAAGAAATGCTGCTTCACGTAGCCCACCATGCGCTCGGTCTTGCCCTTGGTGCGTGGACGCTGCGGGCGGCATGCCTTGGGGGCGAAACCGTAGTGGTTGGCCAGTTGCAGAAAGCCGGCATTGAAGATGACGCGGTGATCCCGGTCATGCTTGAGTACCGCGGCCTTCTGGTTATCTACCAGCACCGTGCGCGGCACGCCGCCGAAGTGACGGAAGGCCTGCACCAACGCTTCGTAGGTATGCTCGGCATCCTGGCTGGGCGCTGCCCAGGCATGGAAGCGGCGCGAATAGCCCAACGTGTTAACCGCGAAGTTGACCTTGCAGCGCTCACCGGCCACCACCGTTTCAATCTCGCCCCAGTCATGTTGTAGCTGGAAGCCGGGCGGGGTCTCGAAGCGCACGGTCTGCTTGCTGGGCCGCAGAGCTCGCTTGGGCTGGACGTACATCCGCACCATGGTGCTACCGCCGGTATAGCCCTGCTCACGGATCAACTGGAAAATCACCGTGGCGTTCCAGACGTTATCGGCCAACAGCTGATCGATGACCGGCTTGTAGGAATCCAGCTTGCTCGCTCGTGGCTTGGTCGGACGGCCGGTCGGCGCTGCCTCGCGGCCCAGATGACGGCGTACGGTACGTTCACAGCAGCCGATCTGATGGGCGATGTCCACGAGGTGAGCGCCTCGCTGGTGAAGTTGCTTTATCATGAGAAAGTCCTCTCGGCTCAGCATGGCCAAGTCTCTTGTAGGCTTCGTCACCAACAAGGGAAGGCCATGCGGGTCGGGGGGACAATCTGTTTTGATGATCTACGGACTTATAGCTCTGACGCTGACAAGCGAAGACTTACAGCGCTTCATAACGTGGGTTAACACGGTTTTCGTTCAGGTCTACTACCTTGGTGGATAACGGGCTAGGGAGAGCCCTACAGGGAAGGCCGAGCGATGGAGCGCTCAGAACCAAGGATGCTTGGGCAGGAAGCCTAAGGTTGGTTTGATAGGGAAGCGTTGTTAGCAAGCCCGGCCCCAGTGGTCGGGCTTCTTTCTGCAGGCCGACTCGGCGTATGGCTCCCTATTGCAGGTTTCCCCCTGCGAGAGACGCTTTGGATTCGCGTTCTCCATGGGTTCGCCAAAATATCGCGTCTCATCGCGCCTGCCCTGGCTACTGCCAGGGCTCTTTTACTTGGCCCGTGCGATCGGCAGTTCGTTCCATCGCGTCGAATAATGCAGCATGAAATTGGCGTAGCGAATTTACCGGTAGGCACCTATGATGGGCGTGCCGAGCATCACCGTAACTCGGCTCATCCTGGTGTTCAGATTGAGCATCACGTTCATCAGCTTCAGGCTGCGCCATTGACAACGACATTGCTTTAGGGCGCGTAGAGTAATAGTAGCTGCTGGTGACTGGTATCGATCAGATCGAGCCACATCCCTACGGATTTCTACTACCGGAGACGGTATTAGCGAGGGCCTAAAGGCATTACCTCATCCTTCTGGGGCATTTTCCCCTCTTGGAGAAAGATTACCTCCGTGTGGATTATAGCCACGTTCTTATTTTCTTCTTATTCAAGCGCCTTTTCCTGCACGCGCCTAAGTAAATCACGCCTCGAGTAAGAAACCATAACGCCTCGATTCTGTGGGGTTGAGTGCTCGCATGATGATCTCTCTTCCGCTTAAGCGCGTGAGCTTAATCGACTGCTTGAGCCAAGCTAAAAGAAACTGGCTTGAGCTGGGCTGCGAGTGGAGATTATTCGTTAAGCATTAAACCTGTTTTTCCTTTATCTTGGTTTAACTAAACGTTCGTCTATCCATCAGAATGTGTCTTATCCTCCAAAAGGTTTTGTGTTGTTGATAAGTAGGCTCTAATTGGTTTAATTCCAGTCCTAAGTAGGCGAATATCTGATATTGGCTCTAAAATTTCTTCGATTCTCTTCCGTAGAGTCTCGTTAAATTTTTCATTTTTAAATTCTTCCAGCTCTTCTTTATTTATTGGCCCCATGGCTTCTTCATATAAACTTCTGAGCATGACCTCTTCGGCGAGCTTTTCTGAGAGGGTGTTGATGATTTTGTTGCGAATTTTTTCAGCCGCGGCCTTTTCGCCGCTTAGCGCTTTTAAATTCTTCTGCAGAGTTTCGATTTTTTTCTTTGATTGCTTGTTTAAGCGTTGATTTTGATTTGCTGCATCGTGGATGATCTGTCGCAACGTTTGTGTCCTTGAATGACTTCTATCTTTCGCTATTTTTTCCAATTCGCTGACTGTTTTTTCGGGAAGCTGAAAGCTGACCTGCTTACCTTTTTTCTTCCGGTATGATTGTTGATGCCAGGCGGCTCGCATCTTCCTTATAATTTCGCGAAATTCAGCATTGGGAAGTTCCTTCTCAAATATTTTTATAAGTGTTTGATTGCTACCATCAAGGGTAAAAAAACCCCCTAGAAACGCTTGCATATTTTTCTTGTAGAGATAGTCCACTATCCAGTCTATTTGATCCTGGTTTTCATTAGTCATCCAGTTAAGTAGTGACTGATGCTCAGCGTGACAGCGCTCCATGGCCTTCTCCGAATGCAATATGCTTCGCTACGTGCAACCACCCGTAAATATACATGAACAATCACACTGTGACCATACCAGTGCTAAGCTGGTATGGTGCTAGGGTTCATTTCGGAACAAAAAAAGGAAAATGGTGTTACCATGTACTCATGGACACTCGCATCCTTCACTATGTAGAACCTGGCTTGGGCCCGGAAGAGCGCTGGTTTTTACTTCAGTGGTCGATGGTCTTTGGGCTTGATCAGATGCTTACGTGCACCTTGTTGGAGCTCAACAACCGCCTTGGGTTGTCGCCCCAGCATGCGAAAAAGGCACTGGCATCCTTGAAAGTAAACGGCTATCTCTCTTGTGAGACTGTTCGCCATGGCAGGGGACGCCCTGTCTCTAGCCACCGTGTCTCGTCAAGGCTTCTTCGCAGTCTCGAAAAGTTGGATGCGACTATACCTCCCCACCAGCCGGAAATCGAAGCGCTCTGCCGCAATGCAATTACTATCCGGGCATCCCGCAAAGAAAAGACACAAAACCTGATGAGCGGCGAGCAGAGATCCAATATTTTAGTCCCTGCTACTTATTGGCTGCTGACTGTTCTCCTCGCCCATGCAGACACACCAGGAATTGTCAGAGGCGTAAGTTTTGGGAATCTCAGATCAGTCACTGGAATGACGAAGGAAAGGTTGAAAAGCCAACTTTCCAAGCTCAAGAAGCTTGGGGTCATTGCCAATCATGAGCCAGGCGTATTGAGAAGCCAAGAAGGGAGTATGCGTTCCGTTTTTTTTCTCAATCTGGCTCACCCTCTTCTTATGGGAGAAGACTCCAGAGGTCTATCAGTAATTATCAGTTCCACTGGTCGGCCTGGGAATAAAAACTTCCTTTCGGGCTTCTATGATGCAGCCTTGGTCGCCAGCGAGGTGATTGAGAATGCCGAGAAGATACGTGAAAAGATCGATGAGATCACTGTCGTAGATTTGGGTTTAGAAGAGCATGAAGCCCAATGGGAGAGCATGCTCTTGAAGAATCGCTACGCGAATACCTACAACCACCTGCTCCAAAATGCACGATCTCTGCTCCCCCCACTAAAATTCTTGGAGCCGGTAGTCGACGAAGTTTTGGAGTTTCACCGGCTAGGCATGGGATCCATCCTCAAAGCTCATATCCTCAGCTATGCCGTTATGCTACTTTCCAACCATTGGGTCGAGATCGAGCATGGGCGGGGAAAACCCAGCGACCCCATCGGTTCTATAATGACGACAATTAAGAGGGACTGTTCATCCTTGGTTGTGGCTGATGACAGCCAAGATGCTGTCGATTTCCACACCTTCATCTATGCCTTGGCACACCACCTAGCAGTGGAGCTATATTACGTTTTGAAACAAGTCGAGCAGCAGCAGTTCGATTGCGATTTTGCTGTTGCCTTCTTTTCAGTAGAACCGTTAAAGCATGAAGGAAATGAATTATGGAAACTAGATGTTCACTTTCGCCCATCGGATGGAGTCATGTATCTCAATAATGTCCTCATTTCTATCCGCAGCGTCAACATTTCATTGCCTGTGGAATTTAATGTGCTTGCGGGGGGTAAGGAAAATTAATGTAAAGTAATACTCGCCTGCTTCATCTCATGAACGAATCACAGGAGTTCGTCATGAGCATGAAACTGATCCGCATTAAGGAGGTCATGGACCGCACCGGACTCGGTCGGTCCACGGTCTACAAGTACATGAACCTCGGGCTTTTCCCCAAGCCCATCAAGCTTGGCACTCGGGCCGTGGCCTGGGTCGAGAGTGAGGTGGTGGCATGGATTCAACTCGGCATCGAATGTCGGGATGGCGAGTCCACCTAGTATCCTTTTTTAGTAAGACCTGATTTAATTAAAGAGCGGAGAATCCGCCTTCATCCCCGCTGTCCCATCAGTGCCCACCTGCATTTCTGGTCCTCGCATCAGCATTTACGGCCCTTGTTTAATTGTTATTACCGTAATCAAGAGAGCAGGGAGGGGCCTTCAGCCCCGAATCCAAGCGAGCAAGGGAAGAGTCACAGCAACAGCAGCATCCACCCACCTACCAACCCTGAATCCAGCATTAGCTGGAGGATTAATCGTGCCTGATATCAGCGCCGATGACCGACAAGGCATCGGCGTTTACTCATGTCACTGGAGATTTGAAAATGACTACGAGACACCCCACCAATCCCAACCTTCACCTGACTCACTCCGCCTCGTTCAACGGGATGGATGTCCAAGAGAGGGCCTTACCCATGGTGAGTGAATACTTACAGGCGCTCCAAGACACGCTAGAGCGAGCCACCAGCGACTACCAGCGAGTGCTGGCCTTCCGTGTTGACCCGGTCATCCCTACAGCGATCAGCGACCGTATGACGCTGCAAGACCATCAGAGCCTGATTCGGCGGTTCATCGCTGCCCTCAAGGCCATTATCAAGCACGACCAAGAAATGAAGCTTCGGAGCGGCTGGAGGCCAGGAACTAAGGTTCGCTACGTCTGGTGCCGTGAGGTCGGCGACAATGGCAAACCGCATTATCATTTCTTCCTGATTTTCAACCGCGAGGCCTATCACAGGCCAGGAAGGGCATGCTCGTCCAACGAGAACCTTATCAGCCGTATCTCTCGGGCCTGGTACAGCGCGTTAGGGGTGGCGTGGAACCCCCAGGAACCCTGGATTCATGTTCCACAGAACCCGTGGTACTGGGTCGACCGAGATGATGCGAAAAGCTTTGAGGAGGCCTTCTACCGGGCATCGTACCTCTGCAAGGCCGAGACGAAGCTCTACGGACAGGGGATGAGGGCATTCAGTACCAGTCGGAACTGAGAATACTATGCCCCTGCCTACACAGCAGGGGCAGTTTCTTTTTTGGTTTCGTGGACCAGACGTTATTCAGGGAGGGTTTATGGCTTTTCGATCCCAGCGCCGTATCACCCTCGCGCCAAGGCTGCGGCTGAACCTCAGCAAGCGTGGCCTTGGTCTGTCGGTGGGTCCGCGCGGGGTTAGTCTCAGCGTTGGCTCAGTGGGATGTAGGTCATGCCGGCCTTCCGGCACAGGCCTGGCTTACCGCCAGAAGCTCGACAACAAAGATGCTGATCGTCGGGGTGCTGCTTCTCCGTCATCAGCAGGGTGCAGTGCCGCGACAGTCCTGGAGGAGTTGATGGCCGAAGGCGCTTGCCTGCCGGTGCACCTGGAGGTTCTCGACAACGTGAAGTTCGATTACTTCCACGTCTTCGGTTATGAAGAACGGCTCAGGTTGATCGCTCTCTTGGATCGATACGTTTTCGTCTTGAATCAAGTCTTAGTCATCCGTCCGCAAGCCGACCACCTGGCTGCCAGGGCCTTGGGCGTGGAGCGTCAGGCTCGGGCTTTGTGACGCCAAGTAGCCCAACGGTTGATCGAGAACGAATGGATAGAGCACGGCCAAGGATGACAGGGCTGGCACGGACACCGATTTGCCGCCGTAGCGCAAGGCAGCCTCGATCAGCCAGGCGATCGTCTCGGCATCATTGAGCACCAGGGGTTTCAGGCGGACCAGGCGATTGCCTTTCTCCGCGCGCTCGATGGCGCCCCAGTTGGCTTGCGACTGCAGGACCATGTTGGTCATGCGGTAGGTGCCTTCCCGTTCACCATAGACTTCGCTCATACGACGATGGACTTCTGTCGAGGCGCAGTCTCCCTGGAGTGCGGACAAGCGGCCCACCAATTCAGCGACCTTGCCGAAGAATGGGTAACTGGCGATTGCCATTCCCCAGGTCAAGGCAGCGGTTGGAACGCCAGGGTTGGCCTTGTAGAGGGCGATACCGCGTTCAGCGAAGCTGGCCAGTTCCGGTCGTGGTTCGAGCCATAGGCGATTCAGTACGGTGCGCGTCTTTTTGCGCGCCGCCACGCCGAGCCCAGCCTCATCCAGCAGGGCATTCAAGTCATCGGGTTCAGCCAGGCCTGCACGCATCCGTAAAGCCGCTGATGCCCACTCCAGCGCTATGTATCGGTCAAAGCCGATTTTTGGGGCAGGCGGATTGGTCGTTTTCAATTGACGTAACTCACTTTCACAAAGGGCACGATAAGTTCTTCCAGGGACATGCCACCGTGAACCACCACCTGGTCCCCCTTTGGAACAAAGGCTCCGCGCTCTCCTGCAAACAGCGGCATGAAGTTGGCCGGCAGTCCAGCGATATCCAGACGAAAGCTGGCCGGTATCGCAGTTGCTGTCTCGGCAATCATAGTTTCACTGCGATAGGTGCGCACCCGTTCGCCGCGCAGCTCCGAGGCAACCCCCTGATTTGGGCGGCCAATGCCCACGGCTTCCGCATTGCCGTGGTCGGCAGTCAGGTAAATGTGGAAGCCCTGGTCGAGCAGCATTGCTAACAGCCGATCAACAAACCCCGACTCACACCAGCTGTTGATCTGCGCAGCCACTCCGCGTTTGCCGAGCACAGCGCCGTGGATGATTTCATCCACGGTATCCACCACCAGGCCGGCGACTTTCAGGGCAGGATTCGAGAGCAGCTCCTGCAACTCCGGCAGCTCATCAGTGCGCTTGATCGCCTTTCGATAGAGGATCTCGTTGGCACGCAATCCCTGGTCCTGCCAGAATCGGGTCCAATGCTGAGGTTCTTTTGAGGTTGTCTCGATGTGCTCAGCGAACTCGCGTGGGCGCAGGCCGGAGAATAACGCCTGCCTGGAAATGGATGTCAGCGTAGGCAGCCAGGCAAAGCAGGCGTTTTCATTAAACATCAGACGCGGCGCATGCTGGATGAGGTTCTCGCGAATCTGTGTCCACTGATCGACAGCCAACCCGTCGAAGACGACCAGCGCAATTTTTTCCTCACCGTTTGCTCGGCGCATCGCCAGGTAGCGCGGCACTTGATGCACCATCACCGGCCCCTTGGCAGCGGGCAGGGAAGGTAGGTCAGCGTAGTGCGCCTGAACCCAGGTTTGCAGCTCACTGTCGGCGCGAGCCACCAGATCCTTCATGTCCGCCTTCAGACCTTCTGCACGCACGGCATCCAGGCTATGGAAGCGCGAAATTACTTCACCAAGCCGCCGCGCAAAGTGGGTCCAGTCCCTGTGCGGCGATGTGACGCCAGGCAGCTCTTCACTGAGGCTCTTGATGCCCTCCAGCACCAGGTTGCGCATTGCTGCCGGGTCCTGCACTACGCCAGCCTTTGCCCATTCCGGCAAGCTGACCGGTACGCCCTGAATGGCCAGCGGGTGTAGCGTGCCGTCCAGGAACATCGAATCAACGATGACGCGGATGTCGTGATGTTCGAAGGGAATGTCGAGCTGCGGTATGTAGTCCGGCGCTACCGGCTCCGCCGTGCGCCTGCCGATCAGCCCCAGTTTGTTCAGGTAGCGGTACCAGGCGTCCTGCACCACACGCAGCGCATAACTTCTGTTGGAGAACAGCTCGGCAATCGGGCTGCTGGCGAACACCTGTCGGTCAGCCAATACTTGGTGGATATGCTCGGCCAGGGTCTGAGGTAGCAGCGTCTCGCGATAGTGCAGCCGCAGCAGCTCACGCCACAAATCCTCTGGGCGGCTAATCAAGTGGGGGCTTACCCGGTAGATGTGCGTCAGCACAAACTCTTTTGTGGCGGCTTCGCCCATCGCCTGAGTCGCGTGGCGCGCCTGCACCTCGAACAGCGACGGCAAGATCTCACTACCCAGCTGCCTGAGCACCGTATAGCTGAGTTTTGGAAACAGCTCTGCGAGCGAGAGACTGACCTTGCGCGCCTGGCGTAAGTAATCCCAAGGCAGCTCCGCAGTGCTGGAATCGCGCACCTGGATGACCAGGGCGCCGGGTGCATTGGGCTCTCCAGCCTCCCAGGCGGCGCGGTAGCGTTCTTCGTATTCGGCACGAAAGGCGATGCTGTCCTCAAACGGCAGCACCTCGAAGCCGCGTTCACGCAGTCCGGCCAGTACCTGCTCGTCCAGCAGCACGTTGTCCGGGTCCGCCACAATCCACAGCCGGGCCAGGTCGGACGGGAATTCCTTCAAAATGCGTTCAGCCAGCAGCGTGCTGCGGTGGGCGACATTGTCCTTGGATAAGTACGTCATGCTGCGGCCCCTCCCGCCGAGCCAATGCGCAGTATCAGCACGGCATTCAGCTCTGGCGTGCAGGCTTCTGCTTCCGCGAGATCTGCCATACGGGCCTGATGTTCGGTTTCAAGGCGCTTACGCCGGTGCTCGCGGACGGCAGGCAGGCCGATTCGGCCAATGGCCTGAAAGCGCGACTCGAAGGCATAGCGGGCGCGCTCACGTTCCTCGGCAAGCCAGGTTCGGTGCTCTTCCAGCAGCTCGGAGAACAGCCGCTCACCCTGACCTTTGGCTGCCGTCAGCGATTGCTCAAAGAGTGCGGCTGCATGCTCACTGTCCGGGTCCGCCGTCAGGCGCACCTCTTCAGTCAGCAACAGATCCCAGATCCGCTTGGCGGTGGGAACAAAGCTGCGTCCATCATCGGTAATAAAGATCGGCAGGAAACGACGCCGGATGAAGTTGGCCGAGCTGTTGGAAGCAGCCAGGCTCACGCTCCACAGCGACCAGGTGCCCTGTATGGTGTCAGGGAGACCGGTTACCTGAACAACAGGCAGCGGCTGGCCGGCCACGCAGCGCGGCAGATCGCCGATCAGCGCACGGGCTCGGGGATCTTCCAGCGTGATCCACTCCATCTCCGGGTTCTGCTCAGCGGTTCGCGCATCAAAGCAGACAGGGAAAGATTCACTGCCATCCGCCCACATTAAACGCCAGGTATGGTCTGACTGCTCCGCTGCGCCGCCACGGGTGGGCAAGCCGGTTGTTACCGCACGCTCCAGCCAGTACTGCGCTGGGTGGTCCCGCCATTTCTGGGACTCAACCGCTTCCAGCGAGTGATCATCGGTCAACAGATCCGTATCGGCACGGCTTGCGGCCACTTTCTCGCGTACCTGGTTGATGACTGCGTCGCACTCCTTGTCGATGGACGCTGGATCTTGCAAGCCATACACAAACAGCTCATCAAACAGCGGCTCGACTTCCACGGAGTCCATCACGTCGGCGGCTTTATCGACTCCGAACTCCTGGGCAATGATCTCCAGCTTCTGTTCCAGCACCTCGCGCACCCGGTGCTCCACCGTGTCTTCCAGCACGAAGTTGATGGCGCGCACCACATGGGGCTGTCCAATACGGTCAACGCGGCCGATTCGCTGTTCCAGACGCATCGGGTTCCAGGGCATATCGAAGTTGACGATCACATGGCAGAACTGCAGGTTCAGGCCTTCACCACCGGCGTCGGTAGAGATCAGTACCCGTACGTCGCGAGAAAATGCCTGCTGGGCGCGGGTGCGCGCCTCCAGATCCATGCCGCCGTTAAGCAGGACAATGGAAAACCCGCGGCTTTCCAGAAACTCGGCCAGCATGGCTTGGGTGGGCACAAACTCAGTGAACACCAGCACCTTCAGTTCAGGGTCGTTCTCTTCCTGTTGCAGCTTGTAGATCAGCTCCAGCAGCGCTTCGGCCTTGGCATCGGTGCCTTGCCGCTCGGTTTCCCGAGCCAGATCAAGCAGCATCTCGACTTCGGCTTTTTCCTGCTCCCAGTTGCTGGCCTGCAGCGCCACGTCGAGTTGTGACTGCCCGTCGAGCTCAGCCCACTCGTCCAGGTCCACGCTATCAAACAGCGTAGCCTGTGGCTGTGGCGCATCCAGCAAGGCCTGGCGTCTCTCCAGCGTGGCACGGATGGCTGCGGTGCTGGAGGTCACCAGCCGTTGCATCAGGATCATCAGAAACCCGATGTGGCGCTGCTTGGCGGCCATGGCCTGGTTGTAGCCGTGGCGCACATAGTCGGTGACTGCGTCATACAGCTGCTTCTGCGCCGTGTGCCGTGCCTGCCAGGCAACCGCCTGCAGCCGCGTAGAGCGTGGCTTGAACAAGGGCAGGCCATCGGCGTTGATGGCGGAACGCTTTTCGGTGCGGATGACAAAGGGCTGCACCCGGTCACGGTGGATGCTGCCTTCATCAACAAAGGCCTCGCGGTCGAGCAACTGCATCAGGCGCAAAAACTGATCAGTCTTGCCCTGGTGTGGCGTAGCGGACAGCAGCAACAGGTAAGGGGCAGCTTCTGCCAGAGCGGCGCCCAGCTTGTAGCGGGCGACCTGGTCGGTACTGCCACCCATGCGGTGGGACTCATCAATGATCACCAGATCCCAGCCGGCGGAAACCAGATCTTCGAATCGCTCGCGGTTGTAGGTGTTGAGTTGTTCCAGGCTCCAGCCACGGCGGCCCTCAATGGGCTTGACCGAGTCCAGCGACACGATCACCTGGTCGTGCATAGCCCAGAGGTTGTCGTCGTTCTGGGTGCCCTCAGCGCGCCAGGCGCGAAAGGCTGCCAGCTCGGTGGCTTCGATAAAGCGCAGGTGCTCGCCGAAATGCAAACGCATCTCCGCCTGCCATTGCCGGATCAGGCCTTTGGGGGCCACCACCAGCACCCGTCGCACCATGCCGCGCAGCTTCAGCTCGCGCAGGATCAGGCCAGCCTCGATGGTCTTGCCCAGGCCCACCTCGTCGGCCAGCAGGTAGCGAATGCGGTCGCGGCTCATGGCCCGGTTCAGCGCGTACAGCTGGTGGGGCAGCGGCACCACACTGGACTGGACGGGGGCCAGCAGCAAGTTGTCTTCCAAAGCATCCAACAGCTTTGCGGATGCCGCCGTATGCAGGATCTGCTCAACCGCCGGGCGCACCGCTGCCAGGTCATCGAGATCCTGGGCGCGGGCACGCACCACCGTATTCTTGGCCGGCAGCCACACACGATAGGCCACTTCGCCCCACACGTCCTGGCGTTCAACGACGCGGCACGGAGTTGCCTGCCGGACGAACCAGCACCAATCGCCAATGGTGTAATCGCCTGGTCGCCGTGTCATTCGCCGTCACCATCACGCAGCGCCTCGCCTTGCTCGGTGAGTCGATAGCGTTGTTTACTGGAGCGAGGCTTGTCCGGCTGGGTCATCTCAACAAGGTTCAACTCCAGTAAGGGGGTCAGTACCGCCTCTCGGAACTTGCTGCGATTACTGCGTCCTGCCCATTCCATCAGGGTGGCGATATCGTGCTCATCCTCTAATCGCATCAACACCGTGCGTTGTTCAGCACTGAGCCCCGACATGATCCCGACTTGGTCCCGACTTGGTCCCGACTTGGTCCCGACTTGGTCCCCGGCCGGAGCTTCTGCCTCACGAGCAAAACGCTGACGGATTTCCTCCCGCACCTGGTATTGGGTATCACTGAGCTTGTCGAGCAGCTGCTGCAGCACCAGATGATCAGCCACTGCCCGGGCTTGTTGGGTGGTGCTGATGCCCAGGCTGCGGATTGCGGTGAGGGTCAATGGCTCGTCTTGCGGCAGGGTCAGTGCCAAGGCCAGCGCGTCGGCCTGCTCCGGCGTCAGGGTCGCGCCCAGGGTTTCACGAAAACGCTGCATGGCATCGGTGACCAACGGCTGGTTGATCAGCTCCAGCTCGAACTCCTTGCGTGCCTTGTCGTTGTTCAGTCGTGGCGGCGTGCGCCCCAGCTCGTGCCAGTTGCGGAAGATGGCGCGAATCCCGGTACCAGCCTGGTCTGATAAACCAATACGGCGGAAGGCCTTCACGATGGCAGGGTTGCGCACTTCCTTCTCGGTCGGGTCCAGCAACTCCGCTTCGGTGGCAAAGGCATCGCCGGGGTTCCAGAACACCGTGCGGTCGGTAAAGAGCTTGATGGATGCCTTGCGGCCGTGATCACCGTAATCCTGGTGGATCAGCAGGTTGATGGCCGCTTCGCGAAAGGCCACATAGTCCGGCGGATCGTCGTTGCGGCGCAGTGTTGCCGGGTCGAGTGAAAACGGATGTTCGGCAATGCGCATATAACGCGCCACCAGCCCTTGCCAGGTCTGGAAGATGTTTTCTTCAAACACATAGCGGTCATGCCAGCGCTGATCGGCCGACCAGTTGCCGAAGCTGGTATCAATACGCTGATAGTCGAGCACAGGGCGGGGCAGAATCTGGCGAACATAGCGGCCAGTACCAAACAGCAGCACGCCAGCACGGGTTGGCAATGTATTGCCACCCTGTTCAACCACAAAATTCCAGTTCAGAAGAAAGGCAATCGGATCAGTGATCTCCACGTGCTCGGGATTACGCCGGGCAAACTGTTCCTGGTACCAACGCACGGTGGTTTCATCAAAGCACTGGTCGACCGGGATGTCGGTGAGTACCACGCCGTCGTATCTGTCCTGCGCGGCATCACGCAGGAAGCGTTCCAGCTCACTTTGGGTAACCTGTTCATCCCCCGCCGCACGCCGAATGTAACTCTGCCGGGGGTCGCCCTTGAGGTAGACAGGCTTTTCAGACCGGGATAGCTCTGGCACATGGAAGGCAAATACATGCTTGCCGTCGATCTCGAAACGATGGGCATCGACCACAATCACCCGATTCAGCTTTTGCCCACCGCGCAGCACCGCCAGGAAATCATTCTGGACCTTGTCCGGCTCCGAGACGCCGGTCACTTCCAGCTGGCCGTTGGCCTCACTGACACCGAACACCAACCAGCCGCCCGCAGTATTAGCAAAGGCAGACACGGTCTTGTAGGCATCCTCCGGCACACCACGCTGGGCTCGCTTGCACTCGAAATCAATCCATTCGATGCCGTTAAGCCGTGCCAGCAATTCGTCCTGGTTCATTGCACAGCGACCTTTGCCGAAATCAGGAATGGCCTCATAGGCCATCCTCGGTACGTGTCAGAGCATAGTCATACCACCGCAGCAGCTTTTCGTCTTCTTGGAGTGCCTGCTCGGGGATCTTTTGTGCTACAGCAAGGATGGTTTGGTAGTCCTTCTTGCCCCAGGCATCATTGAAGCCGGCGCGCAGCGCTTCCAGACGGAACTCCTTGAGGCGGCGGCCAGTGAAGGCCTCGTACTCCTGGAATTCCTTGAGCAGTGCCTTTTCGCGCTTCTTCTCCAGATCTTGTGCCTTGTTCGGATCAGGCACAAACCAACGGTCTTTGGCTTTTGCGATCAGGCGCGGGTCGCTTTTCTCCAGACCACGCAGATCCTTGTGGTTGGTGGAGAGGTAGCTGTGAATCTGGCTGGGCACTTCGCCAGTGCCGTCGTATTTCAGGAAGTTGTTTTCCAGCAGTGCCATCAGCTCAGGCTTGGCTTCGTGTTTCTTCCAACCGGCGCCAAGTTGAGCAGTGAGCTCAGGATGGACCTCTTGATAGGTCGAGGGACGGCGCTTCAAGAAGTCGGTCAACCAGTCGATGGCGCTGCGCTCGTCAGAAACAAACAGATCCATCTGCGGAGCCTGGGCGACTTGGGCACGCTTCTTGTCATACTCGGCCACTTGGTCAGACAGAAAAACCATGCCGTCGCGGTCGGGGAAGCGACTACGCAGACCGTCTCGAAACTCCTGACTGGAAAACGGCACGGGCGCGCTATGTCTCACGAACCACGCCACCATTCGGTCAAACAGGATGCGCGGATCACGCTCAGCGACAAACTCCAGTTCGCCGTTCCTCATCTTCACCACGGGTAGTTGCTTTAGGTGGGTCTGAACAAAGTCCCATGCCGATTCCGGTGTGGCCCCGCGTTGTGCGAAACGTTGCTCCAAGCCACCGTTGGGTTTGTAGGCGGAGATGACCAGATCTTGTTTGACCGCAGTCACGCCAACAATTGCGTTCAACCCCCCACGTTTCTTGTCAAGGGCGGACACATTGGCAACAACAAAACCTGCCTCTTGCAATCCCGTCTGAATTGCGTTCCAAATAACGGCTTGTGTGTTTGAAAACTCCACTGTCATCCAACGACCTGGTTTCAGCACCCTATAAGCCTCTTTAAAGCACCGTATCATCAAGTCCCGGTACTCATTAACCGACTTTTTCTGGTGTCGATCTTCGATCGCCTCCGGCTCTCGGTTAGTCATAACTCCAAGCCAAGACTCCATAATGGAGTTAAGTTCTGAGTAGCTAATATTTTTACCGAACGGCGGGTCAAAAAAGAAATAATCAACAGAATCATCGGGCATCAAGAGTTGAGTAGTCGATTGTGTTGAAATCGCAGGCCTGCCTAGGTCATTTGATAGTATTGCCTTTCTGAATGCGGCGAGTCGGTCAGAAATCAAGCCAATAGCGTTCACCTCGACCTGATTGGAAGGCACGTATAATGTCCCCCGGCGGTGTCCTGCTGTAGCGCCTCCTACACCTGCTTTTTCACCGCCAACGCGAGTGATAGCGATCTGATGCTGCTTTGATCCTCTTTGAAGGCTGCCAGAAACAGCCCACTTCAGATCAAATGGCATTTTCTCGAAGGCATAGGCGAAGACAGAGAGGTTTCTTTTCGTGTAGAAGTGATGGACATGTGTAATTCCGATTGGGTCGTTACGTCGGGTCTCACCACCCTTGAATAGTCGATTCGAGGGGTATTGAGCTTCAATATCTTCTTTGTCTACCCGAGCGCATAGCGTGAGGTCGGCGACATCTGGGCTCTTGTCGAATCTTTTTGATCCAACCGAATAATTTATTCTTACGGGTGCTATTTTCGCCTGTTTAACAATATCTCCGACAGCCGAGTCATGAAAGCTGACAAGGGCATGATCGAGAGATCTTTTCGTTTGTGTCGACTGGCAATGCGGACAAGGGAAGCTCTCCCTGACTTTTCCGTTTTCAACATCTACCGCGGAGTTCCAAAAAACGATCTCGCCAGCACATTCAGGGCAACTGAAAACATCAGACCAAACAACATAGTTGATGCGGCCTATTTTTACGCCGCTCACCGACTCCAGAGTCCCGCCTGCTATTAACTCTTGACATGTGGCTTCCAGCTCAGCTTGAGTAGGCAGGTGTAGTGTTTGGTACATCCAACCAAATCGTTTCTCAAGCTCAAAGATTGCGTCTTTTGCCCGGATATCGAATTCTATTCTGTCTTTGGGAACGTTGTAGTTATGGGAGATGAAAGTTGCTGCGGGTGACAAGTCCCCAAGCAAGGCACGCCTAGCTCCCAGCTTAGAAAATTTGGTCCATGTAGCTTGGCCATTGTCTTGATCCTCTTGGAAGATATTCCCTTCAGAATCAATTCGGTAGCCAAGTGACTGAACAGCTGCTCGATCCCCACAAAGTTGCGCAGCAACCCCTGTCATACCGGTTCCGCAGAACCCATCAAAAACAACATCGCCAGGCTGTGTATAATGCAAGATATACCGCATGATTGCTTTATGCGGAACCTTTGTGTGGTAACCGTGTGCATTGTATATAGGGTCGTTCTTTCCCTCGGTCACATCCGTAGCAAATGGCTCTTTGCTGTATGGAGTTGACGGATCATACGCCTTGCCATAACTGCGAACGAAATCTTCGATGAATGGATTGGGACAAGCTGTGAAGTATGGCGGATCTGAAAGCCTCAGTATGGCTTCATCAGATCCAGTGGGGAAACCTTCGATTTTCCTAAATTCAGGATCTTTCAGCTTTTCAGCCAGCAGCTTCAGATAATGCTCGCGGCGTACCTGGTCGCTGGGGAAGGTTTGGCCCAGGCATTCCACCGGGCCAGCGGTGGCCTCTGATCTCAAATCCAGGGTATCAGTCGAATTCATTGCGGTACGTCCGTTGTCTGTTGGCCTGCAAGTTGGCAAGAGCCACGACTTGCGGTCGAATATTGATTAGCCGAACAAGTGACTGAACATGTGCGGCAGAAGCCTGCTGCGCCTAGTTCAGTCACTTGTTCAGAGATTGTCTGTACGGTGGTTTCGGTCACGGTCACTCCACCACAAACCGCAGTTTGCTGGCGTCCTTACCCTTGCAGCGCTCGGTCATGAATGACTCGAAGCGTCGGCGCAGGTCTTCCGGAGTGGCCGGAGAGCCGCCGGCCAGCAGTGCCTGTTTGATGTCGTCGCCGGTGACCAGGATCTTCTCCAGGCCGGACAGCGCCTCCTGAATCGTGGCCACAAATTCGGGCGTGGCCGGGTCGGGCAGTGTTTTGGTCGCCAGGAACGCGGTGATCAGCTCGCGTTGGTTACCCTTTAGCAGCTCGAAGTTGGCTTGGATAGTGGGGTCATCAAGGTTGTCCAGCAGGGTCTGTTGCCAGCCTTCGAGCAGGCGGTCCAGCTCTTCATCCAAAGCCTTGAGTACGTTGGCTGCCGGCAGCAGGTCGGCTTGCTCGTTGGCCGGCCGGAAACCGCAGTGCGGGCATACCGGGCTGGTGGCCAGCTCGGCCTCGATCAGCGAGGCACAGCTTTTGAGCTTGTCGAGCTTGTCTTCGAAGCTGGTGAGCTGTCCGGTAGGCATCAGCGAGATGCCCGCCAGGGCGCGCAGCGTGGTGATGCGCGAGTCGCGGCGCAGGGCTGTCTTGGTCTTGTCCTCGGCTACCCCGAGGCGTGCCTTGCTGTGCTGGGCCACATAAGCGTTGATGTAGTCCTTCTTGAGAGCTGCCAGCTGTTGGCGGTAGGCGGCGGCGTGGGCTGCGCTCTTGTCCTGGGCGAGCTTATCGAGAATGTCATTGCGGGCCGACTGAGCCTGCTGCACCCAGGCGTGGTCACTCGGCAGGACCATTTCCGCCTGGGACAGGTAGCCGGCCACACTGCCCAGCTCGGTGACCAGGTCACGTAGTTTCTCAACGGCGGTGAGCACGTCCAGGTTCTTTTGCTGTGCCTCGATGTCGGCCTGGGTGATCCGCAGGTTCTTCAGCTTACCCACAGTGTTGTAGGGCGACAGGCTTTCCAGGAAGCTCTTGAGGGCCTCCAGGCGGCCCCGCCAATCACGCAGTTCTTCCTCGCGCAGCAGGGATTGACCCCAGAAGCTCAGACGGGTTTCCAGGTCGGTACCTACGGTAAGCACCCGGTTGACCAGTTTGGCAACAGCCTCCAGCAGCTCCTTGACAGGTTCTTCCTTGCCCTGGGTTGCCATCTGCGCAAAACCGCTAGGTAGGCCCAGTAGTTCGAACAATGAGCGCAGGACGGCGACGTTGATTTCCTTGGGAGCTTCAACGTGCTTGAAGGTCTTCAGATCATCCTGGGCGCGTTCCACCAGCAGGGAGAGTTTACCGGAGTCGATCTTGTCGCCGGTGATGGCGAGCACAATGTCGCCGGAGTAGACCAGCCCACCCAGCACGGCCATCAGCAGATCGGGCTCCAGGCGGAAGCGTATCGGTGCGAAGTACTCGACATCGGTGGCGCCACTGATCAGTTCGGCGCGGTTAAGAACTTGGCCATGGCCCTTGGCGGTGAGGCGGCTCAGGATTTCCTGGGCGTAGCGGGAGCGGGTCGGCTCAATGCGGTCCCCGTCGAGCATTTCCAGGGCATCCAGGATGACGATAGCGTCCTTGGTGCGGGTGCCGCCGGCAAGTGCCTTCAGCGCATTACCGATGAGCTGCTTGCGGTTGGCTTCGGTAACCAGCGCGGAAAACGTCGGATACTCCGGTGCCAGATCGGCAAAATGGGTGCCGAGGGCCAGGCCTGAGGTAACGTTGACGATGTCACGGAAGTTGGCGCGCTCATCCGGCCCCAGGCGCAGTTTGTCACGCATGGAAACGCCCTTGGCCCACTCCTGCAGGGATTTGGTCTTGCCCTGGTAGGTGACTTCGAAGGCCGTCATCTGCTTGTCCTGCAGCCACTTGCTCATGTCGCGCAGAGCTTCTTTTGCCTTGTCCAGATACACCGACTTGGCGCCACCGCTGGCCGAGGAAGCCAGCTCCTGGGCTGCGGCATAGCAGGCCAGGTAGCGTTTGATGGCATCGTCCAGGCCTTTCAGGCGGAAGAACACTTCATCCGTGCGGCTGTCGTCGCGAAAGCGCGGGGGCTCGAACGGCTGGATGAAGTAGATGTAGAAATCGCGCTCCGGCTGGGCGGTCGGCCGGTCGTTGGGGGCGCCAAGGAACAGGTAGCCGTTGCGTTCGACACGCCGCTCCTGCCATTCCACCTGGTGTTGCCAGATCCGGTAGCCGGTTACGTAGGTGTCTTCCTCGGTGCGCTCCATCAACTGCATGAGGGCGCCGTAGTAGGCACGATCCAGGGCGTCGTCGGACAGGGCTTCGGCGCGCTTTTCGATTTGTGCGTCGTAGTCGACGTCTTTCTTTAGGTCGAGATAGTACTGCTCGGTATCGGGAGCCTTGGAGATAAACTGCCCGTTCACCGTCTTGACGATCTCGCGCAGGGTGGTTTGCACGGCAGTCAGCAGGTCGTCCGCCGGCTCGCCGCCCATGTCCTCAATGCCGGGCTGGTACAGACACAGGGTGTCGCGCAGCTCTTCTGCGGTCGGCCCCACGGGCACGTAGATATCGCCACCGGTGGTCAGGCGGTGGACTGACAGGCCCTTGATGACGCGCACGGCCATAGCCTTGTAGGCAGGGCGAGAAAACGCTTTTTGCACGCGCTCGCCCAGCACTTCAGCGACATTGAGTACCGGACCGATATTCGGGTCTGAGCGCAGGACCGAGTTGGATGTGACCGTTTCCCAGAATTTGTCGAAGCCGATCAGACCAGGGCGGTCGGTGGGCACTTCATCGTCCAGGATGGCCTGGATCTGGTCGCGCAAGGTGACCAGCGCGCCGCGCTTTTCGGTAAAGATCAGGCGCTCGAAGGTGCCGATGTAGTCCGGGTGCACCGGAAATAGTCGCACGTATTCATCCATCCGCTCGTTCATGTTGTGGTAGAACTTGGCGAAGGGTGTGAGGTAGGTGCGGATCTTGTGCTGCTGGTCAGCGGATTTTTTCAGCAGCCGCTCGGCGACCACGAAGCTGACATCCTGACGGGCCAGCAACACCTGGGCGAAACGCTCATTCACGCGGCGCAGGCTGTCGGCAACATGCTGGAAGCGGCTGTTATCGAAAATGGCTTCCTGTACGCCGGCCACAAAACGGAAACGCAGGTGCTTGGTGACTTCGCCGATCTCGCGCAGGAAAGACAGATCCAGCACCAGGTCGTGGTCCTTGCGCGAGCGCAGGAACTCAAGGAACTCGTCGACCACCAGCAGCACGCCCTTGCCAGGGTGTACTTCGTCAAAGGCGGCCATCATTTCCTCGAACGCTGCCTTGTTATTGACGACTTTGTCGGCCGGTGGGAAGGCGTAGCTGACGCCCTGCTTCTCCAGGAAGATCTCTAGCTCCTGGGTGATGATGTCGCGCAGGGACATCTGGCTGGAGATCTCGATGCGGTGCACCTTGAACTTGCCGGCGATGCTGCCGGCCGTCTCGGCGACTTTGGGGTGCTGAACCATCGGCACATAGGCGGCGTCTTCGGCGATCAGAGACAGCACCGACATCAAGTGCGATTTACCGGTGCCGTAGTTGCCGACCACCAGCACGCCTTTATGGTCAACCGACTCATCGAAGGAGAGCTGCGGGATCATCTGCTTGGCAATGCGCTCGGCCATGTCATCGGAAATGACATAGGTGGCGACGAGCTTCTTGGCCTCGTCGGGCCGATTGGCGTCGAGCAGCTGAATGACCGACTCAATCGGCTCGAACTGAATAAGATCCCCGTAGCGCATGTGCTTCCCCTTTACCCCATCGATTCAATTTCAAATGGAACCAGGCCATCCAGGCCGTAGTCCTGATATTCCGGATGCCCCATCTCGGCATAGACGAGCCGGCCTTCGCGCAGCTCACCCGGCCACACTGCGACTACGCGGCGGCCATGGGCGTGGCGCTTGAGCAGATCCAGCGGGTCCAGCTTGAGCGAGCGGTCAAACAGCAGCTCGAGATTGTCGAGCAACAGCAGGTCGCCCTCGGCATATTCATCAGCCAGATCCCGCAGGACCACATTTGCCTGAAGTGCTCGCTGCCGCTGAGACATCGCAGCCAATTGGCGGCCCAAGGCGGCACCAACATTCATCACACGGATGCCGTGTTGCTTCGCTAATGCACCGATCAAGGCACTCTTGCCGCTACCAGGGCGGCCAATCAGCAGGACCAGCTTGGTTTGCAAGGCGCCTACTTCGTTAACTCGTTGTTCGAGCTGCTCCAGCATGGCGGCCTCAGTCCAGTTCGACCGCTTGCTGCTGCTCTGACGAGCAGTAGCCGGGTGCGAGCAAAGCGCTCTTGACGCCATAAATGGCCAGGTGATCTTTCAGCCACAGGCGATACTCTGGCCCCCGCAGGCTGTGATCCGGGGAGCAGTCGACGCTCCATTTGCGCAGGATGTATCCCGCCGTGGCAGCCCGCAGCTTCATGCGCAGGCTGCCGTCATCCATGCCGTAATCCATTTGGGTGATCTCTGGGCGCGGTTGTGCTGGATGCGGGACCAGTTCCAGCTCCACGATGCGGGTCCACTGGATATCCTGGTCGCTGCGCTCGTAGGCTTGCACGCCGGCATCCCGTGGACCCGTCGGGCGCTTTATCCGTGTAATCACGAAATCCCTGAATTCCTGGGTTTTGCGATCAAAAGCGCGGACGTGCCAGCGCAGCCCGTTGTCGATCAGGGCAAAGGGCACGATTTCGCGCTGGGTGCGGCCGCTGGAAATGGAGTGATATTCGATGGCCAGGGGCCGCTCTTGGTGAATGGAGCGGGTGACGGCGGCCAGCACGTCCAGATCTGGATGCGTGAGTCTGGATGGGATCTCACTGGCTACCCAGGCCCTCAGCCGGGAGGGTTCACCATCGCCAAACCCTTGGGTCAACCAGGCCAGGACCCGCTCGGCCTGGAAGTCAAAAACGGGTTTGAAATGCTCGCCAAGGATGTAGTACTTCGCTTTGGTGTCGTATTCAATATTGCCTGGCGCCAATTCCTTGTAGATCGCCAGATCCCTCGTGGCAGCGGCCGACTGGATGCCGAAGCGCGATACCAGATCCTGGCGGCGGATATCCCCAATGAAGCGCACCCGCAGCTCTACAAAGGCAAGGCGGTCGCGCTGCGGCTGGGTAAGGTCGTCAAGCTGTTCGTTGGACATTCCTGAGACTCATGCTGGAATCGGGCCTTGATTGTTTCAGAAAGTATATGGCACGCCCGAGCATGCGTCCATTGCACACATGAGGATTCTATGTGGCGATCATAGTGATCATGACCATGCCGAGGCGATGTTGGTTGGGGGTAGGGTCGAGACAGGTCCTTTCATATCCCAAACCGGCCAGTAGCTAATAAAAAATAAAATGCTAATGGTGATGCCGGTGCCACCCATGAGGGCGGCACCAGCGCTATGGTGTGAATATCTGATTCTGATCAACGCTACAGATACCCCCGCTCTGCAAACGACTCGCATCCTTCGCTACCTACCAGGATGTGATCGATGACGCGGATCTCCACCAGGCCCAGCGCTTCCTTCAGCCGCTGGGTGATGCGGCGGTCGGCATTGCTGGGCTCGGGATCGCCGCTTGGGTGGTTGTGGACCAGTATGACGGCGGCGGCGTTACAGCCCAGGGCCTGCTTTACCACCTCACGGGGATAGACGTTGGCTGCGTCGATGGTGCCGCGGAACAGCTCCTCGAAGCATATGACGCGGTGTTGGCTATCGAGGAAGATGGCACTGAACACCTCGTGCTCGTAGTCCTGTAGCAGGATCTGCAGGTACTCGAATGCCAGTGCTGGCTGGGTGATCTTGCGACCCCTGGCCAGCCGACGACGGGCGAAGGCCTTGGCGATGCTCAGGAGCTCCGCTTCGGTCACCGTGTCGGTGATGCGATAGGTACCGGCGGTCTCGCCGGCACTCAGCTTGCGATGGTTCATGATTGTCTCCTCAGGCCGCCATCACTTGCGCCATGCGGCGCTCCATTTCTTCGTAGAACGCCTCGACCCGCTCGGCGATGGTGCGGATCAGCGCCTCGTCCCGATAGGCGCGCTTCACGAACAGCGGCATGCCGGGCCAGTAGCTGACGAAGTCGATCCATTCCCGCTCACTGACCCACAGGCCTCCCTGGCACTGGGCCACGTGCTCCTGGGGCAGCTCACCCTCGATCAACAGTTCGATCTGGTACTTGGGCAGCTTGGTCTTGATCTCGGCCAATCCCTGGCTGTCCACCAGGCAGTCGGGTGAGTAGCCCACGCCGTGGTTGAGGATGATGCCGACCTGCTCCAGCCGTGGCAGACCAGTCGCTTCCTGGTAGAGCTCCCGGGCCACCGGTTCCAGTTCATGGCCGCGCTGGGTGTGGACGTTGCCCTGGAAGGCATCCGAGGGCTCGCCGGTGATGCATTCACCGATCAGCTGATGCATGTAGCTGATGGCGCCAGTACCGAAGCCTCCCGGCCCCTTGCCCTTGACCAGCAAGGTCTTCAGCTCGGACATGGTGACGATACCGAGGCGTGCGGCATGCCACTCGGGCGTGCCCTGTTCCAGTGTCAGGATCTGCATGACGATCTCCTTGGAGACACCACGGCATAGCGGCGAGGGTTATCCCTCGCCGGTTTATGCAGGCGTCATGGATTGGGTGATGGTGGTTGAGATGGCTAGGTTTTGTGGTGGATCAGTGGCGTTGACGCAGGGGCACGGCGCGTTTCTGCAGGGAGGCACGCAGCTTGTCGAAGTCGCTGCGCGGCACCTTCGCCACGTCGCCGTATTTGCCGACGAACCACTCCTGGGTGGTGACGGGGCAGGCACTGATCAGTTGCTGGAGCTGACTCGCCTGGAAAGGCGTGACCACCTTTATCGGTGGTGCAGCGCCATGACCGTTGTCGTCCTGCCCGCGGGTGGTAATGTTTAGCAGCGCGCACAACACATAGCGCTTGCCGTAGCTTGTCGAGGAGCCGAAGGCCTGCACGGCATTCTTGCTGCCGCTGGTATCGGCCGGCAGCAGCATGCTGGTCTCCTCACGGTGGCCATCCTTGTGCATCAGCACGCCGGTGACCTGGATACCCCGCTCCTGGGTCTGAATACGGAAGCTCACCGCAAAGCCGTGCTGCTTCATGATCGGCCGCACGGTATCGACGATATCCTCCAGGGTGGCGTAGGCCCCGTTGTTGCCCTGGCCGCGCTCGGCGATGCTTGGCAGCTCCGTCTGCATGGCCGCCATGGCGGCGCTATACGCCATCAGCGCCTGGCGGTCGAGAACGCGCTCCTGCATCTGCAGCAGGCGCTCCATCTTATCGATATCGACCTCAGGATTAAGCGCAGCCCGTTCGATCACCTGGATGATCGCGGTGCTCTCCTGAAGCGGCGACGCCGGCACCGATACCGCCTCGGTGACCGGGGCCTGGCGGGTAGCCGGAGCCCGGCCATTGGTCTTGCTGCGTGAGGGTTGGCTGGGTGTGGTCATGTGACCTCCTTTTACTGATAGTGCTTGAAGACATCCTGGAGCTGATCGGCAGGCACCGGCTCCAGCGACACGACCACGCGAAACACTTGGCCATGGGCCATCACGTGGGTCTGGGCTTGCTTCTCGCCAGCACCGAGCAGCTGACGGGCCAGCTGCGTCAGCGCCCGACAGGCCTCCAGTGAGAGGGGCAGTGGCATGGGACCTCCAGAATCGAAAACGCCCGACCTGGTGGGGTCGGGCGCTATGCCGTGAAAGGAAGAAGTGCAGTGGGTGGGCTGGACCGCAAGGGATACGTCATGTCGCAGTGGGTCAGGCCACCAGGGCTATGGCAGACTCGAGCGCCTTCTCCTTGAGGCTCGCCCCCTGACCGAACCAGGCCGAGTCCATGCGGTAGTCGTTGCTGCGGGCGCGCTTCTCGTGATCGACATACTCGGTGATGGCGTTGAGCAGGCCCCAGGCGGTCCCTTGGGCGGTACAGAGCTGCGAGCCTCGCCCTTCTCCGTGGTAGAGCTTACGCACGCGATTAAGAGCGCGGTAATTGGGTAGCTTGGAAGGATCATCCAGCGGCTCCTCGGCGTTGCAGATCACTGCCTGGAAGTAGGTCTTCACTTCCTCCTGGCTGACCTTACGCTCGGCCAGGGTCTTTATGCGGTACATGAAGTCGTCCCACTGTGAGACCGAAATGCCCAGCTGCTGCTTGACCCGCTGGGGGTTGAATTCGGTGCTGTGCGGCACCTTCACCCCCTGGCTCATGCCATCCACCGCGATGCTCAGCGTGTTGTTGCACACCACCCGCACCGAGGTGGGCGTGGCTACCGTGGCCAGCGATCCGTCACAGGACGTCGCCAGCAGCAGGTAGGCGTTGACCTGATCCTGCCCCTTCAGAGCCGTACCCAGGCCACTACGGGCCAGCGCCCAAAACTTGCGCCCACCCTTGAGAACACCGGCGGTCTCCAACTCGTAGCCGGCGTACTCGGTCAGATCACGGTAGAACTCCAGCACCTCCTCGGGCTGGACCACCTTGTAGCGCTGCGAGACCACCGACAGTGGTGCCCGGGTATCCGAGCGGTAGAGCACCTTCTGCTCGGGGAAGGAATGGATGCTGCCCAGATGGCAGGTGCCATCTGCGATGAAGCGCACCGGCGATTCCTCGATGTGCCAGTCCATGCCGGCCTGTTGCCGCCAGACCTCCAAGGGTTGATGCCGTGAAAGTTGCTGCCCCAGGCCATGCCAAGGGGTGTCGCCAACGTAGGCCATGTATTCGATTTGGTGTGCCATGAGAAAGCTCCTTGACGAAAAAAACCGGCAGATCGCCGGTGGTAGGGGGAAGGGTGTAACCGAGTCAGTCGAGAATGCGGAAAGCGTGGCCGCAGCCCAGGCACAGCCAGGGCGTGCCCTCACCGGGCGGGAACAGACTCTTGATCATCTGATTGCCGGCGGTGGCTCCCGCGATTCCTCCCGTTGTGGCAGCCACCACCGCAGTGGCGACTCGACTGAGAGGAAACTGGGTTGAGGCCACCAGCAGCCGACCATGCGAGTAGAGCGACGCATAGGCACCCCTGAAGGAGCCAGCCAGTGCACCGGCAGCGGTGCCCAACTTGCGGGCGGTCTCAAGGTTGATGACACGCGGCGAGTTACAGCGCGAGCAGGGTGGGGACATGTCGGGTCTCCTGTGCTTGTCCGTCAAGCCCGGGGAGGGCTCAGCTCACAGGAGTGATATAGATCTCAAGCTGAGTGGGATAGAAAAGGCGTCTCACTAATAGTAAGTTGGAGCGATTAAGGACTCTTGTTGGATCGTCAAAAAAAGAGCCAGCAACGCTGGCTCAAGCACTTCCTTGGAGTATTTCGGTATCAGGCGCTGAGAGCAGTAATCTTGTCGTATAGGGAACGGCGCGCCCGGTCCAGCTTGTCCGGGTTGACCTTGTTCGACAATGCCTCGCGGGGCTTGCGGCCCAAGAAATAGGCGATGCGTTCTGCATTGGCACCTGAGGGGTGAGGCATGCCGGCCAGCACCTGGTCTTCGTTGATCAGGCCTTGAGCTACCAGTTGCTGGAATACCTCCTCCACCCTCGGGCCGAGAGGCAGAAACAGGTTGTCTGGCAGGGCGCGAACTTCTTCCGTCAGCCATGTCTCGACCTGCCGGCGCAATGTAGGTTGCTTAAGCACTGATGGGGCGCCGTTGTAGTCTTTTCCATTGACGAAGACGGGATAACGCAGCGCCGAGGTATAATGGACCAAGTGCGAATGACAACCAAACAGTTGCTCACAACTATCTATACCCAACCAGCCCTGTAAGCCAAGCCCGTCAAGTAGATCCACCAGGTTGCGTCGCATCGGCCCGGAGAAGCTTGCGATCTTCTTGGCCTCCGCCATGGCGCTTTCGTGGGACTGCCCTTCTGCCAGACAGGCGCGAGCAGCATTGAGGGCATTGCGAGCCTGCTGCAGTCCCGGTGTGATCCCGCAGATGGTAATTCTCGCCTCTCGGTTGATGTGGTCAAAAGGGGCATAGTAGGTCTCTAAGCTGCCCGAGCGGTCCAATAGTAGCGTTTCTGGCAGGCGGTCATTTTGGCCGAGCGTGGGCATTGCACAAAGAATATCGGCGAAACGGGCGAACTGGCTCATGAGTAGCTTTTCTCGTTATTGGTGTGCGTAACGGGGTTCAGGGAGGCGCGAGAAAGGATCTCGATGACTCCTTTTAGGGCTTCGAGCGACGGAACGGTGACTTGCCATAGTTGGGCCGGACGTCCGCCTGGAAAACCTCTGTCGTGGAAATGGCTCGTGGATTCCTTGCTCCGATCAGTCTTGTTAGTTAGTCCCACAGCCATCAGTTCATTGCTGGGTTCAAACGGGAGTGTCAGGACACACTGGCGTCGGCCTCCCGAGTTGACCATCACGTAACGATGCGAGCGTGGTATCCGCCAAGTAGAGACGGTCTCTTGTGGCTCACTGTAGATTCTCTCCCAGTCAGTTGTGGTGTTCAGCCAGGCATCTGCATACTGGCCGTTCAGGGGAAGGTGGGGATCAAGGAAGTAGCAGGTCACGCCCCAAGGGAAACCATCTTTACGAGACATCCATGCAATTGCTGGCCATGCTGCAATGCGTTTTTGTCGATCGCGCGGGAGCTCACCCCTTGATACGGCATTCTTGATGGTTTCCAGCTTGAGCCCCGTTGCGATGGAGATCTCCTCGACCGTTATGAAGCGCTCATCTTCAAGGCCGGCAGGGCTCAGGTCGTGCCCGCCCAAGAAGGCGTCTTCATAACCAAAAGCGCGATCCAGGGAAAGTATCCGTTCTACTTTGTATCGCACCAGGAATGCAGCCAGCAGGTGGCAGAGCGACTGGTAACTGGCCTCGCCATAGTATTCAGTGGCGATCGCGCCCAAGCCCACGAAGACACGGAAATCGAGGACGTCATCTTCTAGCGCCCCGACTTTTTCAGGTAGTTTGACGTGATCCAAGACCGCAAAGCGGTAGAGGACCTCAGCGATGGCAGTAAAGCGCTTGGTGACTATATCGCTATTGGCCCTGACATTGCTGTCCCCACGAGGGTACTCGCCGGTATACAGCAGTGTTGGCAGGGTAGAGGTGGAAAAGGCGGCGATATCCTTGATGGCTTCGCAGATCTGCTCCCTATCGAGGGCCTCTGGGATGGAAAGGCCAAACGGGTAGTAGGTCAGCAGATCTTGGAAATTAAGTGTCGGCATGGCTAGGTCCTGTCTTTCCGTCAAGATGCGCTAAGTCTCTGTCAAAAAATAAAAAACCACAAGAGTGAATATCAAAATCACAAGATGCGTTTTGTCTGTGCCTCATGGCTCCTGAAGTGACGGGGCGAAAAAAATTCTATTCAGGACAAGTGCCACAGATTTCGTTTGATCTGGGCGCTGTATTGCTACAGCCAAGGGGGCGGGGTGGCTCAGAAGAGCAATACGAACAGCAGGTAGGTCCAGATCCAGACTGGGGCCAGCAGGACGGCAATGAGCAAGTATTTCAGTGCCCCTTCTATGATGACTCTCAGAAGCTCACAGATAACAAGAAATTTCAGGAACACAGCTGGTTGCCTCTGAATCGTTCCCGGTATTATAGGCGCCATAAGGTCCTACAGGACATGGTGCCTACCGGCATTCGATTGGGAGTGTTCAGCTCCACAAACTCGCCTCCTGTGCTTCATGGATGGCCGGCTCCACCAGCTTCGCCACCTTACCCAGGGCTTCCTTCCGCTCATCAAAGTAGTCGTGACGGTCGTAGATGCCCTCAATACCCTTGAGCTTATGGTTCAGGCAGCGCTCGGCGACATGACCCGGGACGCCAGCGGCGGCCAGCAGGCTACGGCAGGTGCGGCGTAGGTCATGCACCGTGAACTCGGCGATGTCGCCCATCCTGTTCTCCGGCTGCGGCTTCTTGCCGGGCTCCTTGCCAAACAGCTTGGCAATGGCGCGATTCAAGGTGTCCTTGCCCATGTGTGGCCGCTTGCTGCTGCGGCGGCTGGGGAAGACGTAAGGCGAGCCACAGGCGCGGATCTTGAGCTCTTCCAGCCAGGCGATGGCTTGAGCCGGCAGCGGGATCACGATACCGGTGCCAGTCTTGCTGCGTTCTCCCGATAGGTTCCACCGCTTGCCCTGCAGGTCAAATTCTGACCACTGGGCCTCGGTCAGCTCGGTCTTGCGTACCCCCAGGACGAGCAGCAGGGCGCACGCGAGGTAGTTGTCGCGGGTGAAGCTCTCCCGGTTGTCCCTGAAGATTTGAAAGACATGGTGTATCTCCTCGACGGTGAGGGCGCGGTCACGGCTTTTCTCGATGCCGCCAGCGTCGTTGACGCTGAAGGCAGCCGCCGGGTTGTAGGTGAGCAGTCCCAGCTTGATGGCGTGATTGAACAACTGCTTCAAGTACAACAAGGTGTCGTTGGCGACGGCCTGGCGCCCGCTGCTGGCAACCTTGCGGATAATGTCTCGCACGTCCATGGGGGTGACCTTGTCCAAGGCCTGGTGGCCTATGGATGGGGCGACCTCCTTCTCGAAGATGCGCTTCGGGATGCGTGGGTGCTTCAGACGTTTCTCCAGATCATGGTACCAGTCGTCAAACAGCTCTCTGACGGTGTGGATGGTAATCTGCTCTTCCCGCTTGCGCTCCTCGACGGGGTCGATGCCGCTACGTATGGCTCTCTGAGCTTCGACAGCTTGCTCACGGGCCTCAGCCAAGGATAGGTTCGCGCACTTGTCCAGCGTCAGCTCACGGCGCTTTCCAGCGAGCGTGTACCGATGCATCCAGTAGGGAGCGCCCTTTTTGGGGATCATCAGGTACAGGCCGCTTCCATCGCTGTAGCGGCCAGGAGCACCGTCCTTGATAAGGGACTGGACCTTCTTGGCTGTAAAATTCCCCATCACCCCCTCCTGGCAAGTGCCATCAAAAATTTGAAACAAATGTTTGGATTCTTGGCGGCCAAGGCCGGGCGTCGCTCATTAACTTCATGTTTAGCCAACACTTCGTGCCTGGCATGCAGGAGAGGGCTGTCGCTGGAAAGGATGGCCGTGTCCGGTAGTGAGCGTTTGAAGTGGGGAGTACCCATGGAGAAATTTTGCCTTTTTGTGGGGAGTACGCAGGGATACTCCCCATTGTACTCCCCATTTGGCGTGGGCTTAAGATAGATCTTCGTAGACAAGCGTAGACGATGCGTGGAAATTTTTACTTAAAAATTAATGATTTGTGGATTGTGGCGGATGAGCGTGGAATTTACTCGATATTCTGGATCTGCTCGCGCATCTGCTCGATCAGCACCTTGAGTTCCACTGCGCAGCGCGTGGTGCTGGCCACCGCCGACTTGGAGGAGAGGGTGTTGGCTTCGCGATTGAGTTCCTGCATCAGGAAGTCGAGGCGGCGCCCCTTGGGGCCCTTCTGGTCGAGCTGGCGTGCCACCTCGCCGACGTGGGTCTCGAGGCGGTCGAGCTCCTCGTCGACGTCGGCCTTCTGGGCGAGCAGCACCAGTTCGGCCTCGAGCCGCTGGGGGTCGAGCTCCGTCTTGACCGCCTCGAGTCGCTCCAGCAGCAGGGCTCGCTGGCGCTCGAGGATCTCCGGCATTAGGCGGCGCACCTCGACGACCTGCTCGCGCACGCCGGCCAGGCGATCACGGATCAGCGCCGCAAGCTTGTCGCCCTCGCGGGCGCGAGCCTCGATCAGTTCATCAAGCGCGGCTTCGAACAGCGCCGTGGCTTCCGCCTTCACCGCGTCCAGGTCGACTCCTTGGGCGTCGAGCACGCCGGGGTGGTCGAGCAGCGACAGTGCATCAGGCATGGCGACCTGGGGTAGCGCCTCGCGTATCTCGCCCAGGGCCTCGGCCAGAGCAATAAGCCGGCGGTGGTTGACGGCCAGGGTCTCGCTGATGTCGGTAGGTTCGAAGCGCAGGTGGCACTCGACTTTGCCCCGCGACAGGCGCGTACGCAGCGCCTCGCGAAAGGCCGGTTCGAGGTCGCGCAGGGCTTCGGGTAGCCGGAAGAAGGGCTCAAGGTAGCGCTGGTTCACCGAACGCAGCTCCAGTTGCAGACTACCCCAATCGCCTTCGCGGCTCTGGCGGGCAAAGGCTGTCATGCTGTGAACTTTGTTATGGTCAACCATGGCGACTCCTCGTTCGGTTGCGCCGCTGCCGGAACCGGCCCGGCGACATCTCGGCAAGGAGTGTAACCGATCTCCCGGCCCGACCGTGTAGAATGGCCAGCCATTCGATGCCTCGCTGATGCGGCGAGGCCGCCCGACCGTTCTTCCATCTTTCGAGAGGTACCATGGCTTCCGAACTCACACGCCCGAGCGGGCGTCGCCCCGATCAGTCCCGCGAGATTCGCCTGACCCGCGATTACACCCGCCATGCCGAAGGCTCGGTGCTGGTGGAGTTCGGCGATACCAAAGTGCTGTGCAACGCCAGCGTCGAGGCCGGCGTGCCGCGCTGGCTACGTGGTAAGGGCCAGGGCTGGGTCACCGCCGAGTACGGCATGCTGCCGCGCGCCACGCATACCCGTGGCGGCCGCGAGGCAGCCCGGGGCAAGCAAGGCGGGCGCACGCTGGAGATTCAACGCCTGATCGGCCGTTCGCTGCGTGCCGCGGTGAACCTGAAGAAGCTGGGTGAATTCACCGTCACCGTGGACTGCGACGTGATCCAGGCTGACGGCGGTACCCGCACGGCTTCGATCACCGGCGGCTGCGTAGCATTGGTGGATGCCATCCGTTACCTGCAGCGCAAGAAGATGATCAAGGGCGACCCCTTCGTGCAGCTGGTCAGCTCGGTCTCGGTGGGGCTCTACAAGGGCATGGCGGTGGTCGACCTCGACTACCCCGAAGACAGCGGCGCCGAGACCGACATGAACGTGGTGATGGCCGAAGCTGGCGGGCTGATCGAGGTGCAGGGTACCGCCGAGGCGGGGGTCTTCTCGCGCCAGCAGCTCAACGCCATGCTGGAGCTGGCCGAAAATGCCGGGGCCGAGCTCTTCGACCACCAGCGCGAGGCGCTGGGCATTCGTCGCTAAGAACGCTTGAGGTTCAAACGCAGCACGCCGGCACGAATGCCGGCGCGCTGCAGCCCCGAGTCGGGCCGCGACGTAAGGGAGAGCGTCAGAGCGCCAGATCGTACTCGACGAACAGCGGGGCGAACTCGCTGAAGGTGGCATCGTAGTCGATCCAGGCGTCGACCACGTGGCGGCGCAAGTTAGGTCCGACGATCTGGTAGTCGATACGCCAGCCTTCCTGGCGCGAGCGCGGTACTTCCTGGTCGAGCTTGGGCCACCAGGTGTACTCGCCGGCGTCGCGGTTGATCTCGCGGAAAGTGTCGATAAAGCCGGTGGGGCCGAACACTTGGTCCATCCAGGCGCGCTCTTCCGGTTTGAAGCCCGGTGTGGCCTGGTTGTCGGCCCAGTTCTCCAGGTCGACGGTCTTGTGCGCGATGTGCCAGGTACCGCAGATGATGTATTCGCGCCGCTTGCGCGCCATCTTGTTCAGGTATTCCTGGTACTGGCCCATGAAGGCTTGCTTGGCGGCGTAGTCGCTGCCGTCGGGCATCAGGAAGCTGGCGATGCTGAAGCGGTCGTAGTCGGCCTGCAGGAAGCGCGCCTCGTGATCGCACTGCGGAAAGCCGAGGCCGTACATGATCGCCTTGGGAATCTTGCGGCAATAAATACCCACGCCGGAGAAGCCGTCTTCCTCGGCATCCAGAAAGTAGCCTTCGTAGCCTTCCGGGTAGAGAATGCTGTCATCCAGCTCGAAGCTCTTGGCCTTGAGATTCTGTACGCAGATGACGTCGGCGTCCTGTTCGGCCAACCAGTCGAGAAAGCCTCGCCCGACGGCCTCGCGGATTCCGTTGACATTGATGGTGGCAATTTTCATACATGGTCCCTTTGACGTCGCGCGTGTATGATACCCGACGTTTCGACGTTTGGGTAAATGGCCCGCATGGATATTCGTGGTAGGCACAGCAAACCATGCCATCGGGCTTATGGATAGCAGGGGGAGCACCGTGTCGGCCAGCATGCACGCCTATCAGCGTGAGTTCATCGAGTTCGCCATCGAGCAGGGTGTGCTGAAGTTCGGTGAGTTCACCCTCAAGTCGGGTCGAGTCAGCCCCTACTTTTTCAATGCCGGCCTGTTTCGAAGTGGCTGCGCGCTGGCACGTCTCGGCCGCTTCTACGCCAACGCCATCGAAGCCAGCGGGCTCTCGTTCGACGTACTGTTCGGCCCCGCTTACAAGGGTATTCCGCTGGCGGCGACCACCGCCGTGGCGTTGGCCGAACATCACGGACGCGATCTGCCTTTCGCCTTCAATCGCAAGGAGGCGAAGGCGCACGGCGAGGGCGGCAACATCGTCGGTGCCGAACTTACCGGACGCATCCTGATCATCGATGACGTGATTACCGCAGGCACTGCGATTCGCGAGGTGATGGCGCTGATCGACGCCGCCGGAGCCGAGGCGGCAGGCGTGGTGATCGCGCTGGATCGCCAGGAGCGCGGGCAGGCCGGCAGTGAGACGGAAAGCCGGAGCGCCATCCAGGAAGTCGAGGCGCGCTACGGCATGCCGGTGATCAGCATCGTCACGCTGGACATGGTGCTGGCCTATCTCGAGCAGCAGGCCAGCCAAGAACTTCAAGGACATGCGGCAGCCATTCGCGACTATCGCGAGCGCTATGGCGTCGCTGCCGATTGATGTTCTGTAACGTAATGCGAGCAGTGAGCAAGGAATCATTCATGAAAACGCTCCGACAGTTCGCCAGGGCCACCCTGGTCTCGGGTATCGTACTTGCCGCCGGCGGCGCCCACGCCGCCGGCAGTCTGGACCTCAATCTCGGCGCCGATGCCGTGCAGTTCGAAGCCGCCGCTGAGATCACCCAGGGGGTAGCCTTGGGTGGCGGTGTCATCAACAGCGAGTATCGCGAGGACGCCACCATCTACCACGCCCAGTTGCTGGGCGTTCAGCGCAACCACGATCGCGACGTCGGCATCGGCGCGCGCTGGACCCAGTTCGATACCGACTACGGCAACGGCGGCGGTGTGGGCCTGGGCGGCTACGGCTATGTCTACCTGCCGCAGGCACCCGCCGTCTCGCTGGGGGGCTACGGTTTCTACACTCCCGGCGCGGTGACCAGCGGTGATCTGGATGACGGCTACGAGGTCGGCGTACGCGCGCGCTACGCCTTCACTCCCAACGTCGATGGCTACGTCGGCCTGCGTCAGGCGGCGGCCGGCTTCGACAACCGCCACGGCAGGCGTACGCTGGATCGTGGCGCCCAGGTCGGGGTTCGTCTGAGCTTCTGATCGCCCCACGCTGTAGCGGCGGGCTCCTGCGGGAGCCCGCGCTCACTACCCGGCAGGCCGCCATGCTCGATGTCGTACTCTTCGAACCCGAGATCCCGCCCAATACCGGGAATCTGATTCGTCTATGCGCCAACAGCGGCTTTCGCCTGCACCTGATCGAGCCGCTGGGCTTCGTGCTCGACGACAAACGCCTGCGCCGCGCGGGGCTCGACTATCACGAATGGGCTGCCGTCAGCGTGCATCGCGGCTGGCCGGCTTTTGTCGATGCTGTCTCACCCTCGCGGGTATTCGCCATATCGACCCGAGGCCGAACGGGCTACCATGAGCCGAGCTATCGCCCCGGCGATGCCCTGCTGTTCGGCCCCGAGACCCGCGGCCTGCCTCAGCCCATGCTGGATGCTCTGCCGCCGGAGCAGCGCCTGCGCATCCCCATGCTGCCGGGCAGCCGCAGCCTCAATCTCTCCAACGCCTGCGCCATTGTGGTGTTCGAGGCCTGGCGCCAGCTAGGCTTCGCCGGCGCGGCGCAGCCCGAGTGAACCCATGAGCATTCAGCAACGCCTCGCCAAGCTCAATCCGCGCCAGCAGGAAGCCGTGCGCTACATCGACGGCCCCTGCCTGGTGCTGGCCGGCGCCGGCTCGGGCAAGACCAGCGTGATCACGACCAAGATTGCCTATCTGGTGCAGGTGTGCGGTATGAGCGCGAGGCGTATCGCCGCGGTGACCTTCACCAACAAGGCCGCCCGCGAGATGAAGGAGCGGGTAGGCCAGATGCTCAAGGGCAAGGAGGGGCACGGGCTGACCGTCTCGACCTTTCATACCCTGGGGCTCAACATCATTCGCGGCGAGCTCAAGGCGCTGGGCTACAAACCTGGCTTCTCGCTGTTCGACCCCGAGGACGCGAAGGCGCTGCTGCGCGACCTGATGAACAAGGACGCCCAGGTCGACGCCGAGCAGATCAACGCCGTGCAGCACCAGATCTCGGAGTGGAAGAACGATCTGGTGCTGCCCGGCCAGGCGCTGTCCCATGCCGTGGATGAGGACGAACAGTACGCCGCGCGGGTCTACGAGGCCTACGTGCGCCATCTCAAGGCCTACAACGCGGTGGATTTCGACGACCTGATTCTGCTGCCGGTGGTGCTGCTCAAGGACAATCCCGAAGTGCTGGCGCGCTGGCGGCGCAAGATCCACTACATGCTGGTGGACGAGTACCAGGACACCAACGTTTCGCAGTACCTGCTGGTCAAGCTGCTGATGGAGGAGCGCAAGACCTTCACCGTGGTGGGCGACGATGACCAGTCGATCTACGCCTGGCGTGGGGCGCGGCCCGAGAACCTGGTGACCCTGGGCGAGGACTTCCCGCGCCTCAACGTGGTCAAGCTGGAGCAGAACTACCGCTCCACCGGCACTATCCTGCGAGCCGCCAATACCCTGATCGCCAACAACCCTCACGTCTACGACAAGACCCTGTGGTCGGAGATGGGACAGGGCGCACCGATCCGCGTGGTGGTCAACCGCCACGAGGAGGCCGAGGCCGAGCGGGTGGCCAGCGAGATCCTCACCCGGCGCATCAAGGAGCGCGCCGAGTGGCGCGACTTCGCGGTGCTCTATCGCGGCAACTTCCAGGCCCGCCTGCTGGAACTCAAGCTGCAGCACTACCAGATTCCCTACAAGCTTTCCGGTGGGACATCGTTCTTCTCGCGCAACGAGATCAAGGACGCCATGGCCTACCTGCGGCTGTTGATCAATCCGGCCGACGACAACGCCTTTTTGCGCATCGTCAACGTGCCGCGCCGGGAGATCGGCCCCGGGACCCTGGAGAAGCTGGCCAACTATGCCACCGAACGCGGCGCCTCGCTGTTCGACGCTTGCCACGAGCTGGGTCTGGAGCAGCAGCTGCCGGCGCGGGCGGTGGAGCGGCTAGGGCGCTTCACCCACTTCATCGACGGCGTGCGCCGGCGCATGGACGAAGGTGATTCGCTGGCCGCGATACGCGGCATGCTGCACGAGATGGACTACGAGGCGTGGCTTTACCAGAATGCCAGCGCGCCCACCATCGCCGAGCGGCGCATGGCCAACGTGTGGACGCTGATCGACCAGCTCGAGAAGTCGATGAAACGCGACCCCGAGGAGATCGAAGCGGAAGACAGCGCCGAAACCGACGACGTGGAGGCGGCCATCTCGCGGCTGGTGCTACGCGACATCCTCGAACAGCAGGCCGAGGAGGACGACACCGACAAGGTTCAATTACTGACCATGCACGCCTCCAAGGGGTTGGAGTTTCCCCACGTCTACCTGATGGGCCTCGAGGAGGAGCTCCTGCCCCACCGCAACGCCATAGAGGCCGGCACGGTGGAGGAGGAGCGCCGTCTGGCGTATGTCGGCATCACCCGCGCGCGCCAGACCCTGACCCTGACCCTGGCGCGCCAGCGCAAGGCCTTCGGCGAGTTGATGGACTGCACGCCGAGCCGCTTCCTCGACGAACTGCCGCCGGACGATCTGGAGTGGGTGGGCCGTGCCGACAAGGAGGATCCGGACAAGAAACAGGCGCGGGGGCAGGACGCCATTGCTGGGCTGCGTTCGTTACTGGGTTAACTCCGACCGGGTGTCGGGTGGGTGAAGCATAAACGACGACGGGGCGCCACAAGGCGCCCCGTCGTTGGTTTCCATACCCGCGCTGCAGGTTACTTGACGGGCTCGACCAGGAAGTCCACGGCGGCACGCACCTCGTCGTCGGAAAGGCCCATGTTGCCACCCTTGGGCGGCATGGCGTTGAAGCCGTTGATGGCGTGGTCGTATAGCGTCTCGATGTCCTGATCAATGCGCCCTTCCCACTCGCCGGCTTCGCCGCGGCGGGGCGCACCGGCGGCACCGGTCATGTGGCAGGCCATGCAGGCCTGGTTGTAGATCGCTTCGCCGTCGATCCCGGCATGGGCCGGCTCGTCGCCCGCGGCCTCTTCGTCGGCAGACGCTTCCTCATCCGCGGCTCCGTCCTCGGTCGCTACGGCGGCGGCTTCGGCATCTTCTTCGATGGCGCCTTCTTCGGTCACGGCCTCGGTCGTGTCTACCTCTTCGCCGGTCGCTTGCTCTTCGGCTGCAGCTGCGTCACCGGCGGCCGCCTGCTCATCGGTCGCGGCTTCTTCCCCGCCAGAGGCTTCTTCACCGCCGCCCAGCTCCGGCACTTCCATCACCGGGCTTACCAAGTGCGCGGTGGCGGCGGCGACTTCCTCGTCGGAGAGGTTGGGGTTGCCGCCACGTGCCGGCATGGCGTTGAAGCCATTGAGGGCATGATCCAGCAGCGTGTCCCAGCCTTTTTCAGCGCGGTCGGCCCAGGCGTCCTCCTGGCCACGTACCGGTGCGCCTGCGGCGCCGGTTTCATGGCAGGCCATGCATACCTGGCTGTAGATGCCCTCGCCATCGGCACCTTCACCACCGCCACTCGAATCGCTCGCGGCAGCGCCACCGGCGGCTTCTTCACCGGCAGCGGCTTCTTCACCGCCGCCCAGCTCCGGCACGTCCATCACCGGACTCATCAGGTGCGCGGCGGCGGCGGCGACTTCCTCGTCGGAGAGGTTGGGGTTGCCGCCACGTGGAGGCATGGCGTTGAAGCCATTGAGGGCATGATTCAGCAGCGTGTCCCAGCCTTTTTCGGTGCGGTCGGCCCAGGCGTCTTCCTGGCCGCGTACCGGTGCGCCGGCGGCGCCGGTTTCATGGCAAGCCATGCATACCTGGTTGTAGATGCCTTCGCCATCGGCGCCTTCCCCAGTGCCACTCGAATCGCTCGCGGCGGCAGTTGCCGTGCCACACTCTTCACCCTTCAGGCAGAGTTCGCCCACCGGCTTCAGACGCTCGGCAATGGCATCGCGGTCCACTTCGGCCTGAACGGACGCGGCGCCCGCGACCAGGCCCAGGGTGGCCAGACACCCCATGATCAGCTTGCTGGATTTCACTCTCACCACCTCTCGACGGTCCTGTAATCGTAATCTGTTGGCGACGACGGCACGCGACAGCCAGAGCGCCGTGATACACACAATGGGCGCTAGTATACCGATATAGCAAACCGCTGGAAAACGCCGTCGCCCACGCCTTTGGCATGACTCGGCGTAGCGGCCCGGGCCGGCTGGCCAGCGCAGCGGCTGGCGAGTATCGTGGTAGCTAACTTCGGTGTGTTCCCACTGGCGACGCGAGGCCTGCGTGTACGATTTCATCATTCTTGGTGGCGGCATTCTCGGTCTTTCCACCGCGATGCAACTCAGCGAGCGCTATCCCGACAAGAAAATGCTGTTGCTGGAAAAGGAGAGCGGCCCTGCGCGGCACCAGAGCGGCCACAACAGTGGCGTGATTCATGCCGGTGTCTACTATACGCCGGGCAGCCTCAAGGCGCGCTTCTGTCTCGAAGGCAATCGCGCTACCAAGGAATTCTGCGACCGCCATGCCATTCCCTACGAGGTCTGCGGCAAGCTGCTGGTGGCGACCAATCCGCAGGAGGTGCAGCGGATGGAAGCGCTGTGGGAGCGCACCGCCGCCAACGGGCTGGAGCGGGAGCGGCTCTCTGCCGGGGAGCTGAAGGAGCGCGAGCCCCACATTACCGGGCTCGGTGCCATCTTCGTCCCCTCCAGCGGTATCGTCAGCTATGCCCGGGTGGCCGAGGCGATGGCCGAGGAGTTCCAGCGCCGTGGCGGCCAGATCCGCTATGACCACGCGGTTACCGGGATAGCCGAGCGTACCGGGGAGGTCCTCGTCGCTACGTCCAAGGGCGAATTCCACAGTCGCTACCTGGTGACCTGTTCCGGACTGATGGCGGATCGCGTCGTGCGCCTGCTGGGGCGAAACCCCGGCTTCTCCATCTGCCCGTTCCGTGGCGAGTACTACCGTTTGCCCGACCGGCTAAGCGGTATCGTCAAGCATCTCATCTATCCCATCCCCGACCCTTCGATGCCGTTCCTGGGGGTGCACCTGACGCGCATGATCGACGGATCGGTGACCGTGGGGCCCAACGCGGTGCTGGCGTTCAAGCGCGAGGGGTATCGCAAGGGCGACGCTTCACTGCTCGACATGGCGCGCATGTTCAGCAATCCCGGTATTCTCAAGGTATTGGGACGCAACCTGCGGCCCGGTCTGCAAGAAATGAAGAATTCACTGTGGCGTCGCGGCTATCTGGAAGAGGTGCGCAAGTACTGCCCTAGCCTGACGCTGGACGACCTCGAGCCGTGGCCCGCCGGCGTACGCGCCCAGGCCGTCTCCCGCGACGGCCGGCTGATCGACGACTTCCTGTTCGTCAATACCCGGCGCACGGTCAACGTCTGCAACGCTCCATCGCCGGCAGCCACCTCGGCGCTGCCCATCGGTCGGCATATCCTGGAGAAGGTTGGCGAGATGATCCAGGGGACGTGAAAACTGCAGGCGGCAGCGGCGGGCGCCGTAGCGTTCACCCACCACTCGCATGAGAGGACCATTGAGCGAGCGGCGTTACGCCGCCTGGCGCGGCATCTTGTATCGGCATGGTCATATCGCGATGGCAGTCGTCGGGCTGCTGGCGTGGTCTCGGCTGGGGCCGGGGCTGGCCAGCATGCTGTTGCTGCCGGCCTGGGCGGTCGCCGGTCAGTTGATCTTCGCCGGCAGCTTCGAGGCCGCGCGTCTGCGGCGCAGTGCCTGGCTGGGTCAGTACCTGCGCGAGTCATCGCCCTGGCACAGCCGGTTACGGGGCGGTCTACTCATGGTTCTGAGCCATCAACTGCTTGGCCTTCTTCTGGCGCTGCTGTTGCTGGTGCAGCTTCGCCTGCTCTCTTCGGTCGCCTGGCCGGCACTGCTGCTGGCGGCGCTAGCGCTGGGGTGGCTTCAGGCCTCCCTGCGCCGACGCATGGCGCGGCACGTGGTCGCCGCCTACATCCCGTCACTCACCCGCCGCCTGCTGGTCTGGCCCGTCGGTGGCCTGCTGGCGCTGCTGCTGATGCTTATGGCGCTATGGTTGCCGCAACCCTATCTGATCGGACTAGCCTGGGAGGAGGCCCTGGTGCGGCATGTCTCTACCTCAGCGGGTGGCACTTTGCTGGGTTTTTTCGAGCGCCTCGCCCAGGCCCTGGAACTGACGCAATACTGGGCGATGCAGAATGCCGTGACCCGAACCGGGGTCGATGAATTGATGGTGCTGATCGGCTGGCTAGTACTGATGCTGTCGCAGAGCGCATTTGCCTGGGCGTGTGTCAAGCTGCTGGTGGGTGTCGACTCCTTGCGCGACCGACTGACGCGGCGGCCCGAGAACGGACGGGAGGAACCCGTATGACGACACGCGCCGACACCCTATGGCGCCTGCCGGTAATAGCCTGGATTCTGGGTCCGTTGCTGGCGACGCTGCTGCTGCTGGGACTCGCTCTGGCTTACTACCAGCTGCAGTCGCGCAGCGAGGCACCGCTTTTCCGGGTCGTGATCGACGGTGAAACCCTTACCCTTGACGCCGAGACCCATGCCGACCTGGGGCGCGAGCTGGGCGAACTCGCCGTCGGCCTGGACCTGCGGCTGCGCCAAGAGATGCAGCTCTGGCTCGATGCGCGACTGGATACCACCTTCGCCCCGCTCGATGCCGCGGTGCCGGAGTACCTCGATTGGCATTTCTCGCTGCAAGGCAGCTATATGCGCCTGGCGATGGCGCTTACGGGTGGGCTGGACGAGTGGCTGGAAGCGCAACTGACCGAGCGATTGGTCGAGCGCAGCGGTTTCGAGACCGCGCTGAACGAGCTCGAAGCCGATTACGCCACGCGTCTCGAGCAGGCCCAGCGGCGATTGGCACAGGGCATCGCCCTGACGCTTCATGCTCGCTACGGCGAGCGGCAGACAAGTGCCACAACACGGGAAATCCACGAGATCGACCTCGATCTGGCATTGCAGCATGCCTTCCAGGGCCGCAGGGACGAGATGCGCTGGGGAATGGCTGCCACAGGGGGCGTTCTTGGCTTCACTGTCAGCCGGGCGCTTGCCCAGCGCCTGACGGCGGGTGCGGCGATGCAGGGGTCAAGAGCCGTGGCCGGCCGGATTGTGGCGCGCCTGGGCGGTCATGCGACGCGCTCACTCGGCAGTGGAGCGACGGCTTCGGTGGTCGCCTCCCCGACCGGCCCTGCAGCGCTGCTGGCCGGTGCCACCGCCACGGTAGTCGCCTTGGCCGGCTTCGCCGGTACGGAATACGCATTGCTCAAGGCCGAGGAGCATCGTTTTCGTGATGCCATGGAAGCCGAACTGACCGGTGAGGTGGCGCGTACCCGGGCCGAAGTGCGCTATGCGCTCGAAGCCGATGCGACCCGCCGCGCCGAAGCACTCGAGCGCTCCCTGGCGGATGCGGCACGTGACGCCGAAACGGTCGGTGAGGTGCCGCAAGCGTACCGTATCTTCGACCCAGGCCGCTGAGTCTGACGGTCAGGCTGTCAGGCTGGACAGCGCGGGCGCTGACGGTTACGATGTTGGCCGTTTCTCGGTAGCAACACGCTGCCGCCGTGCGGGATCGACAAGGTTCCCTGCGCCATCTTGCATAAGCGCCCGTAGCTCAGTTGGATAGAGTGTTGGCCTCCGAAGCCAAAGGTCGCAGGTTCGAATCCTGCCGGGCGCGCCAAGAATTTATTCTCTCTTCCATTTGATTTGAAACTCTATTTCCTCTTCGTCGTCAGAACGCTCGTGTTCGATGGTGTACTCGGCACGTACCGGCACGTAAATCCGTTCCCCGGCTATCTGGATATCGAAGCGCCCCTCGTTTTCGATGGTATCTGCCAGACGGCGTAGCTTCGCGACGAATTCGGCTTTCGAATAACCTTTTTCAACGTCCCGTTCTGCCTTGGTTGGCATATGTTTCCTTCCTTTCGTTCTGATAGTTAGGCCCACCCAGTCTAGCAGGTGGCGGGCCCTGTCCGCTCGGCAGTGCCGCATGGCAACGGCAGCTGCGGATTCGACCCATGGCTTGGGGAAAGGCTATGCTGGCTCGAGCACACCAAGGAGGCCTGCCATGCCGAGCGCCAGCATTCTGCAACAAGGCACCATCCGCTGCTTTCCCGTCGGTCTTCGCGATGATGGGGGCAAACTGGTCAATGCGGAAGTTTCCGCCGTGGTGTACGACGGCAAGCGCCTGATACTGGCCAGCGACAAACCGATTCCTGGCGACGATCGCTCAGCGGTATTCGCCCTGCCCATGACGGCTGCGGGGCCGGACGATACACAGCTGGAATATTTCACGACGCCGCTGATCAAGCAGGCGGTCAAGTATGAAGACTTTGCGCTCACTGCCGACAGCCGCCATGTCCTGGCGACCACCGGGTTCGACCGCATCGATGACGCCAGCCACGACCTCAATGCCTACAACCATCTGTTGATATGGCCGCTGGGCGAGCCGGACAAGGTGCAGGCCGTTGATCCGGATCCGCGTGACGGCGTGGAGGGATCGCTGGAACTTCGCAACAAGCTCGATGGGGCGATCGGCTTCCCGTACTACAAGATCGAAGGGCTGGCGGCGATACCGGGCGAGCGCGGAGACGGCCTGTTGCTCTTCGGCCTGCGTGAGCAAGGCAATACGCACGATGACTTCAGCTATGTGAGCCGGCTGGTGGGAGCGCACTACGAGATCAGCCAGACGGGCAATCTCGTCTTCATCGACGAGATGCGCGAGTTCTATGCGTTTGATCCCGGGCATCACGCAGGGGTGAGGTTCGAGTGCGGCTTGTCCAGCCTGGAGTACGATCCCTACCATGCCCGGCTCTACCTGCTGACGAGTTTCGAGACGGAGCAGAACGGCGAGCCTTGTATCGGCGGCTACTTGTGGGTGATGAGCCTCGACGATCTACGTGCCGGCCGGCTCCCTCGACTGGTCACTGCGGCGGATGGCTCGCCGCTGGAGTTCGAGCACAAGGCCGAAGGGTTGGCGGTTCTGGACCACGAGCGCATGTTCGTTGCCTACGACAACGACCGTCATCTCGGGCTGGGAAGCATTGACGAGCGCGATGAGCGACACGCCTGCGAAGCGCCCTTTACCTTGCTGCGGATGAGTCACCTGTAGCGGTGTGAACGCCAGTGCAGGCATCTGAACTGGTGTGTCACCCATTCGAAGCCCCACGGTTCCAAGCCGTGGGGTTTTTTCGCTGCAGCGCTTAGCCCAGTTGCCGGCGCCAGCGGTTCTCGATGGTGTCCAGTTCGGCGGGGCCGTAGCAGGCCTCGGCGTGGCCGCCGTAGTAGGCCCACAGCTGATCGCCCAGGTCGTAGTGCCACCACTCGCTGGGCAGGTTGGTGAAGCCCTGTTCGCTCATGATGCGATGGAGCAGCCGACGGTTGTCCCGCGCGCGGCGCTGCGCCTGGCTGAGCGGCTCCAGTCGTTCGTAGTGGTCGCTGTGCGAGGCGGGCAGCGCCTCGTCGAACAACGTGCCCATGTCCAGCGGCAGGCCGTCGGCATCGCACAGGGTGACGTCCACGGCGCCGCCGGTGAGGTGCGGGCTCGGCGCGGCCGGGTCGCGGCTCGGTAGCGAGACGAACTCGCGGGTGCGCTCGAGCAGCTGCTCCTCGCCAAGACCGGGGTGGTGCAGATGGATCGCCTCGTACAGCGTGTCGAACAGGTACTGCTGCACTCGCCAGGGGCGCCAACCGTCGAGTACCACCAGGCCGAGGCCCTCGGGCAGCGCTCGGGCCGCGGCGAGCAGCGCCTTGTAGACCCCCTCGCGTACGAAGCACTCCGGCACCGCACCGGGTATGCCCAGCCGGGCATAGGCGGGGAACACCTTGAGCGGTGGCGGCGCCAGGCCGATGGGCACCAGGCGTTCACCGTTGTCGCGTATCGGCAGGCGGCTGACCGATTCCCAGCCGGGGAATGGCAGGCTGGGTACGGCCTCGGGTTCGGTCGAGCTATGGCGGGGCATGGGACTATCCAATGGCAGCGGGCAGCCAGAGTGTCAGCTGCGGAAAGAGAATCAGCAGGAGCAGTACGCCGATCGCCGTCAGCACGAAGGGCCAGATGGTGCGGAACAGCGCGACGATCTCGATTCGGCTGACGGCAGCGGCAACGAATACGCAAGCGCCCATCGGTGGGGTGATCAGGGCGATGGTGATGTTGAGCGTAATGACGACACCCAGGTGCACCGGGTCGATGCCCGCCATCATCGCCACAGGGGCGAAGATCGGCGTAAGCAGCATCAGCGCCGACACCTCCTCCATGAACATGCCGGTAACGAAGGTGATGGCGCTGAGCAGCAGCAGGATCAGCACGGCATTGTCGATGTAGGGGGAGAGCAGCGAGACGAACTGGGCCGGCACCTGGGCGTAGGAGAGCAACCAACTGATGGTGGCCGAGGCCGCCATGATCAAGAAGATCGCCGAGGTGAGACGGGCGGTGTCCAGCAAAGCGCGCCAGAAATCTCGCAGGCGCAGCCCGCCGAGCAGAATACCGCACAGTGCGACATAGAGCGCCGTCAGCGCCCCGGACTCGGTCGGTGTGACGAAGCCTAGCACGATGCCCGCGACGATGATGAAGGGAGCAATCAGAGCGGGAAGTGCGGCCAGAGCAGCGAGGCCCAGCTCGCCGAGCCGCGGCAGGCCGCCGCGCTTGGGCAACCCGTGGCGCCAGGCGTGCCATGCGTTCATGCCCATGAAGGCGAGGCCCAGCAGCAGCCCCGGAATCACCCCGGCGAGAAACAGGTCGCCTACCGAGGTATTGGTCAACGAGGCATACAGGATCATGAAGATACTGGGCGGTATGATCGGTCCGATCAGCGAGCTGCCGGCGGTGAGCCCGGCGGCGAAGGCGCGGGAGTAGCCCTCCTTCTGCATGGCCGGCACCAGCAGCGAGCCCAGCGCCGAGGTGTCGGCCACGGCGGACCCGTTGACGCCGGCGAAGAATACGCTGGAGACCACGTTGACGTGCCCCAGGCCGCCGCGCAGATGGCCGACCAGCAGGCGTGCCAGGCCCATCAGTCGCTCGGTAAGGCCGCTGGCGTTCATCAGGTTGCCGGCCATGATGAACAGCGGAATGGCCATCAGCGAGAAGACGTTGATCCCGCCGAAGAACTGCTGCGGCAGCATGCGTGGAATCATCCCCGGGTCGACGAAGAAAAAGCCGACCACGGCGGTGGTGAGCAGGGCGAGGAACAGCGGTAGCCCGAGCAGCACATGGGCGAGGAACACCGCCAGCATGGTGAGGATCATGGAGCCTCCTCGGTGATCGTCGGCAGCGGTGCCGGTCCGTACCACAGGGCGTGCCAGGCGAGCAGGGCGAAGCCCAGCGGTAGTGACATCAGCGGTATGGTACGGCTGATGCCGAGGCCCGAGGTGGTGAACATACCCACCGACAGGGCATACCGGTAGCTGAACCAGACGCCGCCCAGGGCCAGGGCCAGGGTCAGCAACCATTGGTAGACATTGAGCGCCCGCGTCAGGCCGCGCGGCAGCAGGCTCTCGATCAGCGCCACGCGCATGTGGCCTCCCTCGACCCACACGGCACCGGCGGCGAGCATTACGGTGGCGATGATCAGGAAGCGTGCCAGTTCGTCGGTCCAGATCGGGGCCCCGCCGGCCAGGTAGCGCATGAAAACGCCATAGAGAATGGCCGCCAGGTTGATCAGCAGCAGCAGCGCCGCTGCCGTCAGGGTGAATGTCCGGCTCACGGCCAGTACCCGTTGGCGAAGCGAAAACATGGAGAACTCCGGCCGTCACGAGCGAGGGCCGGCGTGAGCGACCCTCGCGGAAGGTTTGTCGGGTTGGTTCAGTCGAGCAGCTCGGTCATACCGGCATCTTCCAGCGCCAGGTCGACCCAACGCTGTTCGATGCCACGCTCGCGCAGCCACTCCAGGTAGGCCGGCTGGCCCACGTCGCGGAAGGCAGCGATATCCTCCTCCGAGGGGCGGATCACCTCCATGCCTTGCTCCTCGAGAAAGGCGATGCGTTCATCCACCTTGGCCTCGTTGTGCTCGCGGGCATTGCGGTTGGCCTCGGCCACGGCCTCGAGGAAGACCTCGCGGGTTGCCTCGTCCCAGCCCTCGATCATCTCGGCGTTGCCCACCAGGAACTGGTTGGAATACTGGATGTTGGCCAGGGTCAGGTAATCCTGCACTTCGTAGAGGCTGCCCAGGATGATGTACATCGGTGGGTTCATCTGGCCGTCGGCAACACCGGTGCGCAGGGCCATGTAGACTTCGGTCCAGGGGATCGGCGTGCCCGAGGCACCAAAGGATTCATATAGTGCCACCTGACTCGGGTCCATGGCGCGGAAGCGCAGGCCCTCGAAGTCGTCGGGATGGCTGATCGGCTTCTCATCATTGGTGAAGGCGAGGAAGCCGCCCTCTTCCACTACCGCCAGCATCTCGACCCCGGCCCGTTCGCGCAGGGCTGCCTCGACCTCGTTCCAGTACTCGCCCTCGTCGAAGAAGGTGCGTGCCGCCTCGAAGTCCTCAAACAGGAAGGGAATGGCGCTGACGAAGATCTCCTCGACCAGGGGCGACACGCCGGCGAACGAGGCCACGTTGAGGCTCGGCGTGTTCATGGTCTGCTCCATGCGTTCCTCTTCCTCGCCGAGCATGCTGTTGGGATAGAGTTTGAGCACGAGCTCGCCATCCGTCTTTTCCTCGACCAACTCCTTGAGGTTGGTCGCGAAGACGTGAACGGCATTCTTGTCCGGGTCGGGGGCGCCGTTGTAGCTGAGGTTGATACTGGTGGCCGCCTGGGCGGAGCCGGCCGCCAAGATGCCAGCCACAAGGCCGAGGGAGGCAAATCCCTTGAGCGCAGAGGGAAGGATACGGTTCATGGTTGTTCTCCTTGTGTTGTTGTTCGGGGCAAAAGGCCACTGCTTCGCCCTGTGGGCGGGCCATCCATTAGCAGACTAGAAATTGATGCGTTGACTATGCAATACCGCAAGCGTTGTTTTTAAGGCAACGCTTCATAGGCCTGGGCCAGTCTCGGCGCATCGCCACGAAAGAATCGCATGCCTTTTTGCAGGTGTTCGACACAGGCCTTGGCCGCTACCGTGAGCTCGCGCCCCTCGAGGCTGACGATCTGTGCCCTGGCGCCGTTCATGATGGGATAGGCCATGGGCAGGGCAAGAATCTCGCCGCGCTGGATCTCGTCGCTTACGGTCAGTTCGGGCATGAAGGTCACGCCGATCCCGGAGCGCACGAAATTCTTGAGCACCGCCACGGAATTGGTGTGCAAGCGGGCGTCGAGGTGCACACGCTCATGATGGGCCACCATGTTGGCCATTTGGCGCATGCCGAAGGGGTTGTCCATCAGCGCTAGTGGCGCCCCCTCCAGGTCACGCAGGCGCACCGGTCGAGGCAGTTTGGCCAATGCGTGGCCCGGCGGCACGATGAGGTCGAGCGGCTGACGGGTTTCCACATGAGCGTGAATCAGGGGGTCGACGGGTGGCGCATAGAGCAGCGCCAAGTCGACTTCCATGTCCTTGATCAGCGAAATCGCCTCGTTGACACCGGCCATACGGATCTCCACATCGATCCCGGCGAAGGCGGACATGAAGGCCCCTAGCGGCGCCGTAATCAGGTCGGCGATGAAGCCTTCACCCACAGCGATGCGTACCTCGCCGCGGGCCAGGCCCTGGATGGCCATCAACTGCGACAGCACGGCTTCTTCGGCGGAACGCTGGGCATGGAAATGCTTGACCAGCAGGCGTCCCGCCTCGGTGGGGCGCATGCCGCCCCCATGGCGCTCGCACAGCCTGATGCCGAGATCTTCCTCCAGTGCTTTGAGCTGACGGCTGATGGCCGAAGCGTCCACGCCGAGTCGGGCCGCGGCACGGCGCAATGAGCCCTGCCGAATCACTTCGTTGAGATAGGCAAGGGCGCGCTGGTTGAGCATAAGAGCTCCTCCATGGATGAGTGAGTAGACATCCGTTCGCTTCGAGGGGCGTAGCATGGCGGTGCGGAAAATAATATGATGTATGACTAATCGTTATCAGAAAGAACGCTCGCCTCTTGCTGGCGCTCGCGCTGGCATATTATGAAGAAAAAGACGGTGAAAAGAGACGGAGAAAAGAGGCGTCAATGCTCAGGGTAACCATATGACAATCGATATTTCGGATCTGAACGTACAGAAGGTCTCGAAGCAGGGAAGCCTCCCGACCCACGTCGCCGATAAGCTTGAGGCACTGATTCTGGAAGGAAAAATAAAGGTCGGCGACAAGCTGCCGACCGAGGCTCGCCTATGCGACTCGTTCGGTGTCAGCCGTACGGTGATTCGCGAGGCGGTAACCCACCTGAAATCGCTGGGTCTGGTGGAGACGCGAAGGGGAGTCGGCACGACGGTGCTGCGGGCCACGGCCATCGAAGCTCGACCGGCCGAAAGGATCAGCCCCACCACGATCGAGGACATTCTGCATGTGCTCGAACTCCGGTTGTCGCTGGAGCCGGCGGCCGCGGAGCTGGCCGCCTTGCGATACGACGAAGAGGACCGCCGCAACCTGGAAGCCAAACATGCCGCATTCATCAAGGCGCATGCCGAGAAATCCCAGGCACGCGTGGAGGATTACGAATTCCACTACGCCATCTTCAAGGCCGCGAAGAATCCCTTTTTCCTTCAGCTCTACGCTCAGCTCAGCCAGAGCATGATCCCGCGCGCCAAGCTGCTGGCCGTCGACATCAACCGGGCTGCCGCGGAACGCTACATCGGGCGGGTCAAGGAGGAGCATGGCTATATCCTCGAGGCCATCCTGGCTCGCGATGAGGAAGCGGCAAGGGAGACCATGTATCAGCATCTCAACCGCTCGTGGAATCTCTACAGGAATTACCTGGAGAGATAGAAGCGCTCGTGGCTTTTGCCCTTCACCCATTCTTGCCTACAAGCGACGCTCATCGCACCTGGCTGCGACACCAGGGGGCCGCCTGACTGGCGGCTTCCCGGCGAATGACCGATTTTTAACGTATCCGAGAGCGACATATTGGAATATCTTTGAGGTCAGGCTTGCCTGATCGCGACACCTCAAAGGCACGGATCCAAGCCCGACCCACGACCCTGACACAGCACCCTGATGGGTAAAACATGCCGATAACCATAACGATACACGGCATCGGAGTATGACTATGGCCACGTCCAACTGGACTTCGTCCCCAACCCAGACCTCGTGCAAGGAACCGGCTCCCCAGACGTTGGGTTTCCTGCTGTTGGAAAACTTCACCCTGTTCTCGCTGGCTTCGGCCATCGAGCCGTTGCGCATGGCCAACCAGCTGGCAGGACGAGAGCTTTATCGCTGGTTCACACTGAGTGTGGATGGCGGGCCGATCTCGGCCAGCGACGGGCTGCAGGTTACCCCGGATGGCGCCATCACCATGCCTTTGGCGCTGGACATGGTCATCGTCTGCGGGGGTGTGGGGCCGGCCCGCGCCGTACAGCGCGAGCACGTCAGCTGGCTGCAGTCCCAGGCGCGTCTATCGCGCCGGCTGGGCGGTATCTGCACCGGTAGCTGGGCGCTGGCCAAGGCGGGACTGCTGGACGGCTACGAGACCAGTGTGCATTGGGAGTGCCTGGCGGCGATGCGCGAGTCGTTTCCCCGCACGGTGCTGACCACACGGCTGTTCTCCATCGACCGCGACCGGGCTACCGCCTCCGGCGGCACCGCGCCGCTGGACATGATGCTGACGCTGATCGGGCGCGAGCACGGTCGTGATCTCTCGGCCGGCATCTCCGAGATGTTCATCTGCGAACGTATGCGCGGTGAGAACGACCATCAGCGCGTGCCGCTCAAGCACGTGCTGGGTACCACCCAGCCCAAGCTGCTGGAGATCGTCGCGCTGATGGAGGCCAATCTGGAGGAGCCCATCGCGCTCGAGGAGCTGGCTACGTACGTCGATGTCTCGCGTCGGCAGCTCGAGCGCTTGTTCCAGAGATACCTGGACTGCTCGCCGTCGCGCTATTACCTCAAGTTGCGTCTCACCCGGGCGCGTCAGCTGCTCAAGCAGACCTCTATGTCGATCATCGAGGTCGCCTCGGCCTGCGGCTTCGTCTCCACGCCGCATTTTTCCAAGTGCTACCGGGAATACTTCGGCCTGCCGCCGCGGGAGGAACGCCTGAACATGAGCCCGCTGCGGCCTCCCGTGCTACCGGGACAGGCAGCCGGCAGCTTGCTGCTGCAACCGGTCGCCTTCCAGCCCGTGCCGGAGCAGCCGATCTCGGCGGCGCTGGTGGCACTCGACCAGGCCCGCGGCGAACCGACCTACGCCAGTGTGCGCCTGGACCATTGAACTGAGCCACTGAAGCGGCGGCTCGCAGCCATTGCGCCGTGAGCCGTCGCTTTTCCCCCGCTTCGTTGCCGTCATCCCCCGTTCCGGAGGTGATGGGCATTGTCGTGCCCACGCTTCCTTGCGTATCCGGGTGACACTACTGTGCCGTTCGTCGCAGTCACGACAGAAATGACGTTTTTGGGATTACCGCCGTCGCTTCCAGAAGTCGGGTTAGGCCTGGCCGGCGCTATGCTGCCATCAGTCAACCCCGATCCGGAGCACTCCCCCATGACTCCCCAAGACCTGCACGACGACGCCATCGTCATCGACGGCCTGATTATCGCCAAGTGGAACCGCGAGCTGTTCGAGGACATGCGTCGCGGTAGGCTCACCGCGGCCAATTGTACCGTCTCGGTGTGGGAGGGTTTCCAGGCCACCGTCGACAATATCGTCAAGTCCAACCAGCTGATGGCCGAATGCAGCGACCTGGTGCGCCCGGTGCGTACCACCGCCGATATCACCCGGGCCAAGGAGGAAGGCAAGACCGGTATCATCTACGGTTTCCAGAACGCTCACGCCTTCGAGGACCAGATCGGCTACGTCGAGATCTTCAAGCAGCTCGGCGTGGGCATCGTGCAGATGTGCTACAACACCCAGAACCTGGTGGGCACCGGCTGCTACGAGCGTGACGGCGGGCTCTCGGGCTTCGGCCGCGAGATCGTCGCCGAGATGAACCGCGTCGGTATCATGTGCGACCTGTCGCACGTCGGCGCCAAGACTTCCGAAGAGGTAATCCTCGAGTCCGGCAAGCCGGTCTGCTACTCCCACTGCCTGCCTTCCGGCCTCAAGGAGCATCCGCGTAACAAGTCCGACGAGGAGCTGCGCTTCATCGCCGAGCACGGCGGCTTCGTCGGCGTGACCATGTTTACCCCCTTCCTGCGCGCCGGCATCGACGCCACCGTGGACGATTACGTCGAGGCCATCGAGTACGTGATGAACATTGTCGGCGAGGACGCCATCGGTATCGGTACCGATTTCACCCAGGGCCATGGCAAGGACTTCTTCGAGTGGCTGACCCACGACAAGGGTTACGCCCGCCGCCTGACCAATTTCGGCAAGATCGTCAATCCCGAGGGCATTCGTACCATCGGCGAGTTCCCCAACCTGACCGAGGCCCTGCTGCGCCGTGGGTTCAGTGAACCCCAGGTGCGCAAGATCATGGGCGAGAACTGGGTGCGTGTCTTGAAGGACGTTTGGGGCGACTGACGATATCGGCTGCCCTGGGAAAGCCCTGACGATTTGCCAAGAACAACGATTTTCGAGGAATACGACCGTGACCAAGATGGCCCCCGAGCTTCCCATCGAAGTGGATAGCGAAACTGGCGTGTGGACCACCGACGCCCTGCCGATGCTCTACGTGCCGCGCCACTTCTTTATCAACAACCACACCGCCGTCGCCGAGGCGCTGGGTGTGGACAAGTACGCCGAAATTCTCTACAGCGCCGGCTACAAGAGCGCCTGGCACTGGTGCGAGAAGGAGGCCGAACTGCACGGCCTGGCCGGCGTGGAAGTGTTCGAGCACTACATGCTGCGGCTCTCCCAGCGCGGCTGGGGCAGGTTCGTGACCGAGGACATCGACCTCGACGCCGGCACCGCCCGGGTACGCCTGGAGCACAGCGCCTTCGTCTACCAACTGGGCAAGACGGGGCACAAGGAGGAGTACATGTTCACCGGCTGGTTCGCCGGCGCCATGGACCAGATCCTCGCTGCCCGCGGCAGCAGACTGCGCACCGTCGCCGAGCAGACCCAGAGCGCCGCCGAGCCCGGCTGCGAAGTGGGCATCTTCACCGTCAAGCCGTTGCCCGACGCCCAGGGTTGAGGAGGTTTCCATGGCATTCGACGCGATTTTCGAGCCGATCCAGATCGGCAAGCTGACCATCCGCAACCGTGTGGTCAGCACCGCTCATGCCGAGGTGCACGCCACCGACGGCGGCATGACCACCGAGCGCTATGTGCGTTACTACGAGGAGAAGGCCAAGGGCGGCTGCGGCCTCGCCATCTGCGGCGGCTCCTCGGTGGTCTCCATCGACAGCCCCCAGGGCTGGTGGAGCTCGGTCAACCTTTCCACCGACCGCATCATCCCGCACTTCCAGAATCTGGCCGATGCCGTGCACAAGCATGGCGGCAAGATCATGATCCAGATCACCCACATGGGGCGGCGCTCGCGCTGGGACGGCTTCGACTGGCCGACCCTGGTGTCGCCCTCGGGTATCCGCGAGCCGGTGCACCGCTCCACCTGCAAGACCATCGAGGAGGAGGAGATCTGGCGCATCGTCGGCGACTTCGCCCAGGCTGCGCGGCGGGCGAAGGAGGGTGGCCTGGATGGCGTCGAACTCTCCGCCGTGCACCAGCACCTGATCGACCAGTTCTGGAGCCCGCGGGTCAACAAGCGTACCGACCAGTGGGGCGGCAGCTTCGAGAACCGCATGCGCTTCGGCATGGAGGTGCTCAAGGCGGTGCGCGCCGAGGTGGGCGATGACTTCGTCGTCGGCATGCGTATCTGCGGCGACGAGTTCCATCCCGACGGCCTGACTCACGACGACATGAAGCAGGTCGCCGCCTACTACGACGCCACCGGCCAGGTCGACTTCTTCGGCGTGATCGGTTCCGGCTGCGACACCCACAACACCCTGGCCAACGTCATTCCCAACATGTCCTACCCGCCGGAGCCCTTCCTGCACCTGGCGGCGGGCATCAAGGAAGTGGTCACCGTGCCGGTGATCCACGCCCAGAACATCAAGGACCCCAACCAGGCCCAGCGGATCCTCGAAGGCGGCTACGTCGACCTGGTGGGAATGACCCGCGCGCACATTGCCGACCCGCACCTGATCGCTAAGATCAAGATGGGCCAGATCGACCAGATCAAGCAGTGCGTCGGCGCCAACTACTGCATCGACCGTCAGTATCAGGGCCTCGACGTGCTGTGCATCCAGAATGCCGCGACCTCCCGGGAGTACATGGGCCTGCCGCATATCATCGAGAAGAGCGACGGTCCCAAACGCAAGGTCGTGGTGGTCGGTGGTGGTCCCGGCGGCATGGAGGCGGCCCGCGTCGCCGCCGAGCGCGGCCAGGACGTAACCCTGTTCGAGGCCGCCGAGGCCTTGGGCGGACAGATCACCATCGCCGCACAGGCCCCGCAGCGCGACCAGATCGCCGGTATTACTCGCTGGTATCAACTGGAGCTGGCGCGCCTCGGCGTCGACCTGCGACTGGGTACCCGTGCCGACGAGGCGACCCTCGAGGATTTGCGCCCCGATGTCGTGATTCTCGCCACCGGTGGCCAGCCTTTCCTCAGCCAGTTCCCGGAGTGGGGCTATTCTGAGAATCCCGAGGAGAGCCTGGTGGTCAGCACCTGGGACATCCTCTCGGGCAAGGTGGCGCCGGGCAAGAACGTATTGATCTACGACGCCATCTGCGAGTTCTCCGGCGTTTCTGCGGCGGACTACCTGGCCGACAAGGGCGCCAAGGTCGAGATCGTCACTGACGATATCAAGCCCGGCGCGGCGGTGGGCGGCACCACCTTCCCCACCTATTACCGCAGCCTCTACGAGAAGGAGGTGATCATGACCTCCGACCTGATGCTACACAAGGTCTACCGCGAGGGCAGCGGCCTGGTGGCGGTGCTCGAAAACGAGTACACCGGCGCCCTGGAGGAGCGGGTAGTCGACCAGGTGGTGGTGGAGAACGGCGTGCGGCCCGATGAGGCGCTCTACCTTGCGCTAAAGGAGCGTTCGCGCAACCGCGGCCAGGTGGATCTCGAGGCGCTCTATGCCGCCAAGGCACAGCCCTGCCTCTCCGAGGAGGGCGACGGTTATCTGCTGTTCCGCCTGGGCGACTGCACCGCGCCGCGCAACACGCACGCCGCGATTTATGACGCCCTGCGGCTATGCAAAGACCTCTGAAAGCTATGGCGCTCGGCCAGGCGTTGTTGAAGTTCGTCTCGTCATGCTCATGGAGCAAGCAGTCCACTCCGCTGACTCGCCGAACTTCGCCTAGCCTGGCCGTCGCTCATGACGCTTTCAACGTGCCGGCCTCTGTTATTGCCGGGATAGCCACAACGCCAACGGCTCCTGAGACGAGGTGAGCACCATGCTCGACACCCTCCTGCCGATACTGATCTTCTCCGCCCTGGCACTGGCGGTCATCGGCGCCGTCCGCCGAGTTCACCTGTGGCGCCAAGGGCGGCCGTCGCCGGTACCGATTCTTCAAGGCCTGGCGGCCATGCCGCGCCGTTATCTGGTAGATCTGCACCACGTGGTGGCGCGCGACAAGGTGATGTCCAACACTCACGTGGCTACCGCCGGTGGTTTCGTGGCGGCTGCCGTGCTGATGATCCTGGTGCATGGCCTGGGGCTCGCCAACCCTGTCCTCGGCGGGCTGCTGCTGGCCGCCAGTGCGCTGATGTTCGTGGGCAGCCTGTTCGTTGCCAAGCGGCGGCGCAATCCGCCGGCACGGCTCTCCAAGGGACCGTGGATGCGGCTGCCAAAGAGCCTGATGGCATTCTCGTTGAGCGTGTTCCTGATTACCCTGCCGACGGTAGGCGTACTTCCCCAGGGAACGGGCAGCGTGATTCTCGCCTTGGTGCTGGCCGCGGTGCTGGCCTGGGGCCTGGGCGAGATGTTCTTCGGCATGACCTGGGGCGGGCCGATGAAGCACGCCTTCGCCGGTGCCCTGCACCTGGCTTTCCATCGCCGCCCCGAGCGCTTCGGTGAGGGCAATCGCTCCACCGGCCTCAAGGCGTTGAACCTGGACAACCCCAAAGCCCCGCTCGGCGTCGAGACGCCCAGTGACTTCACCTGGAACCAGCTGCTTGGCTTCGATGCCTGCGTGCAGTGCGGTCGCTGCGAAGCGGCCTGTCCGGCCTTCGCCGCGGGCCAGCCGCTCAACCCCAAGAAGCTGATCCAGGACATGGTCGTCGGCATGGCCGGCGGCAGTGATGCCAACTATGCCGGCTCGCCCTATCCCGACAAGCCGGTGGGTGAGCATGCCGGGAGTCCCCACGGCCCGATCGTGGCGCGCGAGGGAACGGCGCTTGTCGATGCCGAGACGCTGTGGTCCTGCACTACCTGCCGCGCCTGCGTCGAGGAGTGCCCGATGATGATCGAGCACGTCGATGCCATCGTCGACATGCGACGCTTCCTGACGCTGGAACATGGCAATACCCCTAACAAGGGCGCCGAGGTGCTCGACAATCTGATCGCCACCGACAATCCAGGCGGCTTTGATCCCGGCTCGCGCATGCACTGGGCCGCGGACCTGAACTTGCCCCTGATGCGCGATGTGGGACAGGTCGACGTACTGCTGTGGCTCGGCGACGGTGTCTTCGATATGCGCAATCAGCGCACGCTCAGGGCCCTGGTTAAAGTACTGCGTGCGGCCGACGTCGACTTCGCCGTGCTCGGTAACGAAGAGCGCGACAGCGGCGACGTGGCGCGCCGCCTGGGCGACGAGGCGACCTTCCAGGCCCTCGCTCGACGCAATATCGCCACTCTGGCGCAGTATCGCTTCCAGCACATCGTCACCTGCGACCCCCACAGCTTCCATGTCCTCGGCAACGAGTACGGCGAGCTGGGCGGAGTGTACGAGGTGCGCCACCACAGCACTTATATTGCCGAACTGTATGAGGCGGGACGCTTGCACTTCGCGCCCTGGAAGGGCGGCAAGGTCACCTATCACGACCCCTGTTATCTCGGCCGCTACAACGGTGAGTACGAGGCGCCGCGCAACGTGCTCAGGGCGCTGGGTATCGAAGTCGCCGAGATGGCGCGCTCGGGCTATCGCTCGCGCTGCTGTGGCGGTGGTGGCGGTGCACCGATCACCGACATTCCCGGCAAGCAGCGGATACCCGACATGCGCATGAATGATGTCAAGGAGACCGGCGCCGAGTTGGTCGCGGTCGGCTGTCCGCAGTGTACCGCCATGCTAGAAGGCGTGGTGGACGGCCCGGCCGAGGTGCGTGACATCGCCGAACTGGTGGCCGATGCCCTGATGGAGCGTCCCGCTGCCTCGGGTAGTGTCCAGGCCCTGCAGCCATCCGTCGAGGAGGTGACACCATGAGCGACATCCTGCGCCGCGATCCGCGCCGCGAGTGGATCGCCAGAAACCGCCTGCACCCCGAGCACCTGAGCGTGCTGGCGGAACTCGGCGAGGACGCGTCCGCAGCGACGGAGTGGATGGGCCCCAACGGCGTGATACGCAGAAATCCTCACGCGGTGGGCTTCATGGGGCCCAACGGAGTCAAGCGCATCGACCGCAGCGGCGCCCAGCAGGGCGGCCAGGCTGCCGCCGGTGCGGCGGAGGCGAAGGACAGCCGTCGCCAGGTGACAATCGAGGATCCGGCCTTCCTGGTGGCGGTGGTACCGGACATGTCCGGCGGGCGCCTCTCCAGCCACGACCGTGACCTGCTGGGCCTGGCCCGGCAGCTGGCCGATGCCGATGGCGAGCGGCCGGGGGCGGTGCTGGCGGTGGTCTTCGGCACGCATAAGGAAGAGGCTTTCAACGAGGCCGGTGTCGACCGCCTGCTGCATTTCGATGACGGACTGTTCGATGGCCATGCACCGGAAGCTCGCCTGGCAGCGCTTGCCGTCGTCGAGGCTGAGCTCGCCCCGTCTCATTGGCTGCTGCCCGATTCCAAGCTGGGCGGCGCCGACCTGGGACGGCGTTTGGCGGCACGTCTTCAGGAGCGGCCCGCTGCCGGTGTCTGGCAGATCGAGCCCGATGCCACGACGCCGCTGGGCTGGCGCTGTACCGGGCGGGGTGCCGCCGGCACCACCGATATCCAGCGTGCTCTGCCGCGTATCGTACTGGCGCTGGCCGAGTGCGCCGAGCCGGTTTCCGAGACCCGCCATGCGGCGCAGACGCTCGCCTTGACGCAGCCGTTGCCTTCCCTGCTGGCGCGTATCGAGGATCTGGGCTCGGTGGCCGTCGACCCGGCCGGCGTGGCGTTGGCCGAAGCCGAGTTCATTCTCTCCGCCGGCAACGGCGTCAAGGAGTGGGAGGGTTTCCACCATGCCGCCAAGATGCTGGGAGCGACCGAAGGCGCCTCGCGGGTGGCGGTGGACGACGGCTACATGCCGCGCGACCGCCAGGTGGGCGCCACCGGCACCTGGGTCACTGCGCGGGTTTACGTGGCGGTGGGCATCAGCGGTGCCATCCAGCACCTGCAGGGCATCCAGAGCTGCGAGAAAGTGGTCGCCATCAATGTCGACCCTGGGTGCGACATGATCAAGCGCGCCGACCTGGCGGTGATCGGCGACTCGGCGAGCATACTCACGGCACTGGTCGAGATGGTGGCGCGGCTACGAGAGGAGAAGCGCAATGCAGCCTGAAGCTCAAGTCCCTTACGCCCAAACCCCGGGGCGGCTCGAGGTGGCGGTGCTGGTCTCCGTCGGCCGGCATCCGTTGACCGGTCGCTCCCGTCGCGCCGACCAGGACGCTCGCGGCGTGGAGCTGGCGATGTCGCTCGACAAGGCGCATATCAGACTGCTGCATGCAGGGACGCTCGACGAGCAGAGCGAGAGCGCCCTGCGCGGTTACCTGGGCATGGGCCTGCCGCAGTTGACCCTGGTCGAGCAGCCGCCTGGCGCCGATGTGGTTCCCGCCCTGGCCGATATGCTTGATGAAGCAAGGCCGCAGTTGGTGATCGCCGGTGAGCGTGCCGAAGAGGGGGAAGGCTCCGGGTTGTTGCCCTACCTGCTATCCGAACGTCTGGGTTGGCCGCTGGTCAGCGGTCTGGCCGCCGTGGAAAAGGTCGAGAATGGCGTGGCTACGCTGCTTCAGGCCTTGCCGCGCGGCCAGCGCCGTCGGCTCCAGGTACGGCTGCCGGCGATCGTCACCGTCGACGCCGCCGCCGCGACGGCCCGCCAGAGCGCCTTCGGCCCGGCCCGGCGCGGTGAAGTCGAGGTCGAAACCGCCGCCGTGGTGTGGGACGAGGCCCAATCGGAATGGAGCGTGGCCCCGGCCCGCAAGCGCCCCAAGCGGCTCAAGCTCATCAAGGCGACATCGGCGCGGGAGCGTTTCAAGGCTGCCGCGGCCAAGGCCGAAGGCGGCAGCGGCCAGGTGCTCACCGACATGACACCGGAGCAGGGCGCCGAGGCGATCTTCAAGCTATTGAAGGAGGAGGGTGTGCTGAGGTAACGGCAAGCGTTACCCGCGACCCAACGAGCCCCGGCGCAATGCCGGGGCTCTTGTATGAGAGGCCCCGCCTTCAGGGCGAGATGCGGGTGCTGGCGTCGGTGAAGCCCATCAGGGAGATATCCAGATCGATGCGGTTGCCGCGTGGGCCGAACAGGCTCAGGGTGGCCGTACTGCCGCTGCGTAATGCCTGCAGCAGGGACGGTTGAACGGGAAGGTCGGCACGGCAGCCCTGTTGCACGCAGGTCTGGTAGGGGAACTGGACCGGCTCTCCGTCACCTACCTGGAGCTGCAGGCCCGAGGCGAGATGTACCCCCAGCGGCAGCAGGAAAGACATCGCCGGACCGTCGAGTTGCGGCGGATATGCCATCACCACTTGCATCAGCGGCTGGTCGCTGTCCGAGTCGTTGACCACTTGGCCCATCGTGCAGTTGCCCCCGCCCTCGCTTGGGCAGATGACCTCCCAATCACGGATTTGCTCGGTGGTGACATCGGCGGCGTCGGCCCCCGGCGAGGCTTGCTGGGCGAAGGCAGGGGGGGCCAGGGTCAGCAGCGACAACAGGCCGGCCAGGCCCAGGCATCGGATGAACCGGGTCGACATCAGTGTTCCTCCTTCGACTTGGGTAACCATGGGCTCTCGTCGCGTCGTGACCACACGACAGGGAGGGGGACACTTGCCACCTCGACGAGGGACCAGAATGGAAACCACTACCATGCCCGTTCGTTCCCTCGAGGTCGAGCCCGATCTGAGGTGGCGTGGCGAGAAGAGAAGCAAACAACACAACAACCCCGGCCGAGGCCGGGGTTGTTGTGTTAGTACAAAGGGGCTTGCGTATCAGGCCGGCTTGGCCGCCAGCCCATGCTGCTCTTCCATCAATCCCTTCACCAGGCAGAAGGCCATGCCCAGCAGCACCAGGGTAAAGGGCAGTCCGGTGGCCACGGCGCCGGCCTGTAGTGCGCCCAGCGCGGTGCTGCCACCGCCGTAGAGCAGAATGCCCGCAATCACGCCCTCCAGAACGGCCCAGAACACACGCTGGCCGCGGGGTGCGTCGGTCTTGCCGCCGGCGGTGATGTTGTCGATCACCAGCGAGCCGGAATCCGACGAGGTGACGAAGAAGATCAACACCAGCAGGATAGCCAGGCTGGAGGTCAGGGTGGTCAGCGGCAAGTGCTCGAGCATCTGGAACATCGCCAGCGAGACATCACTGATGCCGTCGGCCAGGGCGCCGACGCCAGCGGCCGACTGATCCAGCGCAGTACCACCGAAGGCGCTCATCCATACCAGTGTGACCAAGGTCGGCACCACCAGCACGGCGGTGAGGAACTCGCGCACCGTGCGCCCCCGGGAGACCCGCGCGATGAACATGCCGACGAAGGGCGACCAGGAGATCCACCAGGCCCAGTAAAACACCGTCCAGCCGTGGTACCAGGTGGTGTCGTCGCGACCGATCCAGTTCGACAGCGGCGCGATATGGCTGACATAGGCCAGCGTGGTGCTCCACAGGTTGTTGACGAACAGCAGCACGCCGCCGGTGACGATCACGAAGGTGAGCAGCGCCAGGGCGACCACCATGTTGATGTTGGAGAACAGTTTCACGCCGCCATCGATACCGCGCCACACCGAGAACAGGGCCACGGCGGTGACTACTACGATAATGGCCAGCTGAGTGCCGATGCTGTTGGGCACGTCGAACAGGTAGTTGAGACCGCCGGCCGCCTGGGAGGCACCGAAGCCCAGCGAAGTGGCCAGGCCGAAGATGGTGGCCAGCACCGCGACGATATCGATGATGTGGCCGAACCAGCCGCGCACTCGCTCACCGAGAATCGGCGTGAAGGCCGAGCGCAGGGTCAGCGGCAGGCCGCGGTTGTAGGCGAAGAAGGCCAGCGACAGCCCTACCACGCCGTAGATCGCCCAGGGGTGCAGACCCCAGTGGAACATGGTGGCGCCGATCGCCGCGCTGGCCCCGGCCGGGGTGTGCGCTGCGGCATTCAGCGGAGTGCCGTACCAGTCGGTGTAGTAGGCCACCGGCTCGGCGACGCTCCAGAACATCAGGCCGATGCCCATGCCGGCAGCGAATAGCATGGCGAACCAGGAGAGCGTCGAGTATTCCGGCCGGGCCTGGCTGCCGCCCAGGCGAATGCGCCCCACCGGCATGGCGATCAGCGCCAGGCACAGCAGCACGAAGAGGTTGCCGGCAATCATGAATAGCCAGTCGAAGTACTCGATCGACCAACCGCGGGCCGCAGTGAGGTGGCTGTTGGCGGCATCGGGATAGACCAATGCGTAGAGAATGAAGCCCAGGATGGCCAGGGCCGAGAGAGGAAAGACGGGATGATGGAAATCCATCCCCAGCACCTGGGCATTGTCCTGCCCCGGTTTGAGGATCGGTGCATCGTCATGCTTCATGGGGATTCCTCGTGATTATTTTTGGTGTTGCGCGGGAGCCGGGCGCGTCGGTGCGCCCGGGTCGGCCATTGTTCGCTTCCTGGGAAGTTGGTGGTGTCGTGAAAGCGACCTGCGGTTACCTTGAGCGGCCCTGAGCATGGCGATATCACGCATGGCAATGTCGTCTCTGCACATACGGGGCGTTACGGGTGTGGCGTAGGCTGGCTCGGTGGCGTCTCGCCATCACTCGGAACCGGGTCCAGGTCCGGTCAGCCGCATAACAACGTAAGGAGTCACCCATGAGCCAAGCCAATCGCGGAGTCGTCTACAAAGGCCCGGGTAAGGTCGACGTCGAATCCATTCCCTACCCGGAACTCGCTCTCGGCAATCGCAAATGCGACCACGGCGTGATCCTGAAGGTGGTCACTACCAACATCTGTGGCAGCGACCAGCACATGGTGCGCGGGCGCACCACCGCGCCGTCCGGCCTGGTGCTGGGCCACGAGATCACCGGCCTGGTAATCGAGTGCGGGCGCGACGTCGAATTCATCCAGCCGGGCGATCTGGTCTCGGTGCCGTTCAACATCGCTTGCGGCCGCTGCCGCAACTGCAAGGAGGGCAGGACGGGGATCTGTCTCAACGTCAATCCGGCGCGTCCCGGTGCGGCCTATGGCTATGTCGACATGGGCGGCTGGGTCGGCGGCCAGACGGAATACGTCATGGTGCCCTACGCCGACTTCAACCTGCTGAAGTTCCCGGACGCCGACCAGGCCATGGACAAGATTCGCGACCTGACCCTGCTCTCGGACATCTTCCCCACCGGCTTCCACGGCTGCGTGACGGCCGGCGTCGGGCCGGGCAGCACCGTCTACATCGCCGGGGCCGGTCCGGTGGGCCTGGCGGCGGCGGTTTCGGCGCAACTGCTGGGGGCGGCCTGCGTGATCGTCGGCGACATGGTCGAGGAGCGTCTGGCCCAGGCGCGGAGCTTCGGCTGCGAAACCATCGACCTGACCCAGGACGGCGACATGGCCGACCGGCTCGAGGCGATTATCGGCGAGCGCGAAGTCGATGCCTTCGTCGACTGCGTCGGTTTCGAGGCTCATGCCTGCGGTTGCAACCATGGCAAGGAAGCGCCCGCCACCGTACTCAACTCGGCGATGCAGATGACCCGCGCCGGCGGCCAGATCGGCATTCCGGGCCTCTACGTGACCGAAGATCCGGGTGCCGCCGACGACGCCGCCAAGCAGGGCGCGTTGAGCATGCGCTTTGGCCTGGGTTGGGCCAAATCCCACTCCTTCCATACCGGCCAGTGCCCGGTGATGAAGTATCACCGTCCGCTGATGCAGGCGATCCTGTTCGAGAAGGTCAAGATCGCCGATGCGGTCAACGTGCAGATGATCACTCTGGATCAGGCCCCGCAGGGCTACGCCGACTTCGACGGCGGTGCAGCGAAGAAATTCGTCATCGACCCCCACGACAGCGTGCCCGCATAAGGGAGAACCCGAGTTCGCCGGCGGTGCGCAGAAAGCGGTGCGGCGAGCCATTTCGGGTTATCGACCCCCACGACAGCGTGCCCGCATAAGGGAGAACCCGAGCTCGCCGACGGTGCGCAGAAAGCGGTGCGGCGAGCCATTTCGGCTATCGACCCCAAGGCAGCGTGGCCACTTGAGCGCTGGCTGGGCGGGTCTAGCTGATTCGGGGCTGGCCGGGTAATGTAGTCAGGGGACGACAGCCAACGCTAGTGAGAGGTGGAAGAGATGATGTACGCCGACTTGATCGATGCGGAGGATTTCCGTGATCGCCTGGTGGCGCTGGGCATCGACCTGCCTGCCGATGCCGATCCCGACGAGAGCGCCCGGCTGGTCGCGCAGCAGCACGCACGCAGTGCGTTGCCCGGTCTGTCGGCCCTGGTTGCCGAGCTGCAAACCCAGGCCGGCGTCATGCAGCCGGAAGTGCGCGAGGCGCTGGAGCGCCACTTGCGGCCTGCCCTCGACTAGACACGAAGCTCGAATTACCCCTTCCGAAAGTGAGCATGAACGAATCGCCCCCGGCCTAGGCCGGGGGCGATTTCATGATGCCAGAAGGGGCAAGTTGCGAATCTAGCCGCGCACCAGCTGCAGGTGGGGGGCGCTGTGGCCCAGATTCTCCTGCATGCGCTCGCTGTACCAGTCGATGAAGTCGATCACACCGAACTCGTAGGTTTCCGAGTAGGGGCCCGGCTGGTAGGCCTGGGAGTTGATGCCGCGCTGGTTCTCCTCGGCCAGGCGCTTGTCCTGGGCGTTGGTGGCGTCCCATACCCGGCGCATCTCATCGGGATTGTAGTCGACGCCTTCCACGGCATCCTTGTGCACCAGCCACTTGGTGGTCACCAGGGTTTCCTGTGGCCCCAGCGGCAGCACGCGGAACACGATGGCGTGGTCGCCCATGAAGTGGTTCCAGGAGTTGGGCAAGTGCAGGATGCGCAGCGAGCCCATGTCGGGACTGGTCAGGCGGCCCATCAGCTTGCGGCAGGCCGGCTTGCCGTCCATGGTCATGGAGACCACGCCATTCAGCAGTGGCGTGCGGGTCAGCCGGTTGCGCTTGCCGAAGCGCTTGAGCTGCCAGGCTACCTGCTGACCGTCCCAGTCGGACTGCTTCTTCGCCACAAGCTCCTTGTAGGCGGGCGTGGCGCGGGGATCGTCGGTATCGTCGAACTCCTGCAGCGAGTTCAGCAGCTCCGGGTGGGCGCCGTTGCAGTGGTAACACTCGCGATTGTTTTCGATCACCAACTTCCAGTTGGCCTGCTCGACGATGTTCGACTCCACGGCGACCTTGAGGTTGGGCATCTCGTAGGGCTCGAGATAGTGCTCCAGGGTGACCAGGAAGTCGTCGATGGCCGGCGGCTGTTCGGCCAGGCTGATGAAGATGAAACCGCCACCGGTGCATACGTGGACCGGCTTGAGGCCGTAGGCGGAAAGATCGAAATCCGTGCCCATGTCGCTACCGGCGAACAACAGGCGGCCGTCGAGTTCGTAGGTCCACTGGTGGTAGGGGCAGACCAGCTTTGCGACCTTGCCCTTGTCGCTGACGCACAGCCGCGAGCCGCGGTGGCGGCAGACGTTGTGGAAGGCATGGATCGTACCGCCGTCGCCGCGCACCAGGATCACCGGGTTGTCGCCGACCTGCAGGGTCATGTAGTTGCCCTTGGCGGGGATCTCGCAGGTCATGCCGGCGAACAGCCACTCCTTGCCGAAGATCTCCTGCATATCCAGGGCGAACAACCGGGCATCGTTATAGAAGGGCTGGGGTAGCGAGAAGTTGTGCGCGCGTTCGGCAAGCATCGCGGCAGTGGCTTGCCGCGCCGGATCCAGGGGGTCGTCCAGGGGGGCTGGGGAGAGAGTGTCCATGGAAGCTTCCTCATTGCTGGCCGCGTCGGCGGCATCGGTCGGATTGTTGGTGTCGTCCGTAGTTCGGCATTGTCATTGTGCAGGGCACCGGGGTACGAATACGGCGAGTGTGGATCAGCTGCCGGAAGCCGAGTTGTCTGCCGACGACAAGCATGGATGCAGGCGCGACGCGCAGGAGAAGAAAAGACACATTCGGTGGGAATCATGGGTATGCCCATGTCGCAGTCAGGCAAGTCGTAGCCTTGCCGCCTGGCGCAAAATTCGTTCAACGGCAGGCGGTGTTCCGCAGTCGGAGCCCTTCCAAGCTGATCAATGCCAGGCGACACGACATGACCATGAACTTTCTCAACCCCGTCACGACCCAGACCTGGACCAACGGCCGCCACCAGGTGCGATGCGTCAAGGTGATCCAGGAAACCTGGGACGTCCGCACCTTCTGCTTCATGGCCGAGCAGCCGGTACTGTTCTTTTTCAAGCCGGGGCAGTTCGTGACCCTGGAGCTGGAGATCGATGGCGAACCGATCATGCGCTCCTACACGATCTCCAGTTCGCCATCGATCCCTTACAGCTTCTCGATCTCCGTCAAGCGGGTGCCGGGCGGCAAGGTCTCCAACTGGCTGCACGACAACATGAACGTCGGCGACGAGCTGGCGGTGCACGGTCCGGTGGGCAACTTCAACTCGATCGACTTTCCCGCCGACAAGGTGCTGTTCCTCTCCGGCGGCGTGGGCATCACGCCGCTGATGTCGATGACCCGCTGGTTTTTCGACACCAACGCCAGCGTCGACGTCGAGTTCATCCATAGCGCCCGTGCTCCCCGTGACGTCATCTACCATCGCGAACTGGTGCACATGTTCTCGCGCATTCCCGAGTTCAAGCTGCATATCGTTTGCGAGAAAAAAGACGATGTCGGCGAGGCCTGGGCCGGCTATCGCGGGTATCTGACTCAGCCGATGCTGGAACTGATGGCACCCGACTTCCTGGAGCGGGAGATCTTCTGCTGCGGCCCCACGCCCTACATGAACGCGATCAAGCGCATCCTGCGCGATAACGACTTCGACATGAGCCGTTACCATGAGGAGTCCTTCGGTGCCACACCGCTGGATGTGCGCGAGGATGTGTTGGAGCTGGCTGAACAGGCCGAGGCAGAGGCCGAGGAGATCGATGTCGCCGACATGCTCAGCGTCGAGTTCTCCGGCTCGGGCAAGAGCGTACGCATTCAACCGGGCGAGACGGTACACGCCGCCGCCTCCAAGCTGGGTCTGCACATTCCCAAGGCCTGCGGTATGGGCATCTGCGGCACCTGCCGAGTTGGGCTCAAGTCCGGCCAAGTCGACATGGAGCACAACGGCGGAATCACCGACGAAGATGTCGCCGAGGGCTACATTCTCTCCTGCTGCAGCAAGCCGCTGGGTAACGTGGTGGTCGAGTACTGAGCCGACGGAGCCTAGTCGCGCTGAGCCTCCTCGAACAGCTCGTCGACGCTGCATACCTCGCCGCAGCGATTCGGCGAGTAGCCGGGCAGCTCGCCGACGGCTTGCAGGAACGGTTCGCTGCGGATCATCTCGAGCAGGTGCCTGACGCTGGGGTCGGCGAGGCTTTTGCGCTGGCAGACTAGCAGATAGTGCTCCTGGGCCAGGGGCAGGAAGGCCAGGCCGAACTGGTGCGCGGCGGCTTCGACGCCGAAGCCGACGTCGGCCATGCCGGCGGCGATGTAGGCGGCCACCGCGGAGTGTGTGTACTCCTCCAGCTCGAAGCCGGGAATTCGCTGCGACGAGAGCCCGGCGTCGCGCAGCAGGATGTCGAGCAGCGCCCGCGTGCCCGAGGCCTTCTGGCGGTTGATGAAGCGCACATCGCCGCGTGACAGATCGGCCAGGCCGGCAATGTCCTTGGGATTGCCCGGCCGCACCATGAGCCCCTGGGAGCGAGTGATGAAGCGAATGATGCAGTGGCTGCGCGGGCGCAACTGGCGGCGGTAGCCCTGCATCAGCGGGCCGCGGGTCGCCGAGGTCGGCATGTGGTAGCCGGCCACGTCGCAGGCGCCGCGATTGAGCGCGGCCAGCGCCTCCTGGGGGCTGCAGTACTGCAGGTCGAGCTGGAAGTCGTTGGCGAACCGGGGTAGCAGCGCCACCGCGTAGCCGTGGCTGGCGTGCACGCGCAGTACCGGCTCGACGCCTTCGAACAGCTGCTGCAGTTCAAGGTTGAGCTCCGAGCCCAGGCTCTCGAGCTGTGGCCCGAGCCGGGCGGCCACCCGCTGGCGTGCCCAAAGCAGCTTGTCGCCCAGCGGCGAGAGCCTGGCGCCTCGCCCCTTCTGCATCTCCACCAGCGCGACGCCAAAGAAGTCCGCCCACTTGTTGAGCAGGTTCCAGGCGTGGCGGTAAGAGATACCGGCCTCGGCGGCGGCCGCGGTCAGCTTGCCGCTGCGATGGATGCCCTGCAGCAGCCCGAAAAGCTGCGGATCCAGGCGGTTACCGGCCTCGTCGGTGAACGACCAGGCCGGTTCGATTCTAATGCGTTTCATATGCTGTGTTTTTCATATTTCGCAACGGAAGCAGGACTGCTACCTTCACAAGTACGTAAAACTACGCACGAGCAAGTGATGCTGCAGGCACTCTAACCAATATATGCACTGTAGTACATAACTAGACCGTAACCAGCAGCTTCGAACGTATCACCGCAGGAATACGCGCCATACGTTCGCTTCGAGGCCAGGCCATGCTCAACAGCACCTTCCAACCGTGGACCCCCCAACTGGTTCGGGACGAGATCGACGCCCTGAAGCACAAGCCGGGAGCCCTGCTTCCCATCCTGCATGCGATCCAGGACCGCTGCGGCCATGTTCCGCACGAGGCGGTGCCGATCATCGCCGAATCGCTGCAGCTGACGCGTGCCGAGGTGCACGGCGTGATCAGTTTCTACCATCACTTTCGCACCGCGCCGCCGGGGCGCCATGTGCTGCAGATCTGCCGTGCCGAGGCGTGCCAGGCACGCGGTTCGCGGGCGCTGGAGATGCACGCGCGGGAAGTGCTCGGCATCGACTACCATCAGACCACCGCCGATCGCGAGATAACCCTGGAGCCGGTCTACTGCCTGGGCAACTGTGCCTGCGGCCCGTCGCTGCGCATCGGCGACAGTATTCACGGCCGGGTCTCGCCCGAGAAATTCGACCGTCTGGTCGACGAGATGACCACCCAAGTGCTGGAGGTGAGCTGATGAGCGTCACGATCTTCGTGCCTCGCGAGACCACGGCGCTCGCGCTCGGCGCCGACGAGGTCGCCGCCCGCATTCAGGGGGAGGCGGCCGCACGCGGTGTCGAAGTCGAGCTGGTGCGCAACGGCTCGCGTGGACTGTTCTGGCTGGAGCCGCTGGTCGAGGTCGAGACCGCCGCGGGGCGCATCGCCTACGGGCCGGTCGAACCCGGCGACGTGGCCGGCCTGTTCGACGCCGGGCTGCTCGAAGGCAGCAACATGCCCCCCCTCTGCCAGGGGCCGACCGAGTCGATTCCCTACCTGCAGGCCCAGCAGCGTTTGACCTTCTCGCGCATCGGCGTCACCGATCCGCTCTCCATCGACGACTACTATGCCCATGACGGCTTCCGTGGTCTGCGCCGTGCTCTGGGGCGCGAGCCCCAGGCCATCGTCGACGAGGTCAAGGCCTCCGGCCTGCGCGGCCGCGGCGGGGCGGCCTTTCCCACCGGCATCAAGTGGCAGACCGTGCTCGGTGCACCGGCCGAGCAGAAATACATCGTGTGCAATGCCGACGAGGGCGACTCCGGCACCTTCGCCGATCGTCTGGTAATGGAGTGCGACCCCTACCTGCTGATCGAGGGCATGACCATCGCCGGCCTCGCCGTGGGCGCCACCCAAGGCTACGTCTACCTGCGTTCGGAATACCCGCTGGCCCATGAGATCTTCAATGAGGCGATCGCCCGCGCCGAGGCCGCCGGCTATCTCGGCGCCGACATTCTCGGCAGCGGGCGGCGCTTCGATCTCGAGGTGCGACTCGGCGCCGGCGCCTATATCTGCGGCGAGGAGACCTCGCTGCTCGAGAGCCTCGAGGGCAAACGCGGCATGGTGCGCTTCAAGCCGCCGCTGCCGGCGCTCGAGGGCCTTTTCGGCCAACCCACCGTAGTCAACAACGTGCTATCGCTGGCCGCTGTACCCTTCATCCTCAGCCGCGGGGCCACGGCCTATGCCGACTACGGCATGGGCCGCTCGCGTGGCACCCTGGCGCTGCAGCTGGCCGGCAACGTCAAGCGCGGCGGGCTGGTGGAGCTCGCCTTCGGCACCAGCCTGCGCGAGTTGATGGAGGACTTTGGCGGCGGCACCGCGAGCGAACGCCCACTGCGCGCGGTGCAGGTGGGCGGCCCGCTGTGCGCCTACCTGCCCGAAAGCCAGTGGGACCTGCCGCTCGACTACGAAGCCTTCGCCGAAGTCGGCGCGGGGGTCGGCCATGGTGGCGTGGTGATGTTCGACGACACGGTGGACATGGCCGAACAGGCGCGCTTCGCCATGGAGTTCTGCAGCGTGGAGTCCTGCGGCAAGTGCACCCCCTGCCGCATCGGCGCAGTGCGTGGCGTCGAGGTGATCGACCGCATTCGCGCGGGCGACAACCGCGAGGCCAACCTGGTGCTGCTGGGTGACCTTTGCGAGACCATGGTAGACGGCTCCCTGTGCGCCATGGGCGGCATGACGCCGTTCCCGGTACAGAGCGTGATGAAACACTTTCCCGACGACCTGCAGCGTTGAGCGGGAGGAGGTACGACATGTTGCAATACTTCGACCCCAAGCACGCCTCTCCGGAGCGCGATTACGGCACCCCGGCGCGGCTCTCCGGGACGCTCGTCAGTCTCGAGATCGACGGCACCGAGATCAGTGTGCCCGAGGGTACCTCGGTGCTGCGTGCCGCGGCCCTGGCCGACATCAACATTCCCAAGCTGTGCGCCTCTGACAATCTCGAGGCATTCGGCTCCTGCCGCCTGTGCGCGGTGCAGATCGAGGGCAAACGCGGGCTGCCGGCCTCCTGCACTACGCCGGTCGAGAACGGCATGCAGGTCACCACGCAGAATTCGCGGCTGGCCAAGCTGCGGCGCAACGTGATGGAGCTCTACATCTCCGACCACCCGCTGGACTGCCTGACCTGTCCCGCCAATGGCGACTGCGAACTGCAGGACATGGCCGGCGCGGTGGGCCTGCGCGAGGTGCGCTACGGCTTCGATGGCGAGAACCACCTGGCGGCCGAGACCGACGACTCCAATCCCTACTTCAGTTTCGACCCCAGCAAGTGCATCGTCTGCTCGCGCTGCGTGCGGGCCTGCAATGAGGTGCAGGGCACCTTCGCCCTGACCATCGAGGGGCGCGGCTTCGACTCCAAGGTCGCTGCCGGGCAGAGCGAGGCCTTCATGGACTCCGAGTGCGTCTCCTGCGGCGCCTGCGTGCAGGCCTGCCCGACCTCGACGCTGATGGAGAAATCGGTGATCGAACAGGGCCAGCCGGAGCACAGCGTGATCACCACCTGCGCCTACTGCGGCGTGGGTTGCTCGTTCAAGGCCGAGATGCAGGGCGACCGAGTGGTGCGCATGGTTCCGTACAAGGGCGGCGACGCCAACCACGGCCACTCCTGCGTCAAGGGCCGCTTTGCCTTCGGCTATGCCACCCATCCGGACCGGCTCAAGACGCCGATGATTCGCGAGTCGATCGACCAGCCCTGGCGCGAGGTGGGCTGGGAAGAAGCGATCACCTTCGCCGCCGAACGGCTCAAGGCGATCCAGGCCAAGTATGGCCGCGAGAGCATCGGCGGCATCACCTCGTCGCGCTGCACCAACGAGGAGACCTACCTGGTGCAGAAGCTGGTGCGCGCGGCCTTCCACAACAACAACACCGATACCTGTGCGCGGGTGTGTCATTCGCCCACCGGCTTCGGCCTCAAGGCGACGCTGGGCGAGTCCGCCGGCACCCAGACCTTCGACTCGGTGATGAAGGCCGATGCCATCGTGGTCATCGGCGCCAACCCCACCGACGCCCACCCGGTATTCGCCTCGCAGATGCGCAAGCGTCTGCGCCAGGGGGCCGAGCTGATCGTCGTCGACCCGCGGCGTATCGACCTGCTCAAGACGCCGCATCATCGCGGCGCCCAGCACCTCGCCCTGCGCCCCGGCACCAACGTGGCGATGGTCAACGCTCTGGCCCACGTGGTGATCAGCGAGGGGCTGGAGGATCGCGAGTTCATCGCCAAGCGCTGCGACGAGTCGGGCTACCTGGCCTGGCGCGAGTTCATCCTCGAGGAGCGCCACTCGCCGGAGAACGTCGAGGCAATCACCGGCGTGCCCGCCGAGCAGGTGCGCCGTGCCGCTCGCACCTACGCCAACGCAGCCAACGGCGCGATCTACTACGGCCTCGGCGTCACCGAGCACAGCCAGGGTTCGAGCATGGTGATGGGCATCGCCAACCTGGCCCTGGCCACCGGCAACATCGGCCGCGAAGGGGTGGGCGTCAACCCGCTGCGCGGACAGAACAACGTCCAGGGCTCCTGCGACATGGGCTCCTTCCCCCACGAGCTGCCGGGCTATCAGCACGTCGGCGATCCCGCCGTGCGCGAACGCTTCGAGGCGGCCTGGGGCGTGCCCATCGACGACGAGCCGGGGCTTCGCATCCCCAACATGTTCGATGCCGCTGTTGCTGGCGAATTCAAAGCGCTCTACGTGCAGGGCGAGGACATCGCCCAGTCCGACCCCAACACCCAGCACGTCGAGCTGGCGTTGCGCTCGCTGGAGTGCCTGATCGTGCAGGACATCTTCCTCAACGAGACGGCCAAGTTCGCCCACGTGCTGCTGCCGGGCTCCTCCTTCCTCGAGAAGGACGGCACCTTCACCAACGCCGAGCGGCGCATCAATCGGGTGCGCAAGGTGATGCCGCCGCTGGCAGGCAAGCAGGACTGGGAGGTGACTGTGGACCTGGCCAACGCGCTGGGCTACCCCATGAACTACGACCATCCGGCGCAGATCATGGACGAGATCGCCACCCTTACGCCGAGCTTCACCGGCGTCAGCTACGCCCGGCTCGACGAGCTGGGCAGCATCCAGTGGCCGTGCAACGAAGAGCACCCGCAGGGCATGCCGACCATGCACATCGAGGACTTTCCCATCGGCCTCGGCCAGTTCGCCATCACCGACTACGTGGCCAGCGAAGAGCGCTCCAACCGTCGCTTCCCGCTGCTGCTGACCACCGGGCGCATCCTCTCCCAGTACAACGTCGGCGCCCAGACCCGACGCACCGACAACCAGGCCTGGCACGACGAGGACGTGCTCGAGCTGCATCCCGCCGACGCCGAGCTGCGCGGCGTGCGCGACGGCGACTGGGTCGGCATCACCAGCCGCGCTGGCCAGACGGTGCTGCGCGCCCGGGTCAGCGACCGCATGCCGCCGGGGGTGGTCTACACTACCTTCCACCACCCGGGCAGCGGGGCCAACGTGATCACTACCGACAGCTCCGACTGGGCGACCAACTGCCCGGAGTACAAGGTAACCGCCGTGCAGGTCGAGAAGGTCAGCCAGCCGTCTGCCTGGCAGCGCCAGTTCCAGAGCTTCGACCGGCTGCAGCTCGAGCTGCTGCACGGTGGCAAGGACGCAGTGGGCAAGCAGCCCTCAACGGAGCGTGCCAATGAGTGACGACCAGAGTCGCTGCCAGGCCCCGGTTGATGTGCGCCGGGGTAGCAGCGCCGAGCGGTTGAAGGACAGCATCGCGGTGGAGACACCGGTGGCGCTGGTCTACAACGGCATTTCCCATGCCGTAATGATGGCCACGCCCGCGGAGCTGGAGGACTTCGCCCTCGGCTTCAGCTTTACCGAGGGGATCCTTGAGGCGTCCGAGGAACTCTATGGCATCGAGGTGCTGGAGGAGACCGCCGGCATCGCCGTGCACCTCGATATCGCTACCCAGCGCTTCATGGAACTCAAGCAGCGACGGCGCAGCCTGGCGGGCCGCACCGGCTGCGGCCTGTGCGGTACCGAGTCGCTGGAACAGGCAATTCGCCCGGTGGTTTCGGTGACGGCACCGCGGGTAGAAGATGCGGCCATCCAGCATGCATTGGACGCCTTGAAGTGGCATCAGCCGCTGCAGCGCGAGACCGGTGCCACCCACGGTGCCGCCTGGTGCGACCTCGACGGGCAGGTGCTGCTGGCGCGTGAGGACGTGGGTCGCCACAACGCGTTGGACAAGCTGATCGGCGCCATGCTGAAGCGTCGCTTCGACCCGCATCACGGCTTCGCGCTGGTCTCCAGCCGGGCCAGCTACGAGATGGTGCAGAAGTGCGCCAGTGCCGGCATCGGTTGCCTGGTCGCGGTATCGGCGTCCACCTCGCTTGCCATCGAGCTGGCGCGCCAGGCGGGCCTGAAGCTGGTCGGCTTCGCCCGCCCGGGGCGCCACGTCATCTATCATCAGCCGGCCGTCGAGACAGCGCCGGCAGCCCATGCCAGCGGAGGTTGATGTCACCATGAGCCGCAGTCAGCTCGATACCCTGATCCACATGGCGAACCAGATCGCCATCAACAATGCGCATTACGGCGACGCTGCCGAACGCATCCATACCCACCTGAAGAAGTTCTGGGCCCGCAGCATGAAGCATCAGATCATCGACTACCTGCGCGAGGACGGCAGCCAGCTTTCTCCCCTGGCCAGGCAGGCCATCGAGCAACTGGCACAGAGCCAAGGAGATGCTTGTCCGGCGAGTGCCTGAGCCGCTGGGATCACGTTTTTCAACGATACCAGGCGCGCCCCCTCTTTCGCCTTAAGCACCCTGTGCTATATTCGACTCATGCGTCTCATGGTCCGGCCAGTGGCCGTGCCGACGGGCCAGGGGTCCGAAGCGAAGGCCAATTCAAGAGCGCCGCAGAGCGCTCTTTCACGTCCTTGCCATGCGAAGCATCCGTCGAAGGGAGTCGTGCCACGATCATCGTAGCGCGGGCCACGGCTGGCCTGAATAAATAACCGATCGGTTCCAAGCCGACAGCCATACCTCCATACGCACGGGGCAGGGACTCATGAACAGGGCATTCTTCCAGGCTGCCGCCTTGACGGCAGGCTTCTTGACGTTCGGACCGACGGCACAGGCCAATCTTCCCGCTTCTCTCGATGGCATGCAGGCCGGCCAGCCGACGCTTTGGCAGGTGCTGGATGCTGTGGCCATGCCCGAGGGGCTGACCGCCGACGAGGTCTGGCTCAGCATTGACCTGCGCACCCGCCAGGTAAGGGTGATGCGCGGCGAGACTGTGATCACGCGCATCGAGCATCTGGCCTTCGGTGCCGGCGGCGCAGCGCCGCTGCGGGCCAAGGGCAGCTCGATGACGCCGCTGGGTGAGTTTCGCGTCGACCGCATCAACCGGGCCTCGCGCTTCGGGCTGTTCTTCGGCTTCGACTATCCCAACGCCCAGGTCGCCGAAGAAGCGCTGAACACCGGCAAGATCACCTTGCAGGAGTACTGGTACATCGAGAATTACCGCGCGCGCCATGGCCGGGCGCCGCATACCACCTCGCTGGGCGGGCTGATCGGCATTCACGGCCTGGGCAGAGGCGACCCCCTCGTTCACGAGAGTTTCGACTGGACCGAAGGCTGCGTAGCGGTCAGCAACGAGGAGATTCGCGCGCTGGACCCGTGGCTGCGGATCGGTACTAGGGTAGTGATCAACGGTTAGAAAGGCGGGTGAGGTTGGCGGAAGAGCGTGGGAGTCGAACCCACCAGGGACCGCTGGCAGCCCCTGCCAGATTTGAAGTCTGGCCGCCCCACCGGGGGTCGATCCTCTTCCGTGAGCCTTTCGTCGACAGTACTCGGGACTACTGCCACATGCCTGCTTGGCGAATCTCGCGCTCGTCGCCGATGCGGCGCGTGTAACCTACCCTATCAAAGAATTCGAGGATGTGAATGGCCAGTTTGCGGCCGGTGCCGATGCGGTCGCGAAAGGCGGCCGCGCGTATCCGGCCGTGCTGCTGTTCCAGCGCCTGCAGAATGGCGGCCATTTCGGTCACCGTCTCGGCCAGGTAGAAGTGGTCGCGGCGCACCTGGTAGAGCCGGCCCAGGCGAGCACAGGCGGTGAGGGCGGAGCGAATAAGCGCCTCGTCGAGATCCGCGGCGATGGCCAGGTCACGCACCCGCGGCGGCTGGAAGGAGGCGGCGTCGATGAACGGCTCGAGCCGCTGCCACAGCGCCTCGTCGGCCTCGCTCAGTGCCGCGCGGTGTTCGGGCAGGGCAACGAAGGGACCGTGGGCGGACAGGGCCCCGCGCTCAACCAGCGCCGCCAGTAACTCCCGGCAAACCGGCTCGGGCAATTCGGGCATGGTCTGGCGCGCTAGCCGGCCACGCTCGGTGCCAAGCATCGAAGGCTCACGTTCATGGTTGGCGGCGAGGGTGTCGAGCAGGCGCGCCTGCAGCGCGGCCAAGGCTTCCTGGGAGAAGGCGCGGCGCTGGCCCTGGGCGGTGACGACCCGGCCGCCTAGGGCCTCAATGCGCGCAGTCATCTCCGCCGCATCCGCATTGGCGTTGCGCGCCATGGCGACCAGATCGAAACCGTCGGGCCGTCGCTCCAACGCTTGGCGTAGCGGTGGATCCAGATCGAATGGTGGCCCCGCAGCCGCGCACTCGGTCAGTGCCGAGAGCCAGGCCAGGCGCTCGGGGCGGCGCTGGCCGCGGCGGGGCGGGTCGCCGTCGAGCACCACGCCGCCGCCCAGAGTGAGGCGTCCGCCGGGGTCGCGAATCACGAAGCGATCGCCCAGGCAGGCGTGCACCGGTTCGTCGAGCACCAGCTGGCCCAGCATGTTCGCTCCCGGGGCGAGCCGCTGGCCCTCGAGCAGCGAAAGCCGGCCGCTGAGCCGGGAGACGCCCAGGTGCACATGAATCGGCGCCCAGTGCTTTACCGCCGGCACGCCCTCGAGCAGGTGCAGCTGGACGTCTAGGCGTCGCAGCAGTGGCGTCTCCAGCGCTTCGGCCACGATCCAGTCGCCGCGCTGAATCGCCTCGCGGCTGATGCCCGGCCCGGCGAGGTTGAGCGCCACGCGGTCGCCCTGCTGAGCCCGTTCGCTGTCGCGGTGCTGTCGACGCAGCCCACGCACTCGCGCCTTCAGGCCGGCCGGCACCAGGCGCACTTCGTCGTTCCGGCTTACGTCGCCGGCGAAGGCCGTGCCGGTCACCACCAACCCGGTGCCGCTCTTGGTGAAGACCCGGTCGACGGCAAGACGAAAATGGCCCTGTGCCGGAGTGGCGCGCTGGGTGGCCGCCAGGGTCCATAGCCTGTCGCGCAGCGCTTCCACGCCTTCGCCGCTGTGGCTGGACGCCTCGACGATCGGCGCTCCGGCCAACGGCGTGTCGCTCAGTAGCGCGGCGATCTCCTCGCGCACCTGTCGCCGACGTATGGCGTCGACCCGGTCGATCTTGGTCAGTGCCACCAGGCCGCGATCGAGTCCCAGCAGGCTGAGAATCTGCAGATGCTCGACGGTTTGCGGCATGATGCCGTCGTCGGCGGCCACCACCAGCAGTACCGTGTCGACGCCGGCGCTGCCTGCCAGCATGTGATGCAAGAAGCGGGCATGACCGGGCACGTCGACGAAGCCGAGCTCGACGCCGCCGGCCATCTCGGGATAGGCGAAGCCGGGCTCGATGGTCAGCCCGCGCGCCTTTTCCTCTTTGAGGCGGTCGGTGTCGATGCCGGTGAGCTGCTGGATCAGGGCGGTCTTGCCATGATCGACATGGCCGGCGGTACCGACGATCAAGGCGTGCTCCCTTGCATGACGCTGATGGCGACGATGTTCTCTGCCTCGCCGGCAGCGCTCCTACCATCTATGGCCCGCTTGCTCCCGTCGCTGGCCGTATAGCGCCGCTGCAGTTCTTGCAACTGGTCCAGGAAAATTTTCTCTTCTTCCGCACCGACCAGGCAGCGCAGATCGAGATGCAGGGCGCCGTCGCTGAGCCGGCCGATGATGGGGCGGGGCAGGTCGCGCAGGGCCGCCTCGAGGCGCCGCAGGTGGTGCTCGCGCAGGCGGCGCTGGTTATCCTGGGGCCGCCATACCAGGGCCCGGCTGGGCAGACGATCGACCGGCAGCGAACCGCTGCCGAGCTGGCTCGAACATGGCTCCAGCGTCACCGTGACGTTGGCAAGCAGGTCCTGGACTTGGGGCAGCAGCCGCTCGCCGGTGGCGGCGATGTCGGCCTCCGGGCGGGTCAGCAGTGCCAGGGTGGGAATATCGTGTTGCGGAGCATCGCTGTCGCGATAGAGGCGCAGGGTGGCCTCGAGTCCAGCCAGGGTCAGCTTGTCCAGGCGCAGGGCACGCTTGAGCGGGTGGCGCTTGATGGCCTCTATCGCTGCATGGCGGCCGACGATGATGCCGGCTTGAGGGCCGCCCAGCAATTTGTCGCCGCTGAAGGTGACCACGTCGGCACCGGCGCCGATGGCGTCGGAGGGCTGCGCTTCGTAGGGTAAGTCGAGGGCGGCGAAATCGGTCAGCGCGCCGCTGCCCAGGTCAATCAGAAAGGGCAGGCCGTGGGTGTGGGCAATCTCGGCCAGGCGGGTCTCGGGAACGCTGCTGGTGAAGCCGGTAATGGCGTAATTGGAAGTGTGGGCCTTGACGATCAGTCCGGTTTGCTCGCCGATGGCTTGCTCGAAGTCGCGTGCGTGGGTGCGGTTGGTGGCGCCCACCTCGCGCAGGCGGCAGCCCGCCGCGGCCATGATGTCGGGCATGCGAAAGGCGCCGCCGATCTCGATCAGTTCGCCGCGCGATATCAGCGCCTCGCGACCGCCACCCAGAGCCCCCAGGGCCAGCAGCACGGCACCGGCATTGTTGTTGACCACGGTGGCGGCCTCGGCACCGGTCAGCTCGCACAGCAGGCTCTCGACCAGCCGATCGCGATCGCCGCGACTGCCGCTGTCGAGATCGTACTCCAGCGCCACCGGATGGCGCGCCGCTTGCGTCATGGCTTCGATGGCCGCTTCGGCGAGTGGCGAACGGCCAAGGTTGGTGTGAATGACGGTGCCGGTGAGGTTGAATACCGCGCGGCTAGCCGGCCGGGCCAACTCGGCCAAGTGACCGAGCACTAGGCGTGCCAGGTCGTTCACGTCGAGTGTGGTGGGGGAGGCCGGCTGCGCCAGGTCGCGGCGAGTCTCGTTCAGTACCTGGCGTACGGCACGCCGGGTGAGGCGATGGCCATATCGCTGGCGGGCCTCTTGCACGTCGGGATGGCCCAGCAGTGCATCCACCGCGGGCAGGCTGCGTCGAACGTCCATTGTCGTCATGTCCATGCCGGGGTCGGTCATCCCCTTCCAGTCGCGGGGATCCATCACCCTTATGGCATAGCATGCCAGGCCGGGGTGCGTCCATTCCTCGTCCCGGCTTTCGCGAGTCCTAACCCTCCACGATCAGCAGCGGGTTGAAGCCGCTACGCCGGTAACGCTCCTCTTCGCCCAGCAACAGGTCGAGCGCCAGGCTGGCGAGGTCGTCGGCCAGCGGTTCGGCGTCGACGTCGAGCTCGCGCGGGAAGATCTTGAGGTAGCTGCTGCAGTCGCCGCAGGCTTCGGCCTGGGCCGGCAAGGGAACGGCCCCGTCGCTCTCTTGCGCCAGGCTCAAGTAGTCGAGCTTGCCGCTCTGCTCGCAGACGCTGCAGATCGAGCGCTCCAGGTACCACTGGGTGGCGCACAGCCCGCACTGCAGGTACCGCACGCCGTTGTAGCGCGGATCGGATTCGATCACGCTGGCCAGCGGCGGCGAGCCGCAGCCGGGGCAAAGAGTGCGCACCTCGTCGGAGGGGCGCGCCGGTGCCTGGGGCAGCGTGCGCGCCAGGCGCAGCCATGCAACCTGCAGCGCGGCGGCCACCAGTGGCATCAGCCCGCGCAGATGGGCCTCTCCGGCTTCGCCCGCGAGCACATCGTCCGCTAGCCGGTCGACCTGTTCCCGCGACAGTTGCCGCAGAGTATCGAGCAGCGTGCGCTGGGCTTCGCTGACGTGCAGCTCGAGCGCGTCCAACAGGCCGTCTAGCTCGGCCCCGACACCGATGTCGTCGCGCAGCGCTTGCACGTTGAGCGGCGGCATGCCGTGCTCGAGGGCCAGGGCGAAGGCCTCGGGCCCGGGCTGCCAGCTCGGCGGAGTGCGTTCCAGCGCAACCTGCTGGGCGTGGGCCAGCTGCGCCATGAAACGCAGGAAATCACCAAGCGGCGCGACGCGCTCGGCGAGTGCCTCCAGGCGCCGGGCGCGGCGGGCGAAATGGTCGGCGTCGGGCAGGCGGACCTCGGGGGGGTGCATCACCCCCGTTGGGGCATTGCCGAATGCATGTGTCACGGTGACTCCTGTCGATTCGTGGGCGTGTCATGGCGACGGCTGATCGCGCGATGCTTGCGTGCCTTCTCGCGCTCCTCTTCGTACCAGAGGCCATGGTGATGACGTGCCCAGGCCCAACTGACTCGGCCGCGCACCATGGCCTGGAACGAGCCCTTGACCCAGATCCCCGAGTAAACGTGGATGACCAAGGTAATGATGGCGAGAAAGGCGGCGAAGGCATGCCCCAGCGACGCCAGCCGACGCAGGGTGATGGGGATGGCGTCCGCGAAGTAGGGCTGCCAGATCAGCAGGCCGGTGATCAGCAGCAGGAAGATGCAGCCGAGCATGATCCAGTACACCAGCTTCTGGCCGGCGTTGTTCTTGCCCACCGGCGGCAGCTTTTCGTCGCGATTGGCCAGCACGTCGCGGATCTGCTTGAGCCATTGGACGTCGCGGCGGCGGATTATGCTTTCCCGAAAAAAATGGATCGCCATGGGCACGAACATCAGAACCAGGAACAAGCCGATCCAAGGATGCAGGATGCGCGTCATGGTGGGCCCGCCGAACAGCGCCGTTAGCGACCAGAAGAAGGGATGGAAGAACGGCAGCCCGCTGAGCACCAGCAGCACGAAGCTGATCGCGACGAGCCAGTGATTGAGGCGGATCCATACGCCGTAGCGCAGCAGTGCGGGATCCGATTTGGCCAGGCTCATGGGCGCTCCTCCTGCTCGCGTTCGCGGGCTTCGTCTTCGCGCACCGCCGCTTCGTCCTTCTCTCCATGTTCCTTGGGGCCAGCGGTCGCGTAGTGGAAGAAACCGGTCAACGCCGCCACTCCGATGGCGATCGAGGCCAGCGGCTTGGTGACGCCCTTCCAGGCGTCGACCAGCGGGCTGATGCGCGGATCCTCGGGCAGACCGCTGTAGATTTCCGGCTTGTCGGCGTGCTGCAGCACGTAGATCACGTGAGTGCCGTCTACCCCCTCGGGGTTGTACACACCAGCGTTGTCGTGCCCGCGGCGCTTGAGAAAATTCGTGCGCTCCTCGGCCAGGTGCAGCATGTCCTCGCGGGTGCCGAACATGATCGAGCCGGTAGGGCATGACTTGACGCAGGCGGGCTCCAGGCCGTGAAACACCCGGTCGGAGCACAGCGTGCACTTGTAGGCCTTGTGATCCTGCTTTGAGATGCGCGGCACATCGAAGGGACAACCCGACACGCAGTAGCCGCAGCCGATGCAATGCTCCGAATTGAAGTCGACGATGCCGTTGGCGTACTGCACGATCGCTCCGGGGGCCGGGCACGCCTCGAGGCAGCCCGGCTCGGCGCAGTGCATGCAGTTGTCCTTGCGGATCAGCCACTCGAGATTGCCCTGCTCGTCCTCGTACTCGTTGAAGCGCATCACCTGCCAGGTATCGGGCGTGAGGTCGAGGGGGTTGTCGTACTCGCCGACGCACTCGCCGACCTCGTCGCGCAGGTCGTTCCACTCGGCGCAGGCCACCTGGCATGCCTTGCAGCCGATGCAGCGCGATACGTCGATCAGCTTGGTCACCCGCTCCACCCCGCCGTCACGCTGTTGAGGGGATTCCACCTGAGTCGCCGAGCGGGCGATGACGTTCTGCAGATTGATCTGATCGCCTCTCATTTATCGCCTCCTTGCGTCACACTTTGTCGACCCGCACCAAGAACGACTTGAACTCCGGCGTCTGGGTGTTGGCGTCGCCGACGAAGGGCGTCAGGGTATTGGTCAGGTAAGACTTCTTCGTCTCGCCGAGAAAGCCCCAGTGCAACGGAATACCCACCTGGTGCACGGTGCGCCCTGCTACCTGCAGCGGACGGATGCGCTTGGTCACCACCGCCACTGCTTCAATATGGCCGCGCTTGGAGCTGACCCGCACTCGGTCGCCCTTGGCGATGCCCAGCTCTTCTGCCAGGCGTTCGCCGATCTCGACGAACTTCTCCGGCTGAGCGATGGCATTGAGCCGGTTGTGCATCGTCCAGTAATGGAAATGCTCGGTCAGGCGATAGCTGGTGGCGGCGTGAGGGAACTCCTCCAGGGTGCCGAAGTTCTCCCGATCCTGCTCGAACACCCGCGCCGCGGGGTTGTGCTTGGCGCGCGGGTTGTCCGGATGCAGCGGATTGTTGGCGATGGGTGTCTCGAAGGGCTCGTAGTGCTCCGGGAAGGGCCCCTCGTTCATGCGGTCGCGAGCGAAGATCTGGCCGCGGCCGGTCTGGTTCATGATGAAGGGGCCCAGGCCCGCCTCCGGCGGTGAGCCCACCGGGAAGTCGGGTACGTCATTGCCGACCCAGCGCTCGCCGTTCCACCACACCACGGCCTTGCGTTGCGACCAGGGAGAGCCGTCGGGCCGTGCGCTGGCTCGGTTGTACAAAATGCGGCGATTGGCCGGCCAGGCCCAGGCCCAGCCCAGCGTTTGGCCGGTGCCATAGGGGTCGGAGTTGTCGCGCCTGACCATCAGGTTGCCCTCGCGCGGCCAGCAGCCGGCGAACAGCCAGCAGCCACAGGCGGTGGAGCCGTCGTCGCGCAGCATGCCGAAATCGGAGAGCTGCTCGCCAGCGCGCACCACCAGGTTGCGCTCTTCGTCGTAGACGTCCTCGATCGCCCAGCCGTTGTATTCCCGGGCCAGCTCCTCGGGGCTCGGCTCCTCGCGATAGCGGTAGGGCCACTGCAGATTGAGGATCGGCTCGGGGAAGGCGCCGCCCTCATCTTGGTAGAGCCGTTTGAGACGCAGAAATATGCCGGCCACGATCGCCGTATCGGCACGCGACTCTCCGGGCGGCGGCGCCGCTGACCAGAACCACTGCAGCCAGCGAGAACTGTTGACGATGGTGCCGTCCTCCTCGGCGAAGCAGGTGGTCGGCAGGCGGAAAACTTCGGTGTCGATCGCCTCGGGGTTCACGTCATGATATTCGCCGTGATTTTTCCAGAATTCCGCCGTTTCGGTGCGCAGCGGATCGATCACCACTAAATATTTCAGCCGCGACAGGGCTTCGGTGTTCTTGGCCTTGTGGGGGAAGGCCGCCAGCGGATTGAAGCCCTGGCAGATGTAGCCGTTAACCTCGCCCCGGTGCATGCGCTCGAATGTGTGCAGCACATCGTAGAGGGGCTGTCCCAGCTTGGGCAGCCAGTCGTAGCACCAGTCGTTTTCCTGACTGGCGGCCTCGCCGTACCAAGCCTTCATCAGGCTGACGTGGAAGCGCTCGTAGTGGTGCCAGTAGGAGACCTCGTCCTCCACCAACGGCGGCCGGGCGCGATCGCCGATATAGCCGTCATAGGACTGTTCATCCGATTGGGGCAGCTTGAGGTAGCCCGGCAGCAGGTTGGAGAGCAGGCCCAGATCGGTCAGTCCCTGAATGTTGGAGTGGCCGCGCAGGGCATTGACCCCGCCGCCGCGCATGCCCATGTTGCCCAGCAATAGCTGGACGATGGCGGCGGTACGGATGATCTGCGAGCCGATCGAGTGCTGCGTCCAGCCCAGTGCATAGAGAAAGGTCATGCTCCTGTCGGCAACCGAGGTTTCGGCGACCATGTCCCACACTCGCTGGATCTTGTCGGGTGGTGTGCCACACACTGAATGCACCACGTCGAGCGTGTAGCGGCTGTAGTGCCGGCGCATCAGCTGGAAGACACAGCGTGGATGCTGCAGCGTTTCATCGCGCCGGGCATGGCCGTTCTCGTCATGCTCATAGCGCCAGCTCGTCTTGTCGTACTTACCCGTGTCGACGTCGTAGCCGCTGAACAGGCCGTCCTCGAAGCCGAACTCGGGGCTGACGATCAGGCTGGCATCGGTATAGGCACTCACATACTCCCGGTGAAACTGTCCGGACTCGATCAGGTAATGGATCAGCCCACCGAGGAAGGCGATATCGCTGCCGGTGCGGATCTCGGCGTAATAGTCGGCAACCGCCGCCGTGCGATTGAAGCGGGGGTCTACGACCACCAGTCTGGCATCGTTGTACTGGCGCGCCTCCATCACCCAGCGAAAGCCTACGGGATGGGCTTCGGCGGGATTGCCGCCCATGGCGATAATCAGATCGGCGTTGCGGATATCGACCCAGTGATTGGTCATGGCACCGCGACCGAATGTTGGGGCAAGACCTGCCACCGTCGGTCCGTGTCAGACGCGCGCCTGGTTGTCGAAGGCCACCATGCCGAGGCTGCGTACCACCTTCTGCGTCAGGTAGGCGGTTTCGTTGGTCGAGGCCGAGGCCGCCAGCATGCCGGTCGTGGTCCAGCGATTGACGGTATTGCCGTCTTCGTCCTCGGCGACGAAGTTGGCGTCGCGGTCGTCCTTCATGTGGCGCGCAATGCGATCCAGCGCCTCGTCCCAGCCGATCCGCTTCCACTCGTCGCTGCCGGCTTCCCGCACCATGGGGTAGCGCAGCCGGGAGTCGCTCTTGACGTAGTCGAGCAGGCCGGCGCCCTTGGGGCAAAGCGACCCTCGGCTCACTGGATGATCCGGATCGCCCTCGACGTGGTAGATGTCGTCGACGCTATTGATGGCTCCGTCACCCCGGCTATAGAGCAGCACGCCGCAGCCCACCGAGCAGTAGGTACAGTTGCTGCGCGTGATCTTGGCGCCGGTCAGCTTGAAATGGCGTATCGAGGCGACGGCGGGCTCCGGGGCGAAGCCCATCATGGCCATGCTGGACGTGGCCATTCCCGCTGCGCCGAGCTTGAAGAATTGTCTGCGTGTCACCCGTAGTGTCATAAGGCCTCCTGCCGGTTTCTTCTACCTTTGTAACTTGCTCACGGTCTTGGTGAGAACTGTCATTCGGTCGGCGCGTCCTCGTCGCTCTGGTCGGTGTTGCTGCTTTGCGGTAGGCCGTTCTCGAGCATCGCGTCATCGTCGCTGACGGGCCCGCCGGCGCCGGGGCGTTCACTCGCCTCGGTCTGCGTTTCGGGAGTCTGCACGTCGTAGTCGGGGCCGGCCTCGGAGCCGGCCGCCGGCGTCTGGAACAGGTCGTCCCCCTGGGCCTGGCCGCTGCCGACGTCTTCTTCCCGGATCAGCATGTCCGAGTTGGTGATGCCGCTGCTGGTCCCGTACTGGCCGGTGGAGACGTCGGGGGGAGGAGTGGTCTCGGCGGGGTCGGGAACCCTTGCGCTGGTAGCACCTGAAACTGCGGGGCTGGCCTCGGAGGCCGGGTCGGCCTCCTGGGCGTTGGCACCAGCCAACCAGGCGGTGCCCAGCAGGGTGGCTCCCCAACACAGGCAGCGGCGTGCCCGTATACGCATCCTTGCCATGATCGTCCTCCACGAACTCGCGTTGGTTTTTCAGCGTAGACCCATCGCAGCGAGGACGAAAACGAGTCGCGGAGAAAATATCGTCGTTGAGTGAAGGAAATAGCGCCGTTAAAACTCCGTTTATTGAGATTTGAGCGACAAGGAAACGCCGTATCCTGCATCTCGGCCAGTTCTCTGGCAATTGCTTCATACCCACGCTGTATTCAGCAAGGAAGAGAGGGCGCTTCGCTTGTTCTCGCTATTCATGTCTACTTCCCGAATTACAACTCCTTTGCTCCTGCCTTTGGTCGTCGGTTTGTCTGCTTGCGGCGGTGGCGGGGGTGGTGGCGGTACCAAGCCCACCAATTCACACGGCATACACGAGCCCGCACCGACCCCCACCCTACGCTCCTTCGACAATGCAGGTGTGGTGGTCGGGGTTGCCGACACTGGCTTTCGGATCACCCACGAATCGCTGGCGTCTTCGCACCTCGCAACCTTCAATCTAGTGGACGGCAGTGGCGATGTCAGTGGCGATGAGGGCCATGGCACCGCCGTGGCGTCGCTGATCGAGCAGGGCGGCGCCAGCCCCGCGCTCTATCTGGCCAAGGTTTCGTCCGACAGCAGTCAAGGCCGCGCCGCGACCAACGTGCTCGACTACAGCGTTGGTTATCTGGCCGACGAAGGGGCCAGGGTAATCAACCATAGCTGGAGCGGGCGCGCCAATGCGCCTTCCGCGAGCTCTTCCTACCTGGGTGTCGACTCGCTCGACTCGCTGCGGCGGATCGCGACCAGCAATGGCGGGCTGGGAAGCGTTTATGTCGTCGCGGCAGGCAATGACGGCGTGGCGCTTCAGGCCGACCGCCCCATCCATCGGTACGACGACATCTATTCCCGCATGCTCATCGTCGGTGGCTCCGTGCGGGATGACGGTGACACCAAGCTGGCATCTCGGAGTAACCGGCCGGGAGAGGATCTGGACTGGCAGGCGCGCTTTCTCACCGCGCCGTGGCAGCGGGCTGCGGCCGATGCCTCCGGGGACGACACCTACGGCGCGTGGGCAGGCACATCGATCGCTGCCCCCCAAGTGGCAGGCTACGCGGCGGCGATGATCACGCTCTGGCCGCATCTCGATGCCGCCACGATTTCACAGCGCCTGCTGGATACCGCGGACCGCAGCTCATCGCTCTACCAGGACGAGAGTTGTGGTGAGGGCGGTGACCTCAACTGTGGCTACTACTACCTCGGCCAGGGCGAGGCGGACCTGGACGCAGCGCTGGCGCCGGCGGGTTCGCTATCGCTGGCAACCGGCGATCACCTGGACGAGGGCGTCCAGGCGCTGGACCATAGCCTGGTGCAGCTCTCGGGTGCCTATGGCGACAGCCTGGCGAGTTCGGGGGCGCTTGCCGACGTTGCTGCCTTCGATGAGTTGGGTCGCGACTACCGCATCGACCTGACGGATCACGCCTTCCAGAGAGACTCCCATGAAGCGAGTCAGCGCAGCCGCATGACGCGGCTCTCCAGCGCATCGCCAGATCGGCGCCAGGAGCAGCAAGGTAGTGCAGGTGCGCTGAGTTGGTCCACGCAGAAAAACGGTCATGGGGAGACCCTTGCCAGTCGCCTCGATGGCCGCTTCGGTGGCAATGCCTGGACACTCACCCGTTTTGCCGGCCACGAGCTGGACCCGGCCAGCGCCTACGCCGAATCGGGCATCATGCCGCTACTCGCCTTTCAGGGCGGCTCCGACCTGACTCGAGGACTGGATACCGTGCATGGATTGCGCAACGTCTATGCGCTGAACGACCGAGTCACGCTTCAGGCGCGTCACTGGATGGGGGACGGCACCGAGTGGGGCGCCGCGCTGGGCGAGGAGTACCAGGCCAGCCGCAGCGACGTGGGCTTGCGGTTCGATGTCTCGCCGCAGTTGGGTGTGAGCACGACAGTCGGCGTGCTCGATGAGCGCCACGGCCTGCTGGGTGGGCAGGGCAGTGGAATGCTCACGCTGGGCGAGCGCAATCGCACCGGTTTCGCCAGCCTGGGGCTGGACGCTCGGCTGGGCCGGTACTGGCAGGCCTTCGCCCACTACGATCGGGGACGTGGGGATGCCGAGGGTCGTGGCTTCATTCAGCACATCGATATCGACCAGGTCGAAGAAATGAGTGTCGGCCTGCAGCGTAATCGGGGACGGCACACTACGGCGTTCGCTTACCGCCAGCCGATGCGTATCGGCCGGGCCGAGGCCATGCTCTCCGTTCCGGTGGGCCGGGCCATCGACGGCGAAGTGATCCGCGAGGGGCGTAGTGTCTCGCTGTCCCCGAGCGGGCGCCAGCAGGAGTTCGAGCTGGGCTACCGCTACCGGACCCAGCGACGCGGGGCCATCGGTTTCAACCTCAATCACACGCGCGAACCCGGGCATGACCGCAACGCCCGTTCTGATACCACTCTGCTGCTCAACTACGAAGTGGCCTTCTGAAGTCGCCGTCGGGTACGAACGGCGACTCTCGCTTGGTGGCTGGCGACAGTCCGGGGGAACGCTCTACACTGAAGCGCGCATGAACCCTGCCGGACGCGGTGCAATACCGCGTCCGGCATCGTCAACGGAGTGACATCTTGCGCAGTCTACCGGCTACCCTTCCGATTCTGTTCGTCTGCGAAATCAGTTTCCTGCTCGGCCACGGCCTGATCATGACCCTGCTCGGGGTGCGCATGTCCATGGAGGGCTTTCCCTCGCACATGGCGGGCCTGCTGATGTCGAGTTTCTCGCTCGGCTTCGTGCTGGGCAGCTATGCGCTGGAGAAGCGCATCCGCAGCGTTGGCCATATCCGCGTTTTTTCCGCCTGTGCCGGCCTGCTGGCGGTCACTGCCATGCTCCACGGCCTGTGGGTCAACCCCTGGGCCTGGCTGGCCTGGCGGCTGATCGGCGGGGTTGCCACCGCGGGCATGTTGATGGTGATGGAGTCATGGGTCTCGGGGGAGTCGACCAACGAAAATCGCGGCCGGGTGCTGGCGCTCTACATGATCATCTCGACCCTGTCGCTGGCCGGCGGGCAGTGGCTGCTCAACTTCGGCGATCCGGCGGGGCCGGCGCTGTTCTCCCTGGTCGGCATGCTGTTCGCCCTGTCGCTGGTGCCGCTATCGATCGTACGCATCCACGGCCCACGCCAGGCCCACGACTTCCAGCCGCAGAAGATCCGCCTCAAGGCGCTGTTCAAGCGCGCCCCGGTAGGCCTGGTCGGCGCCTTTACCGCCGGCATGATGGTGCAGGCCTTCTTTGCCATGACGCCGTTCTACGGTCAGGAGATCGGCCTGACCACCGGCGAGACGGCGCGCTTCATGGCGATCACCACCATGGTGGCGCTGTTCGCCCAGTGGGGGTTGGGGCGGCTTTCGGACTACATCGACCGGCGCAAGGTGATCCTCGGCATGGCCGTGATGATGACCTTATCCGGCATCTTCGTGTCGATGATGGTGCGCATCGATTTCTGGATGCTGGTCGTGGCGGCCTGCTTCCATACCGCCATGCTGCATACCCTCTACGCCCTGAGCCTGGCGCATACCAACGACTGGCTCGAACCCGGCGAGGTCGTGGCCGCCAATGCCAAGCTGATGATCTGGTACGGCATCGGCTCGATCATCGGTCCCTTTACCGCCTCGCTGGTCATGCGCCTGGTGGGCCCCGATGGGCTATGGGTGTTCCTTGGCGGTGCCTCGCTGATCCTGGCGGCGTTCGTGGCGCTGCGCTTGCGCCGCCGTCCCGGGGTTCCCATCGAGGAAGTCGAGCAGGAGCCCTTCGTCGCGGTGCCCACGCTGGAGACGCCGCATTTCGCTGAACTCGACCCGCGCCTGGAGCCGACCCAACTGGAGTTCCACTTCGAAGAGAGCGCTGGCGACGAGAGGCAGGAGGAGGCAGCCTGATGCTGCTAGGCAGGGCGCAATGCGCCATCATGGTCGGCAGCTCGATTGGAGATGCCGATGCGATACTCGTTCCCTTGGTTGCACACGCCGGCCATGCTGGCCTGCCTGTCCCTGACACCTGCGACCCTGCCGGTGCGTGCCGACACCTGCCCCGACCCCGGCCAGTGGTATGAGCCCGGCGGTGAGCATCTGGATAGCGCCGCGCTGTTCGCCGAACTGGCCGGGCGCGACGTGGTCATGCTTGGCGAGCAGCACGATCGCATCGACCAACACCGCTGGCAGCTGCACGTGCTGGCCGGGCTGTATGCACTGCGCCCGGATATGGCGATCGGCCTGGAGATGCTGCCGCGCGAGGCCCAGCCGGCCCTGGACGCCTGGGTGGCGGGCGAACTCGACGAGGCGAATTTTCTCGAAGCGAGCGACTGGTACGGCGCCTGGGGCTTCGACCCCGAACTCTACCTGCCGATTCTCCATTTCGCCCGACTGCAGCGAGTGCCGGTCGTGGCCCTCAACGTCACGCCCGACCTGCGAGGGAGGCTGGTCGAGGAGGGCTGGCAGGCGATACCCGAAGCAGAGCGCTTCGGTATTTCCGCTCCGGCCGAGGCCTCACCCGACTATCGTGAGCGCCTGACCGCCATTCATGCTCAGCACTCGAACTCGGATGACAACGAGGGTCTCGAGCGCTTTATCGCGGCGCAACTGGTGTGGGATCGGGCGATGGCCGCCGGGCTGGCGAAGGCGACTGGCGAGGCCGAACTGGTTGTCGGTCTGATCGGCCAGGGCCACCTGCAGTATGGTCACGGTGTGCCCCACCAGCTCGCTGACCTGGGTGTCGAGGACCCCGTCGCCCTGTTGCCCTGGGCGGTAGGCGCTGAAGAGTGCGAGCCGCTGCCCGCGGGCTTGGCTCGGGCCGTGTTCGCACTGTCCGAGGTGGCGGAAGCCGAGCCGGCGATGCAGCTGGGGGTGCTCGTCGCGTCCCACGCAGATGGAGTCGAGATCCAGGGCATGCTCGAAGACTCCGTGGCCGAGCGCTCGGGCCTGGAGGAGGGGGACATCATCCTGCGGGCGGCCGGTGAGAGCCTGGCGCAACCCGCCGACCTCACGCGGCGGGTGCAGCGCCAGCCGCCTGGCACTCTGCTGCCGTTGGAAATCGTCCGCAGCGGCGAGCAACGTGAAGTGTTGGTGCGCTTTCCGGCACGAACACAGACCACACCTTGACCGAGGTCAGGCATGCCGTTGGCGATTGCGCTATGGTATCCGCAACAGCGCCGGGCAGGCCGGCGCCCGTACTTATCGCCCCATGCCGGGGCTGCAATTCACGGAGGTCCGCTTGGCCATTTCTCGTTTTGCCGATCTGCTGGAAGAAGCTCGGCGTCAGTCCGAGCCGCAGCGGCTGCTGTTCGTCTTCACCCGCGCCGAGCTGCCGGACAACCCCACCGCTGAGCAGCACCGGCGCTTCGAGCAAGGGGAGGGCGGCGTCCTCACCCCGGTGCTGTGCGTCGACAAGTCGCCTGAAGAACTCAGCGACATGGCGGCACTGGAGGAGGAGTCGCAGCGTACCGGGATCGAATGGGACATCGTGTTCGTCGGGGCACTGTCAGGCAGCGGCGGCGAGGCCGTGGCCGACGATGCCGTCGAACGCCAGCTGCAGCGTATGGTCGAAGCGCTGCAGATGGGCAATACCCAGAGCTTCCTGGCGCTGAACCGCCAGGGTGAGGCAGTCGCCTTGCAATGAGGCGCGGGTGTCACCATAGACAAGCCTTATCGGAACCATGGTGGCAATCAATTTTCGCCTATCGGTTGCGATGGATATGATATGCCCCGTATTCGGATGACCCCACTAACGACTGAAATGGAGCTTTGCTGAATGTCCCTGATCAATACCGAAGTCAAGCCGTTCAAGGCCACCGCTTACCACAATGGCGAGTTCGTCGACGTCTCCGACGCCGACCTGAAGGGCCAGTGGAGCATTTTCTTCTTCTATCCGGCCGACTTCACCTTCGTCTGCCCCACCGAGCTGGGTGACCTGGCGGACAACTACGCGGAATTCAAGAAGCTGGGCGTTGAGATCTACAGCGTCTCCACCGACACCCACTTCACCCACAAGGCGTGGCACGACAGCTCCGAGACCATCGGCAAGCTGCAGTATCCGATGCTGGCCGACCCGACCCTGCAGATCTCGCGTAACTTCGAAGTGCTGATCGAAGACGCCGGCCTGGCCGAGCGCGGTACCTTCGTGGTCGACCCCGACGGCAAGATCCAGATCGTCGAGATCAACGCCGGCAATATCGGCCGTAACGCCGAAGAGCTGCTGCGCAAGGTCAAGGCCGCCCAGTACGTGCGCAGCAACCCGAACGAAGTCTGCCCGGCCAAGTGGAAGGAAGGCGAAGAGACTCTCGCTCCGTCCCTGGACCTGGTCGGCAAGATCTAAGCGGTCTGCCAAGACCCGCGAGGCTATCCCCTGACCTCGTGCATGTAATACGCCCGGGCATGTGCTGCCCGGGCTCTCTTTCCAAGACGTGCAAGCCGGTACCTGCGCAGACTCCGATCCGCGCTGTGGTGACGACTTGTCGTCGTTCTTGAGCCAGACATGAAGGAAACCGCTGTCATGTTGGACGACAATCTGAAAAGCCAGCTAAAAGCCTACCTGCAGAAGGTCACTCAGCCGTTCGAGATCGTCGCGTCCCTCGATGATGGCGCCAAGTCAAAGGAGCTTCACGGACTACTCAAGGACATCGAGAGCCTCTGCGACAAGATCAGCCTGCGCCTCGATGGCGGGGACGCGCGCAAGCCCTCCTTCGCGCTGAATCGCCCCGGCGAGGAGACCGGCCTGGTATTCGCCGGCATCCCCATGGGCCATGAGTTCACCTCGCTGGTGCTGGCCCTGCTGCAGGTCGGCGGCCATCCGCCCAAGGTCGGCGACGACACCATCGAGCAGATCAAGTCGCTCGAGGGAGAGCTGCACTTCGAGACCTACTATTCGCTCTCCTGCCAGAACTGCCCCGACGTGGTGCAGGCACTGAACCTGATGGCGATCCTCAACCCCAATGTGCGTCACGTCGCCATCGATGGGGCGCTGTTCCAGGACGAGGTGGAAGAGCGCCAGGTCATGTCGGTGCCGAGCATCTTTCTCAATGGGGAACCCTTCGACCAGGGTCGCATGAGCCTCGAGCAGATCCTGGCCAAGGTCGACACGGGGGCGGCCAAGCGCGAGGCGGCCAAGCTCAACGAGAAGGATCCGTTCGACGTGCTGGTGGTGGGCGGTGGCCCGGCCGGCGCCGCGTCGGCCATCTACGCTGCGCGCAAGGGTATCCGCACCGGTGTGGCGGCCGAACGCTTCGGCGGCCAGGTGCTCGACACCATGGCCATCGAGAACTTTATCTCCGTGCCCTATACCGAAGGCCCCAAGCTGGCCGCGGCGCTGGAGGAGCACGTCAAGGAGTATGAAGCCGACATCATGAACCTGCAGCGCGCCGTGAAACTGGTTCCGGCGGCGGATCAGGGCGGCGAGCATGAGGTGGTATTCGAATCCGGTGCCAGCCTCAAGAGCCGGACGCTGATTCTCTCTACCGGTGCCCGCTGGCGCGAGATGAACGTGCCCGGCGAGGCCGAGTACCGCAACAAGGGTGTGGCTTACTGCCCCCACTGCGATGGCCCGCTGTTCAAGGGCAAGCGCGTGGCGGTGATCGGCGGCGGCAACTCCGGCGTCGAGGCGGCCATCGACCTGGCCGGCATCGTCGGCCATGTGACGCTGATCGAGTTCATGGACGAGATGCGCGCCGACGCGGTGCTGCAGAAGAAGCTGCGCAGCCTGCCCAACGTCGAGATCATCCTCGGCGCCCGCACCACCGAGGTCAACGGCGACGGCACCCGGGTAACCGGTCTCACCTTCGAGGAGCGCGTCAGCGGCGAAATCAAACAGCTCGAACTGGAAGGCATCTTCGTGCAGATCGGCCTGGTGCCCAATACCGAGTGGCTTACCGATTCGTCGATCGAGCTGTCGCCGCGCGGCGAGATCGTGATCGACGAGCGCGGCATGACGTCGGTTCCCGGCATCTTCGCCGCCGGCGACGTAACCACCGTGCCCTACAAGCAGATCGTCATCGCCATGGGCGAAGGTTCGAAAGCCGCCCTGGGCGCCTTCGACTATCTCATTCGGCACTGACCTCGATTCGTCACTGGCAGAATGTTCGCCCCGCAGGCCCGGCCTGCGGGGCGTTTTCTTTAGTGGCTAAATATTCTTCGTTGAAGGCAAGGGGAGAGCGGGCAGCGAAGCGTCGTGCAGGAGTCGTGAGGATGCGCTAAGCATAAGCGAGGCCTTGCTAGAGGGCCTGATGATCAACAATAACGAGGGAACGACATGACCCAACATGGCAGGTTGGCTTGGCTGGCATCGTCGGTGCTGATGCTTGGCGGCATCGGCTTGGCCCAGGCGGCCACGCTCGACGATGTTCGCGAGCAGGACCAAGTGCGCTGTGGCGTCAATGCTGCCCAGCCGGGCTTCTCGGCGCTGGACGACGAAGATGACTATCGAGGCCTGGATACCGACGTCTGCCGGGCCATCGCCGCCGCGGTGCTGGGTGACGCCGAAAAGGTGCACTTCGTGCCGCTGAACTCGGTGGAACGGTTCACGGCCCTGCAGTCGAGCGAAGTGGACGTGCTCTCGCGTACCACGACCTGGACCTCGAGCCGGGATACGACGCTGGGCGTCAACTTTACCGGCGTCAGCTACTACGATGGCCAGGCCTTCCTGGTGGCCAGCGATCTGGGTGTTGAGAGCGCCACGGAGCTCGATGGGGCTGCAGTGTGTACCCAGTCCGGCACTACCAGCGAACTCAACTTGGCCGACTACTTCCGCGCCAACGGCATGGAGTACGAGCCGGTGGTGTTTGACTCACCGGAGCAGTCGATAGCAGGTTTCGAGGCAGGGCGCTGCGATGTGCTCAGCTCCGATGCTTCCCAGCTCTACGCTCAGCGTATGCAGCTTGCCGACCCTGACAGCGCCATGGTGCTGCCCGAAGTCATCTCCAAGGAACCGCTGGGGCCGGCCGTACGGCAGGGCGACGACCAGTGGTTCAACATCGTCAAGTGGTCGCTGTTCGCCATGCTCAATGCCGAGGAGTTGGGCATCACTCAGGCCAACGTCGACGAGATGCTCGAATCCGACAACCCCGACATCGCTCGCCTGCTGGGCCGCGATGGCAACTACGGCGAGGGCATGGGGCTCACCGTGGACTGGGCTTACCGGATCGTCAAGCAGGTGGGCAACTACGGTGAGATGTTCGAGCGCAATGTGGGTGCCGGCTCCGGTTTCAATATTGAGCGCGGCCAGAATGCCCTGTGGACCGAGGGCGGGCTGCATTATGCGCCGCCGGTGCGCTGAGGCATGCCCGGTTGCACCAAAGCGGGGCGGCGGTTCAGGCTGGATCGCCTCCGGCACGACCGTTGAATAAGAGTTTTGCCTGCACTATCCCTGCCTTGGAACAAACCTTGCTAAGGTGCTGGCACATGCTCCGGCATGCATCGTCCAAAAGACAATAGACCTACGAGGGATCTTTCATGCGCGACAACAAGAACAAGTGGGTGCTGCTCACTTCCGCAGCGGCACTGGCTTTGGGAACCGCCGCCGTGGCCTCCGCCGACACACTGGAGAACACTCGCGAGCGCGGCGCCGTGCAGTGCGGCGTTAGCGATGGCCTGCCGGGCTTCTCGGCACCGAACGACCAGGGCGAGTGGCAGGGTCTCGACGTGGATGTCTGCCGCGCCGTGGCGGCGGCGGTGTTCGGCGATTCCGAAGCGGTGCGCTACATCTCGCTGAACGCCGTCGAGCGCTTCACCGCTCTGCAGTCGGGCGAAGTCGACGTTCTCTCGCGCAACACCACCTGGACGACCACCCGTGACACCACCTTGGGTCTGAACTTCACCGGTGTGACCTTCTACGACGGTATCGGCTTCATGATCCACAAGGACCTGGGAGTTTCCAGCGCCAAGGAGCTCGACGGTGCGGCGATCTGCGTCCAGTCCGGTACCACCACCGAGCTCAACGTGGCCGACTATTTCCGCGCCAACGACATGCAGTTCGACCCCATCGTCTTCGACACTTCCGAGCAGACCGTGGGCGGCTACGAGGCCGGCCGCTGTGACGTGCTGACCTCCGACTCCTCGCAGTTGGCAGCGCTGCGCATCCAGCTCTCCGATCCAAGTCAGTCGGTCATCCTGCCCGAGATCATCTCCAAGGAGCCGCTGGGCCCGGTCGTTCGCCAGGGCGACGACCAGTGGTTCAACGTCGTCAAGTGGTCGCTGTTCGCCATGCTCAACGCTGAAGAAATGGGCATCACAAGCGAGAATGTCGACGAGATGCTCGAGTCCGAAAACCCCGACGTCGCCCGTCTGCTAGGCCGCGATGGCAACTACGGCGAGGCGATGGGCCTGGACGCCAACTGGGCCTACAACATCATCAGCCAGGTAGGCAATTACGGCGAGATCTACGACCGCAACGTGGGCATGGACTCTCCGCTCGAAATCGAACGCGGCATTAACGCGCTGTGGACCGAAGGCGGCATCCACTACGCACCGCCGATTCGCTGATCGTACCGCCCGGGGCATCGTCGCGATGCCCCGATCCTCGTACTGCCACCGGCCCGAATACCTCCCGGGCCGGATGGCTGATACCTGCTTGACGGATCCAGGCGGAGAGTTCCTTCATGTCCGTTCGACCCAAGGCCCAGTCTGTGGGCCCAAAACCGCCATTCTGGCGCGACCGCGCCAAGCGTGCGCTGATCTTTCAGTTCTTGTTGGTCGCCGCGGTCGTGTTCTTCCTGCTCTACATCGTGGGCAATACCCAGGACAACCTCGCTGCCCGCGGCATTACCACCGGCTTCGGTTTCCTGACCAACACTGCCGGCTTCGGCATCGTTCAGAGCCTGATCGACTACTCGTCGCAAAGCACCTATGGCCGTACCTTCGTGGTGGGCCTGCTCAACACCCTGGTGGTGTCCGCGCTGGGGATCCTGGCGGCCACCGTGATCGGCTTCACCGTCGGCATCGCCCGGCTTTCGCCCAACTGGCTGATCGCCCGGCTGGCCAACGGCTATATCGAAATCTTCCGCAACATCCCGCTGCTGCTGCAGATCTTCTTCTGGTACTTCGCCGTGCTGCGCGCCATGCCCAGTCCACGCGACAGCCTGACGCTGGGCGAAGCGGTCTACCTCAACGTACGCGGCCTGTTTCTGCCCGAGCCGCTGTTCGAGTCGGGGTTCGGCCTGATCCCGCTGGCTATCGGGGTTGCCGTAGTGGCCAGCATCGCCCTGGTGATCTGGAACAAGCGCCGCCACGAGGCAACCGGCAAGCGTCTGCCGGCAGGCTGGATTTCGCTGGGCATGATCGTCGGCCTGCCGCTACTGGTGCTGGTCGTGACCGGCGTGCCGGTAACCTGGGAACTGCCGGAGCTGCGTGGTTTCAACTTCCGCGGCGGGGTCACCATCATCCCCGAGTTCCTGGCCCTGTGGCTGGCGCTCTCCATCTATACGGCCTCGTTCATTGCCGAGATCGTGCGTTCGGGCATCCAGGCCATTCCCCACGGCCAGACCGAAGCGGCCCAGGCGCTCAGCCTGCCGCGCAATCTGGTGCTGCGCCTGGTGGTGCTGCCCCAGGCCCTGCGCGTGATCATTCCGCCGTTGACCAGCCAGTACCTCAACCTGATCAAGAACTCCTCGCTGGCCACGGCCATCGGCTATCCGGACCTGGTTTCGGTGTTTGCCGGCACGACCCTCAACCAGACGGGGCAGGCGATCGAAGTCATTGCCATGACCATGGCGGTCTACCTGACCATCAGCCTGCTGGTGTCGATGTTCATGAACTGGTTCAACGCCCGCGTGGCGCTGGTGGAACGCTAGGAGAGGCGCCATGACGATTCAACACAAGATGATCGAGGCGCGTCCGGCGCCCAAGAGCACCGTGGGGCCAATGGCTTGGTTGCGTGCCAACCTGTTCAGCGGTCCGGTGAACAGCTTTTTCACCCTGCTGGGCCTCTACCTGCTCTACCAGCTACTGACGCCAACGATCCAGTGGGCTTTCATCAATGCAGACTGGATCGGCACCACCCGTGACGACTGTTCACGCGAGGGGGCCTGCTGGGTGTTCGTCAGTGCCCGTTTCACCCAGTTCATCTACGGACTCTATCCTCGCGAAGAGATCTGGCGGGTCGATGTGACGTTCATCACCTTCGCTGCCCTGATCGCTTGGCTGGCGATTCCGCGACTGCCATTCAAGCGCTGGGTGGCGTTGGCGGTGCTGGTGGCGTTCCCCATATTCGCCTACTTCATGCTCTATGGCGGCCATTTCGGTCTGCCGCTGGTGCCGACCCATCGCTGGGGCGGCCTGATGCTGACCCTGGTGCTGGCCGTGGTGGGCATGGTCGGTGCGCTGCCGATCGGTATCCTGCTGGCCCTGGGACGGCGCTCGCAGATGCCCATCGTCAAGAGCTTCTGCGTGGTGTTCATCGAGTTCTGGCGCGGCGTGCCGCTGATCACGGTGCTGTTCATGGCATCGGTGATGCTGCCGCTGTTCATGCCGGCCGGTGTGAGCGTCGACCGCCTGATCCGGGCTTTCATCGGCATCACCCTGTTCCAGAGCGCCTACATGGCCGAGGTGATCCGCGGCGGGCTGCAGGCCATTCCTCGTGGTCAGGAGGAGGCAGCGGCGGCGCTGGGCATGAGCTACTGGATGCGCATGGGCCTGATCGTGCTGCCCCAGGCGCTGAAGATGATGATCCCCGGTATCGTCAACACCTTCATCTCGCTGTTCAAGGACACCACCCTGGTCATGATCATTGGGCTTTTCGACCTGCTGGGCATCGTGCAGGCGGCATTGTCGGACTCCCGCTGGCTGGGCTTCTCCTTGGAGGGCTACGTGTTCGCCGCGTTCATGTTCTGGATCTTCTGTTTCAGCATGTCGCGCTACAGCCAGTACTTGGAAAGAAAACTGCATACCGGCCACAAGCGGTGAGGAACGAGAACAATGACTGAGCAAGCAACCCAGGCCGGCGCCGAGACCCGCATGGTCGAGATGCGCAGTGTCAACAAGTGGTACGGCGACTTCCACGTATTGCGCGACATCAACCTCGAAGTGAAGAGTGGCGAGCGGATCGTCATCTGCGGGCCCTCAGGCTCGGGCAAGTCGACGCTGATTCGATGCATCAATCACCTCGAGGAGCATCAGGCCGGCGAGATCGTGGTCGGTGGCGTTCCGCTGACCCAGGACGTCAAGCGTATCGAACAGATTCGCCGCAGCGTGGGCATGGTGTTCCAGCACTTCAACCTCTTCCCGCACCTCACGGTGCTGGAGAACTGCTGTCTGGCGCAGAAATGGGTGCAGAAGAAGCCGCGTCGCGAGGCGGAACGGCTCGCCATGCAGTACCTGGAGCGAGTCAAGATCGCCGAACAGGCCACCAAGTACCCGGGCCAGCTCTCCGGCGGTCAGCAGCAGCGCGTGGCGATTGCTCGCTCGCTGTGCATGCATCCCGATGTGATGCTCTTCGACGAACCCACCTCGGCTCTCGATCCGGAGATGATCAAGGAGGTGCTCGACGTCATGGTGGAGCTGGCGGAGGAGGGGATGACCATGCTCTGCGTGACCCACGAGATGGGCTTCGCCAAGACCGTGGCCGACCGTGTGATCTTCATGGATCAGGGCCAGATCATTGAGGAGAACGCGCCGGAGCCCTTCTTCAACGACCCGCAGTCCGAGCGCACTCAGCTCTTCCTCAGCCAGATCCTGGGCCACTGAGGGAGGCCGCCGCCGGGCCCGTGCCCGGCGGCGTATCGTCGATCGCTCAGCCGATCAGGTGCGCTATGCCGCCAAGCACACCGGACGCTGTGGTTCGGACATAGCGCAAATGCCTGGCGTATGGACTAAGCCGCCATGGAAGCGGCTAGACGCTTCCGTGGGGCTTGAGGGGCTCGGCGGGGCGGGTCACGCGAGCGTTGCCGAGCACGCTGGGTTCGGTTTCCACCGGGCGTGCCTCGCTGGTCCAGGCCGCCTGGTTGTCGTGCACGGCCGGGCGGCGCTCGAACGAGCGGGTGACCATGTCGCCGGGGGTAAAGCCGACCCGGTTGCCCACATGATGCGGAAGCAGGCAGAGCTCGACGAGCAGCCGCAAGCCCAAGGTCGCGGCCAGCCAGAGTGCGGCGCCCAGCGCCAGAGTGGGCCAGGCCTGGCCCCAGTCGAGGGTACTGAACCAGGGGCTGCGTGGCAGCAGCCACAGTGCGGCGCTTGCCAGCAGGCCGAGCTGCAGCACGAAATGGCTGAAGAGCAGGACGCCGCGGGACATCGGGCGGCGGGGAAACAGGAACTGTCGCATCGGGCTCCTCCCGTAGATGCATCGCACGACGATGAACTGGCCGACATCCCTGCCGGCGATTCGATGCTAACCCAGATTGCGATGAGCGTCAGCCGTTACCTTGGGCCACTCGCTCAGTCGAGCACAGTGATGCTGGCCGGAAGCAGCGCTTCGCGTCCGCGATGCTCCGTCAGCAGGCGACCCTCCAGGGCGGTCAGCATGATCTGCAGCGGATCGCCGTGGCTCACCAGCAGCACGGTTTCGTCACGCAGTGCGAGCTCCAGCGAGGCGATCACGCCCTGCATGCGGGCAGCCACGCTGGCCACGCTTTCGACGCCGTATTCGCGATGTTCGGGGTCGCGAGCGTCGTGCGCCCAGACGTTCTCGTAGTGGCTGTCGGCCAGGCCCTCGAAGTCACCGAAGTCGCGTTCACGCAAGCGCGGCTCGGGCTGCAGCTCGAGGCCGAAGTGAGCGGCCACTCGCTGGGCGGTTTCCGTGGTACGCAGGAAATCCGAATGCAAGATGCGGGTCGGTGCCGGCCAGTGCCAGCCGGCGAGCAGTGTTTCCAGCTGCGCTTCGCCCTGCTCGGAAAGACCGAAGTCCGCCAGACCCCGGGCAGGGGTACTGATGATCAGGCGTCGGGCATTGGCTTGGCTATGGCCATGTCGCATCAGCAGGTAACGGTTGCGGTAGCGGCCCGAGGCGGAGTGAAATCGGATTGACATCGTCTTGTCATACTACCTAGATTGTGGGTTAGTTTCGTTTGCGATCATGCAGGTTTTTTCGTGTTCGCTTTCGAGCAGGATGAGCGGTTTTTCTGGGTGTCCTCGCCCTCGCCATCCCTTAAAAACAACATAATGACAGTGATACAGAGAGACACGCCAATGACAATATCAAAGACGTTCGGTCGTACCTCCTTCGCCACCCTGGCCCTCTCCTCGCTGCTGCCGCTGGCCCTGGTGATGTCAGCGCAAGCCCAGGCCCAGGCCCAGGCCGACTGCCAGCGAGGCGATCTGGCGGACCTCTATTGTGACGAAGATGGCGATATGGTGGCCGATCGCCCCGACGACGAATCCGAATGGGTCAATCCCGATACGCTGATCTTCGCCTATACCCCGGTCGAGGATCCGGCTATCTACTCCGATATCTGGCAGCCCTTCATCGACCACCTGCAGGAGGTCACCGGTCGCGACGTTCGCTTCTTCGCCGTGCAGTCCAATTCGGCCCAGGTCGAGGCCATGCGCAGCGGTCGGCTGCACATCGCCGGCTTCTCCACCGGCCCGACGCCGTTTGCCGTCAACCTGGCCGGTGCGGTGCCCTTTGCCCTGATGGGCTCCGACGACGGTCAATTCGGCTATACCCTGCAGGTTTACACCCACGTCGACTCCGACATCGATGAGATGGAGGATCTCAAGGGCAAGCGTATCGCTCACACTTCGCCGACTTCCAACTCCGGCAACCAGGCGCCGCGTGCCCTGTTCCCCGAGATGGGCGTCGTGCCCGACGAGGATTACGAGGTGATCTACTCGGGCAGTCACGACCAATCGATGCTGGGCGTGGTCGCCCGCGACTACGACGCCGCTCCGGTGGCCTCGGAGGTGGTCGAGCGCATGGCCGCGCGAGGTCTCTACGACCCGGAGGAGGTGCGCCTGATCTTCGAGTCGGATCGTTTCCCCACCACTTCATACACCTATGCCCACAACCTGCATCCCGATCTGGTCGACAAGATCGAGGAGGCTTTCTTCAGCTTCGAATTTGCGGGTACCGAACTGGGCGAGGAGTTCGAGGGCGTCGAGAAATTCATCCCCATCAACTATCAGGAGCACTGGAAGGTCATCCGTACTATCCAGGATGCCAACGGGGTCGAGTACACCCCCGAGAACCTGGATCAGGAGTGAGCCTCGTTCCCCCGGCGAGGCCGGGGGAACGCTCTCCGTGTACTGGATGAGGGGATGGAATGCTGGAAATTTCGAAACTGGTCAAGCGCTACGGCCGTGATGCGCCGGTGCTGGAAGGGCTCGACCTGGCGGTAGAGGGCAGCAGTGTGGTGTCCATCGTCGGCGCCTCCGGGGCCGGCAAGAGCACCATGCTGCGCTGCATCAACCGCCTGGTGGAGCCTACTTCGGGTTCGATCAGGCTCAACGGCACCGAGCTGGTCAACCTCAGGGGGCGCGAGCTGCGCAGGGCCCGGCGCAAGATCGGCATGGTCTTTCAGGGCTTTAACCTGATCGACCGGCTGACGGTGATGGAGAACGTGCTGGCCGGCCGGCTCGGCTACGTCAATCTGTTCCAGGCGGTGACTCGACGCTATCCCCAGAGCGATATCGAGCGTGCCTTTCAACTGATGGAGCGGGTGGGCATCGCCCACTACGCCAACAAGCGCGCCGACGAACTCTCGGGCGGCGAACGCCAACGCGTCGGTGTGGTACGGGCCTTGATGCAGGAGCCCGAGATACTGCTGGCCGACGAGCCGACGGCATCGCTCGACCCGCGCACCTCCGAGCAGATCATGAAACTGTTGCAGAGCCTGGCCAGCGAACTCTCGCTGCCGGTCTTGATCAACATCCACAACGTCGCCCAGGCCAAGGCCTACACTGAGCGCATCGTTGGCCTGCGTCACGGGAAAATGATCTTCGATGGCCTGCCGGCCGACTTCGACAAGGAGGCGCTGGACGCCATCTACGGCGGCATCGAAGCGGCAGGTGACGAGATCACCGAGGAGCCCGGCCGCTCGACGCAAGGGGTGGCGCATGACTCGACCTGATCCGGGCGGCGTGCCGCACACCTGGCGCAAGCCACCCTTCATCGCTAACCCGGTGCTGCGCTACGGGCTGTGGCTGGTGGTGGTGGTTTATCTGATCTGGGCCTTCGGTTCGCTGCCGTTCAACTGGGAGCGAATCAGCGAGGGCCTGCCGCGGGCGGCGCGCATCTTCGGCGGCGGCTTTCCGCCCAGCTTCGAGCGCAGCGAGCTTCTGCTCACAGGTTTCAAGGAGAGCTTTCAGATTGCCATCCTGGCCACCCTGCTAGGCGTGGCGCTGTCGATTCCCTTCGCCGTGATGGCCGCCAGGAACGTCGCACCCAAGCCCATCTACGTGCTCGGGCGTGCGGTGATCATCGTCTCGCGCAGCTTTCATCCGGTGATCGTCGCCATCCTGTTCGTCGCCGCGGTGGGTTTCGGTCCTCTGGCGGGGATCCTCACACTGACGATCTACTCGATCGGCTTCGTCGGCAAGCTACTGGCGGAAGAGATCGAGGAGATCGACTGGGGCCAGGTCGAGGCGATGAAGGCCGCCGGGGCGGGCTACCTCGCCACCCTGGTCTACGCCGTGTTCCCGCAGATCCTGCCGCGTCAGGTGGGGCTCTCCATGTACCAGCTCGACAGCAACCTGCGAGCTTCGGCAGTAGTCGGCATCGTCGGCGCCGGAGGCATCGGCGGCACGCTGATGAATGCCTTCGGCCGCTACGACTACGATTTCGCCTTTGCCATCCTGCTCACGATCATCGCCGTGATCCTGATCAGTGAAGGCATCAGCGGCTGGGTGAGGAAGAAGATATGGTAGATCATGCCGGAGCCTTGGCCGACCGCGTGTGGCGGCGCTATGACCGCAAGCAGCGCCTGATCCGCTACGCCGTGCTGCTGATCACCCTGATGGTGGTCTACTGGGCGGTACGCGACATCGACATCTTCTGGCCTTGGGTATGGGACGCGCCCAACCAGATTTCGAGCCTCGGGGCGCGCATGTGGCCGCCCGATCCCTCGCGGCTGGCGGCGATCGTCAATGCGCTGCTCGAGACGGTGCATATCGCCACGCTGGCCACCGCGCTGACGATCTTCATTGCCCTGCCGGTCTCCTACATCGCCGCGCAGAATACCACTCCCAATCGCGCCTGCCTGTGGTTGGGGCGCTTCATCCTGGTCGCCAGCCGTTCGGTGAACACCATCATCTGGGCGCTGCTGTTCGTGGCGATCTTCGGCCCGGGGGTGCTGGCGGGCATACTCGCCATCATGTTTCGCTCGGTGGGTTTCATCGGCAAGTTGATGGGCGAAGCGATCGAAGAGATCGATCGCCGTCCGGTGGAGGCGATGGAGGCCACCGGCGCCTCCAAGGCCAAAGTGATTGCCTATGCCATCGTGCCCCAGGTCATGCCGGCCTTCTTCGCTATCGTCATCCTGCGCTGGGACATCAATATCCGCGAATCGACGGTGCTGGGCCTGGTCGGTGCAGGCGGCATCGGGGTGATCCTGCAAGGGGCCATCGATACCTTTGCCTGGCCCACCGTGGCCACCATCCTTATCGCCATCGTCGTGCTGGTCCTTATCGGCGAGGCGGTTACCGGTCTGCTGCGCAGCAAGGTGCTCTAGTCAGTTGACCCTGAGGGGTCTGGTTGCCATGTTGAGGAAAGAGAGTCCGCAACGGGATGGCGGACTTTTCCTTCAACCCGACTCAAGGAGAGGCTATGACAACGTATATCGTGGTGGCCGATGCGGCACGGGCGCGCGTATTCACGCGCGATGCGCTCAAGCTGGAGGAGAAGGAGAGCCTGGTGCACGCCGAAGGGCGGCTGCACGAGGGAGATTTGGTCACCGGTGCCACGGGCAGCGTCGACGAGTCGACCTCCCACACCCGGCGATCCAGTCGCGGCGACAGCGTGGCCCTGGATCATGAGGCGGAGATATTCGCCAAGCAGGTCGCCGAGCGCATCTACAAGGCTCGGGTCGACAACAGCATGGACAAGCTTATCCTGGTCGCCCCGCCACGCTTCCTGGGCGTGCTGCGCGACAAGCTCGACGGACCGAGCAGCAAGCTGATCATTCATACCTTGGACAAGGATCTGTCCAAGGCGCCGCTGAACGATATTCAGGAGGCCGTCAGCGATATGCGCTGACCACATTGCGTCTTTCATCTCAAACTTTCGTCTCAAGATAGGCGCGTTCTTGCCGATAGAGTGGCCATGGATGCGAAGTTTTCTTCGCTGCCAACTGCTTCCAACATCAGCGAGAACGCCCACATGCATCTCAGATCGATCCGCCAGTTCGTGGTCCTGCTGGCCGGCCCCTGCCTGTTGGCCGTGGTCGTGGCCTTGGTGGTCTACGGCCTGTTCTCCTCGGCGCGTACCCAACAGACCGTCGAGTCCCATACCCGCGAGCTGCTCGAGGGGGCCGTCGATGAACGCCTGGCGGTGCTGGCCACTGCCGAGGCCGGGCGTATCCAGCGCGAGCTCGAGCATGCGCTGACGCTGGCCACCCAACTGGCCGACACCAACGCATTGATGGGCCAGCAGGACGCCAGCGGCCGGCGCGCCCTCTCCCTGAGCCGGCGCGAGCTCTCCAACCTGGTGCGTCAGACGGTGGTCGAGAATCCTTCGCTGCTGGATGCCTTCATCGGCTGGCAGCCCGATGCCTTCGGGCGTGATGCCCTGTATGCCGAACTTGGCGAAAGCGAAGGCTACGATGGCAGCGGGCGCTTCATGCCCTGGTGGTATCGCACCGGGGATGGCGACGTCGAGGTGCTGCCGCTGGGCGAGACCATGGAGAGCACTACGCCACTCGCCAGCGGCGTACGCGAAGGCGAGTACTACCTCTGCCCCCGCGAGACGCTTGCCCCCTGCATCATCGACCCGGCGCCCTATGAGTATGGCGACGAGACGCTGCTGGTCACCTCGTTCAACGTGCCGATCCTGGTCGACGGCGAATTTCGCGGTGTCGCCGGGGTCGATCTGGCGCTCGATTTCATTCAGGAACTGCTGCTCGAGGCCAGCCAGTCACTCTATGGCGGCGCGGGTGAGATGGCGCTGATCGCGGGGCGGGGAGGCTTGGTGGCCCACACTGTCGATGACGGTCGGCTCGGTGCTGCGGCGAGCGAGGCGTTCGATGCCGAGGCGCTCGGCGCCATCGATCGGGCGCGAACGGAGAATACCAGCGTGAGCCAGGTGCGGGAGGGCATGCTGGAGCGCTACCAGCCATTCACCATCGGTGAGAGCGAGTCGCCCTGGACACTGCTGATCCGCCTGCCCGAGGAAGCCGTGATGGCCGAGTTGGCAGCGCTGCAGGAGGTGCTGGGTGAGCAGCGTCGCGCCGACACCCTGGGCATGGCGCTGGTCGGCCTGTTGCTGGCGGCCCTGGGGCTCGCGGCACTGTGGTGGGTCGGGACCCGGGTCTCGCGCCCGCTGCGCCTGCTGGCCGAGCGCATGAGCGAGATCGCCACCGGCAACGGTGACCTGACCCAGCGGCTGCCGGTGCGCGGGCGCGACGAGAGCGCTGCGCTTGCCACCCAGTTCAATGCCTTCGTCGACAAGATCCATGACGTGCTGCTCGACGTGCGCGACAGCAGCGAGTCGGTGCGCATGGCGGCCAGCGAGATCGCCAGCGGTGGAGAGGATCTCTCTCGGCGTACCGAGCAGGCTGCCGCCAGCCTGCAGCAGACCTCGGCCTCGATGGAGGAAATCTCATCCACCGTGGAGCACACCTCGGCCTCCTCGCGCGAGGCCAACGGCCTGTCGAAGTCGGCCGCCGAGGTGGCTCAGCGCTCGGGCGAGACGGTCGGTCAGGTGGTGGAGACCATGGACGAGATCAGCCGTTCGTCGGAGAAGATTGGAGAGATCGTCAAGGTCATCGACGGCATCGCCTTCCAGACCAACCTATTGGCGCTCAATGCCTCGGTCGAGGCGGCAAGAGCCGGCGAGCATGGACGCGGCTTCGCCGTGGTGGCCGGCGAGGTGCGTCAACTCGCCACCCGCAGCGCCGAAGCCTCGCGCGACATACGCGCGCTGATCGACGCCTCGACCCAGCGTGTCGCCACCGGCACCGAGCTGGTGGGCCGCGCCGGAGAGAGCATGGGCGAGCTGATGGCCAGCGTGAACCGGGTGGCCAACATGCTCGGTGAGATCAGCATGGCTGCCGGCGAGCAGAGCGACGGTATCGGCCAGGTCAGCGTGGCGGTAGCCGACCTCGACCGCATGACTCAGCAGAACGCGGCGTTGGTGGAGGAGTCGACCACCGCCGCCGAGCAGCTGAGCGAACAGGCGGACCGTCTGGCCCAAGTGGTGGGCGGCTTCAAGCTGAGCCAGCGCGACCGGTAACGGCGGGAGATCAGGATACCGGCGGCAGGTCGATTTCGTCGCTGCGCCTGATCCCTTCGGTCATCTGCCGGCACAGCCGCAGAAATTCGCGCATGCCGGTGGCCAGGTACTTGTGGCGGTGCCAGATGAAGGCGAACTGGCGGCTCAGGTCGAGTTCCGGCGTGGGAATCGGTACCAGGCTGCCGCGGCGGAAGGCATCACGCAACGCCAGCTTCGAGACGCAGCCGATGCCGAGCCCCGATTCCACCGCCCGCTTGATGCCTTCGGTGTGCTCCAGCTCCAGCAGGGTATTGAAGCGGCCGCGCCGATGCCGCGCGGCTTGCTCCAGAGTCAGGCGTGTGCCCGAGCCCTGCTCGCGCATGATCCAGGCTTCGCGCAGCAAGCGGTCGAGCTCCACCGATCCCTGCCCGGCCAGCGGATGGCGGGGTGAGCAGAACACCGACAGCTCGTCTTCCACCCAGGGCTGCGTGATGACGTCCTCCTCCTCGCAGTGCCCCTCGATGAGCCCCAGATCGAGCTCATGCTGGCGCACGCGATCGACAATATCCCGCGTATTGCGTACCGCCAGCCGTACCCGACTGCCCGGGTGTCGCTGCATGAAGTCACTGATCAGCAGGGTCGCCAGATAGTTGCCGATGGTCAGGGTCGCACCCACGTCGAGCGAGCCGATGCCCTGCTGGCCGTGCAGGATCTCCTCGATCTCCTCGGCGCGGTCGAGCAGCGCCACGGCCTTGGGCAGCAGCTGGAAGCCCAGGGCATTGAGCCGCAGCCGCTTGCCGACGCGGTCGAGCAGCTGGCAGTCGAACTGGCGCTCGAGTTCGGCCAGGGCAGTACTGGTGGCCGACTGTGACAGGGAGAGGGCGCGCGCGGCGCGCGAGACGCTCTCGTGCTGGGCGACGGCGACATAGACTTCGAGTTGGCGCAGGGTGAAATGCATGAAACGGCTCGGTATTGATCTATATCAGTAGTCTAGATAAAGGATATCCATACAATCCAATTAACAGATAAACCTTGCCCTCTTATAATGCAAGCAAATCAATTTTTCCTTCGTGTTATTCGATATTGGAATAGATAGGAGCCGGCATGAGCAAGTTCGCCCTGGAAGACGTTCTCAGCGTTCACCACTGGAACGACACCCTGTTCAGCTTTCGCACCACCCGCGAGCGCAGCCTGCGCTTCAAGAACGGTCAGTTCGTGATGATCGGCCTGGAAGTGAACGGCAAGCCGCTGATGCGTGCCTACTCCATCGCCAGCCCCAACTATGAGGATCACCTCGAGTTCTTCAGTATCAAGGTGCCCGACGGCCCGCTGACCTCACGCCTGCAGCACCTCAAGGTAGGCGACCAGATTATGGTCAGCCGCAAGCCTACCGGCACCCTGGTCACCGACGACCTGCTGCCGGGGCGCAATCTCTATTTCCTCTCCACTGGTACCGGCCTGGCGCCATTCATGAGCCTGATCCAGGACCCCGAAGTATACGAGCGCTACGAGAAGGTGATCTTGGTGCACGGCGTGCGCAGCGTCAGCGAACTGGCCTATGCCGACTTCATCCAGAAGGAGCTGCCGGCGCACGAGTACCTGGGCGACGATATTCGCGAGAAGCTGGTCTACTACCCCACCGTGACCCGTGAGGAGTTCCACACCATGGGGCGTCTCACCGACCATATCCGCAGCGGCAAGCTGTTCGAGGACACCGGCGTGGCGCCGATGGATCCCAAGCAGGACCGCGCCATGATCTGCGGCAGCCCGGCGATGCTCGACGAGACCAGCGCGCTGCTCGACGACTTGGGCTTCAATATCTCGCCGCGCATGGGTGATCCGGGCGACTACGTCATCGAGCGCGCCTTCGTCGAGAAGTAAGCCTTAAGTCGTAAGACTGAAGAAAAGACCCCGGGGCAGGCCTCGGGGGTTTTTGTATAAACTGTCTGGCTTCGAGCTTCGAGCTTCGAGCTTCGAGCTTCGAGCTTATACCGCATCCTTGCCGGTTTCACCGGTGCGGATGCGGATCACCTGCTCCAGCGGGGTGATGAAGATCTTGCCGTCGCCGATCTTGCCGGTATTCGCGACCTGGGTGATGGCGTCGATGACCTGCTCGACAAGGTCGTCGTCGATGGCGATCTCGACTTTCACCTTGGGCAGGAAGTCGACCACGTACTCGGCCCCGCGGTAGAGCTCGGTATGGCCCTTCTGACGGCCGAAGCCCTTCACCTCGGTAACGGTGATGCCCTGTACCCCGATTTCCGAAAGCGACTCGCGAACGTCGTCGAGCTTGAACGGCTTGATGATGGCGGTCACCAGTTTCATGGTCTGTTTCCTCATGGTCGGACGGGGTTCATGGTGAACCCGAGCGGGTACGGATCGTTGGCCTCAAGCATACACCGCCCTCGGCAGGAAGAAAAAAGGCTCCCCCGCGGGGAGCCTTGGCAAGTCGGTCGCACTCACTCGGCGTGCGGCTGGCCAACCGCTGCGCCGGTTGCATAGCCGCCAGACTGCGGCCGGCCGCCGCTGCCGCCATAGACTCTGGCGACGCTGAACTCGGGATAGGCTTCCATGCCGCACTCGGCCAGGTCGACCCCTTCGTACTCCTCCTCCTCGCTGACGCGAACGCCCATGATGGCCTTGATGACCAGCCACACGACCAGGCTGGCAGCGAAGACCCAGGCGAAGATGGCGATCGCTCCGACGATCTGGGGACCGAAGGTGGCGTCCCCGTTGGTGAGCGGCACCGCCAGCAGGCCCCAGACGCCGACCACGCCGTGCACCGAGATGGCGCCGACCGGATCGTCGATCTTGAGCTTGTCCAGAGTCACGATGGCAGCCACCACGATGATCCCGCCCACGGCACCGATCAGCGTGGCGCCCAGCGCGGAGGGTGTCAGCGGGCCGGCAGTGATGGCCACCAGTCCGGCCAGCGCGCCGTTCAGCGCCATGGTCAGGTCGGCCTTGCGGAACCACAGCTTGGCCAGGATCAGCGCAGCGATGACGCCACCCGCGGCGGCAGCATTGGTATTGACCAGCACCTGGGCCACGTTGTTGGCCGAAGCGACGTCGGAAAGCTTGAGCTCGGAGCCGCCGTTGAAGCCGAACCAGCCCATCCACAGGATGAAGGTACCGACGGTGGCCAGCGGCAGGTTGGCGCCGGGGATGGCGTGGATGCTGCCGTCCTTGCCGTACTTGCCCTTGCGCGGGCCAAGGACCAGCACACCGGCGAGGGCTGCGGCGGCGCCGGCCATGTGCACGATGCCGGAGCCGGCATAGTCGGAGAAGCCCAGCTCGGAGAGCCAGCCGCCGCCCCAGGTCCAGTAGCCTGATACCGGATAGATGACCCCGGTCATGACCACGGCGAAGGCGAGGAAGGCCCACAGTTTCATGCGCTCGGCCACGGCGCCGGAGACGATCGACATGGCGGTGGCGACGAACACTACCTGGAAGAAGAAGTCGGCGCGCATGGAGTAGTAGGGGGCATCGTCGCCGCCGGCGATGACGGCGTCGACGCCGTTTTCGCTGCCGATCAGCACGCCCAGGTTGGGCAAGATGCCGCCGGCATCGCTCGAATACATGATGGCGTAGCCCACCAGCAGGTACATGGTGCAGGCGATGGCGAACAGCGCGATATTCTTGGTCAGGATCTCGGCGGTGTTCTTGGCACGGACCAGGCCGGCCTCGAGCATCGAGAAGCCGGCGGCCATCCACATGACCAGCACGCCGCATATCAGGAAGTAGAAGGTGTCGAGCGCGTAGCTCAACTCGGCAAGTTCGTTCATGAGAGTTTCTCCATCGCTCTTGTAATGTTGGAAGCCGTTACACGGCGTCGGCGCCACGTTCGCCGGTACGGATGCGGATCACATCCTCCAGCGGAGTCACGAAGACCTTGCCGTCGCCAATCTTGCCGCTGTTGGCCGCACTGCAAATGGCATCGAGTACGGATTCCAGGCGCGAGTCGTCAACGGCGACTTCGACCTTCACCTTGGGCAGGAAGTCGACCACGTATTCGGCGCCACGATAGAGCTCGGTGTGACCTTTCTGGCGGCCGAAGCCTTTGACTTCGGTCACGGTGATGCCTTGGACGCCGTTGTCGGCCAGCGCCTCGCGGACGTCGTCGAGCTTGAACGGCTTGATGATGGCGGTGATGAGCTTCATCGCGTCTCTCCCTGCTGGAATAAAGGCGGCGAGGGTCGCCAGCCGGCTGTATGACGCGTCATGCGCAGACCGTGCCAGGCTCAGCTTTTGCATCTCATAAACAGTAGTTTGCAGCAATGTTCCTCTGTGCAATGCGCTCCAATGGCGCAATGGCTACCGCCGCCTTGCACCAGGCTGGTGCTTGGGCGCAGTGCAGGTGCGCCATGAGGGGGCGGGAGAAGGGCATGCGTCGATGCGGGGCCTTGCGTATGCTGTAGGGCAACATGTGCAGGCCAACAGGAGAAGCGCACCATGGCGAATCAGGATCCCATCAGCCGGCTGGCACAACAGCTGGGCGAACGCCTGCAGGGGGCAGCCCAGGCGCCGGAGGAATTCCAGAAGGGCGTGCAGCAGATCGTGCGCGGTACTTTCGACCGCCTCGAGCTGGTATCGCGCGAAGATTTCGACATCTTGATGGACGTGCTGCAGCGCACGCGAATTCGCGTCGAAGCCCTGGAGCAGCAGGTCGCGGCCCTGGAGACGGCGCTGGCGGCCCGCGAGACGCCGGTGACCCAGGCCACTCTCACGTCGCCCGAGGCCAACGACACGGATGAAACCGGGCCCGACGAGGCCCAGCGCTGAGCCAGCGTGGAGAGCCCGCTGCGGCATAGTGCTAGTATCTAGCCCTTACGCTAATGGACTGCGAGGGACTGCACGATGCTGGCGATCGTTGCCACACGGGCCGGCCTGGGGCTGGAAGCGCCCGAGGTACAGGTCGAGGTACACCTGGCCAATGGCCTGCCGGGGATGACGTTGGTGGGCCTGCCCGAGGCCGCCGTCAAGGAGAGCCGTGAGCGGGTGCGCAGCGCCCTCGTCAATGCCGGCTTCGATTTTCCCAATACGCGAAGAATCGTGCTCAACCTGGCGCCCGCCGACCTGCCCAAGGTCGGCGGGCGCTTCGATCTGCCCATTGCACTGGGCATCCTGATCGCCTCCGGCCAGCTTCCCGGCGAGGCCCTCGAAGAGATCGAGAGCGTCGGCGAGCTGGCGCTGGACGGTCGCCTGCGCCCCATCAACGGCGTGTTGCCGCTGGCCCTGGCGGCACGCCGGGCGGGGCGCAAGCTGATCGTGCCCAAGGAGAACGCCGACGAAGCGGCACTGGCCGGAGATCTTCAGGTACTACCGGCCGAGCACCTGCTCGACGTGATGGCGCACCTGCTGGGGCAGAAGCCGATCGCCGCGCATCGCCTCGAGGCGCCACCCGTCACCGATAACCGCGAGGGCGACCTGGCCGAGGTACGCGGCCAGCACCAGGCCCGCCGTGCGCTGGAGATCGCCGCGGCCGGTTCGCACAACCTGCTCTTCGCCGGCCCGCCCGGCACCGGCAAGACCATGCTGGCCAGCCGCCTGCCGGGTATCTTGCCGGAACTCACCGAGGAGGAGGCGCTGGAAGTGGCCGCCATCCGTTCGGTGTGCGGCCTGCCGCTGGCCGAACAGTGGGGGCGTCGGCCCTTCCGCGCGCCGCACCACACCGCCAGCGCCGTGGCCCTGGTCGGCGGCGGCTCCTGGCCGCGGCCTGGAGAGATCTCGCTGGCTCACCACGGCGTGCTGTTCCTCGACGAGCTGCCGGAATTCAGCCGCCACGTGCTCGAGGTGATGCGCGAGCCGATGGAGTCGGGGCGCATCCACATCGCTCGCGCCAATCATGAGCGCCGCTTCCCCGCCCGCTTTCAACTGGTAGCGGCAATGAACCCGTGCCCCTGCGGTCACTTGGGCGATCCGCGCCAGGCCTGCCAGTGCACCGCCGCGCAGATCCAGCGCTACCAGTCGCGGCTCTCGGGACCGCTACTCGATCGTATCGACCTGCAGATCGAAGTGCCGGCGCTGCCGCCGGAGCAGCTCACGTCTCGCGAAGTGGGCGAAAGCTCGGCGGAGGTGCGCGCCCGGGTCATGGCTGCCCGCGAGCGCCAGTATGCGCGCGGTGCGCTCAACGCCCACCTCGGCGGGCGCGAGCTGGAGGCCGCCTGTGCCCTGTCGACGGCCGACCGTGTCTGGCTGGCCGGCGTGCTAGAGCGCCTGCGCCTCTCGGCGCGCGCCTATCACCGGGTGCTGCGGGTGGCGCTGACGCTGGCCGACCTGGCCGCCAAACCGCATCCGGAGCGCGGCGAGCTGATGGAGGCGATTGGGTACCGCCAGCTCGATAGGCAGTTGCGCCAGGGTTGAGGGCATTCGCGGGAGGCGACTACGCTTAGAAGCGACTCGCCACGAGGATGGCGAGCCGCTTCGTCATCCAAGGCCAGGGAGGCCGTATGTGTAATTATCTCTCAATTCTTGCCCGCCGCCGCTGCGGTGTTGCATGTTCCTGAACCCGACAAGCCTGCCGCTGGCCATTGGGTTGTTCATTGCCATGACCGCCGTGATCGGCGTGGTGGGAACTCGGCTTGCGCGTGTCGTCGACGAACTTGCCGACCGGACCGGGCTGGGGGAAGCTATCGCCGGTGCGGTTCTGCTGGGCATGGTGACTTCATTGTCAGGCATCATGGTCTCGGTCAGCGCCGCCTGGGGAGGACGTCCCGAGCTCGCCATGAGCAATGCCTTGGGGGGCATTGCCGCCCAGACCCTGTTCCTGACCATTGCTGATATCTGCTACCGGCGCGCCAACCTCGAGCACGCCGCCGCCTCGCTGGGCAATATCATGCAGGGCGCGCTCCTGCTCTGCCTATTGGCCCTGATCATGGTGGGCCGATTCGCACCCGAGCTAACCCTGTGGCAGGTGCACCCCGTCACCCCGTTACTCTTCTTCGCTTATGTATTCGGCTTGCGCCTGGTGAGCCAGACCCAGAGCGATCCCATGTGGAATCCCGCCCGTACTTACGAGACGCGAGTCGACGAGCCTGAAGAGGACAACCTGAAGCGCTCGCTGGGTCGGTTGTTGGCCACATTTGCCATCTTCGGCGCGTTGATCGGCTTGGCCGGATGGCTGCTTGAACGCAGTGCCACGGTCATCGCCGAGGAATCTGGGATCAGCCAGGCGGCAGTAGGGATCTTGCTGACATCGGTGGCCACGTCGCTGCCAGAACTCGTCACCACCGTAGCAGCCGTACGCCGCGGTGCACTGACACTGGCCGTGAGTGGGATTATCGGTGGCAATGCTTTCGATACCCTGTTTGCCGCTGTTTCCGATGTCGCTTACCGTGATGGGTCCATCTACCATGCCATACCGGATTCAGTATCACTCTGGATCGCCCTGGCCTTGCTGATGAATACCGTCTTGATTGCCGGTCTGGTGCGGCGACAACGAGAGGGACCGGGGCGGATCGGGTTCGAAAGCGTAGCGATAATCGTCTGTTATCTGATCGGCATAGCGATAATGGTCGGCAGTGGTGGCAAGGCTTGATCATGGCGGTCGTGCGGCCAGGCCTTTCCGCTACAGTGCGGTGGCGTCGAAGGCCCCCTCGATCTTGGTCTGCCACAGCGCGCTGTCGGTATCCGAGCGATAGAGCGACAGGATGAGGCGATAGGGTAGCAGGTCGCGATCGGTCAACTGCAGGCGAGGCGCGGTGGCTTCCAGGCGGCTCTCCAGACGCCAGTGATGGTCGCCTCCCTCACCGCTCATGGCGGGACGCCAGTCGAGTACCTGGGGGCCCTCGCTTGCGCTCAGCAGCGCGCGAGTCAGGCTCTCCAGGAAGCTTTCGCTGCCGATCTCGAGGCTGTCATCCACTTGCGGTGATACCAGCAGCAGTACTTGGTCTTCGGGGGGCTGCAGGGCGTCCACGTCCAGCACTCTGGCGACGGCACGGTCGCTCAGGTTCTGCAGCGCGCGGCGAATGGGATCGGGCTCCGGGGGCTGGGTGGCGCATCCGGCGAGTAGCGCGCTCAGCACGAGCAGTGCGATAGGTCTCAGCATCGGAAGCGGCGCTCCTGGGTGGACAGCGCAAGGTCTCGTTCCAAATCGGCAACGAAAGCGTCCAGGCTGGCGAACAGCGCAGTGCGGATGGGCTCGGCCTCGTTGACCAGGTGATGACGCGCTTCCGGATGGCGCTGGATGCGGGCGTTGGGAAACTTGCGCTCCAGCACCGCCAGGTTCCACTCCCAGTCGACGGTGAGGTCCTGCTCCCCTTGCAGGATCAGGGTGGGCAGGTTGCAGGGGGGCAGGGCGAGCAATTGGGGCATCCACCGGCGCATGGCGCCGACCCAGTTGAGCGAGAGGTGGACCGGCTGTAGCGGGTCGCGTTCGCGCAGGAAGGCGGCGAAATCGGCGTCGGTGGAGTTGGCGCGGAACTTGCGCGGCACGCTCCCGACGAAAGGACCCACCAAGGTATGCAGCCATCCCGCCTGGGGCCAGCCGAAGGGGCGTACCAGGGGGGCGAGCAGGGCCAGGCCCGACCAGTGTCCTTCGCCGGGCCGGCTCAGGGCATCGGTGGCGAGGATGGCGGCACCGGTGCTTTGGCCGATGCCGAGCCAGGGCCGTGGGGCAAGGCCCGCGGCATCCAGTTGGCCCTGCAGGGCATGCAGGCATTCTCCGTAATGCGCAAAATCATCGATGCAGGCGCGCTTGCCGCTGGACAGCCCATGCCCCGGCAGGTCCCACAACACTACCCGCCACTGGCGTTCCAGCAGCCGCTCCAACAGATGGCGGTAGAGCCCGAGGTGATCGTAATAGCCATGCACTACGAATACCGTGCCGATCGGTGCCGCCGGGCTCCATACCTGGGTCCAGAGCTGATAGCGCTGTGCATCCACGTAGCCGACGTAGAGCCCGACGCGTTCGGTGAGCAGCGGGGCGAGGCCGTAGTGGGCCAGGTACCCGGCCAGCGAAGGATCTCCATCGGCCCGGAGGGGGGCGATCGGTCCCAAGGACTGCAGGGGGGTGAAGTCGGTCATGGCGTTCTCCAGCGGGTCAAGACATAGTCCCCTCGAATCCTTTCGTCTGCAGCGGCACGCAAGCGTGCAGCAAGTTTAACTACCGACCATGCTGTTGGGTGAGCTATCACTGTGATGGGTCGCATTTTTTCTGACCATATGGTCAGAAAATCGGGCCTTAACCCTATGTCTAGTAGGGTAGCCCCTCCTTCGGGTTTACATGTGGAACAGTTTTCCACAAAATTGGCGCCTTCGCAGTGGTATCACCCCCACGAATTGCGGCTGGCCGAGAAGATTCATCGGCCGCCACGCAGGAGGAGACCTCCCATGTCCGAACGAGTTACTCGCCATCGTCTCCAGGTGGCCGCTGAACTGGACCGCTTCATCAACGACCAGGCCCTTCCCGGCACCGGCCTGGATGCCGCGAGCTTCTGGGCCGGGGTCGATGCAATCTTTCATGATCTGACACCAAAAAATCGTGAATTGCTCGCCGAGCGGGAGCGCCTGCAGGAACAACTGGATTCCTGGCACCGTGAAAATCCCGGCCCGGTCCGGGACATGAGCGTCTACCGCGCCTTCCTCGAGGAGATCGGCTATCTGGTGGAGGCACCCTCTCAGGTCACGGTGTCTACCGCCAACGTCGATCGCGAGGTCTCCATTCAGGCCGGCCCGCAGCTGGTGGTGCCGGTGAGCAATGCCCGCTATGCGCTGAACGCCGCCAACGCCCGCTGGGGCAGCCTCTACGACGCACTCTACGGCACCGATGCCATATCCGAGGAGGACGGCGCCGAGAAGGGCACCAGCTATAACCCCAAGCGCGGCGAGAAGGTCATCGCCTACGCTCGCGGGGTGCTCGACCTGGCTGCACCGCTGGCGAACGGCTCCCATCGTGACGCCGTCAAGTACGCCCTGCGTGACGACCAACTGGTGGCGACCCTCGAAGGTGGTAACGAAACCGGCCTGAAGGAGCCGGGCAAGCTGATCGGCTACCGCGGTGATGCCGCCAGCCCCGAGGCGATCCTGCTGGCCAACCACGACCTGCACCTGGAGATCCAGTTCGACCCGCAGCATCCGATCGGCCAGACCGACCCGGCCGGCATCAAGGATCTGCTGGTCGAGGCCGCGCTGACCGCCATCATGGACTGCGAGGACTCGGTGGCCGCGGTGGACGCCGAGGACAAGGTCGGCGTCTATGCCAACTGGCTGGGGCTGATGAAGGGCGATCTCTCCGAGCCGGTACAGAAGGGCGGCAAGTCCTTCACCCGTCGCCTGCACAATGACCGCACCTACGCCACACCCAACGGCGGCAGCCTGACCCTGCCGGGGCGCGCGCTGATGTTCGTGCGTAACGTCGGTCACCTGATGACCACCCCGGCGGTGCTCGACGCCGACGGCAACGAGTTGCACGAGGGCATCCTCGACGGCATCTTGACGAGCCTGTTGGCCATGCACGACCTGAAGAAGGGCGACAAGGATCCACGCAACTCGCGCCAGGGTTCGGTCTACATCGTCAAGCCGAAGATGCACGGGCCCAAGGAAGTCGCCTTCTCGAACGAGCTGTTCGGCCGCATCGAGGATCTGCTCGGCCTGGCCCGCGACACGCTCAAGATGGGCATCATGGACGAGGAGCGTCGCACCTCGGTCAACCTCAAGGCGTGTATCAATGAGGCCGCCTCGCGCGTAGTTTTCATCAATACCGGCTTCCTCGACCGCACCGGCGACGAGATGCACACCGCCATGGAAGCGGGTCCGATGATCCGTAAGGGCGACATGAAGAATTCCGCCTGGATCGGCGCCTACGAACGCAACAACGTCCAGGTCGGCCTGGCCTGCGGCCTGCGCGGTCGCGCCCAGATCGGCAAGGGTATGTGGGCCATGCCGGACCTGATGGCCGCCATGCTCGAGCAGAAGATCGGCCATCCCAAGGCCGGTGCCAACACTGCCTGGGTGCCGTCACCCACTGCCGCTACCCTGCATGCGCTGCACTACCATCAGGTCGACGTGACCGCGATCCAGCGCGAGCTGGAGGCCCAGGGTGAACCCGACCTGCTCGACGATCTGCTCACCGTGCCGGTGGCCGAGAAGGCCGGCTGGTCCGACGAGGAGTTGCAGCAGGAGCTCGACAACAACTGCCAGGGCATCCTCGGCTACGTGGTGCGCTGGGTCGAGCACGGCGTGGGCTGCTCAAAGGTACCCGACATCCACGACGTGGGCCTGATGGAGGATCGTGCCACGCTGCGGATCTCCAGCCAGCACATCGCCAATTGGTTGCACCACGGTGTGGTCGATGCCGAGCGTGTGCAGAAGACGCTGGAACGCATGGCCAAGGTGGTCGACGAGCAGAACGCCGGCGACCCGACCTATACGCCGATGTCGGCCGACTATGCCAACTCCAGCGCCTTCCAGGCCGCCAGCGACCTGGTCTTCAAGGGCCGCGTGCAGCCCTCCGGCTATACCGAGCCGCTGCTGCACCACTGGCGTGCCGTGCACAAGGCCAAGTGACGGCCGGCGCCGTCGTCAGGGGGTAGTGCAGGTCATCTGCCGCCTGGCGAAATCGTACGAAGCGCCCTGGGTACTCGCCCGGGGCGCTTTGGGTTATGTTGGCAGCGTTTCCATTGCGGCCAACGCAATCGACCAATCACCAGGAGCCTGCCGATGACCGTGATGACCGCCGCCGCCATCGAGGATTTTCTCGACGAGGTCTTTCCCCAGCGTATCGGGACCATCGAGGCAGTCGACGACATGCGGGCGACCATGAGCCTGGCCATCGAGGACGAGCATCTGAGGCCCGGGGCCAGTGTCTCCGGCCCTACCCTGATGGGGCTGGCCGATGTCTGCCTCTACGTGGCCATTCTCGGACAGATCGGCCCCGAGCCCATGGCGGTTACCAGCGACCTGCACTGTCGATTCCTGCGCCGTCCGCGGGGCGATCGCGACATCATCGCCACGGCGCGCTTGCTCAAGCTGGGCCGTCGCCTGGCGGTGGGAGAGGTGCAGTTGTTCTCCGCCGGCGACGAGCGTCCGGTGGCGCTGGTCACCGCCACCTATGCCCTGCCAGATTCCGACTGAACCTCGGGCCTTGCGCGTAGCGCACAGACGGCAAGTGCCAGCCAGCCGGCGATCATCATCACGCCGCCAAGTGGCGTGACCATGCCCAGAGCACGCACGCCCAGCAGCGCCATGGCATAGAGAGAGCCGGAGAACAGCACGATTCCCGCTGTCCAAAAACCAAGTACGAGATGCTGGCCGCGGAAAGGCCGCGCGGCGCGCCAGGCCAGTACGCCGAGCATCGCCAGGGTATGCCAGGCCTGGTAGCGTACGCCGGTCTCGAAGGCCGCTAGCATGCGCTCGGGCAACAGGCCCTGCAGGGCATGGGCGGCGAAGGCGCCTGCCATTACCGCCAGCGCACCCGAGAGTGCCGCCAGGCACCACCACCCGCGGTCGTGCATCGTGTTCTCCTCCTGCGGTTTGGGTTGCGCCTACCGTACCGCGGGGGGCGCTAAGGAGCTACAATATCGGCCCGCGACACTCGTCAACCTGGAGAGTACGCCATGCAGATCCAGCTCAACGGTGAGGCCCAAGACCTTGCCCCCGGTCTCACGGTGGCGCAGTTGGTCGACAGCCTTGGTCTGAGCGGACGGCGTATCGCCGTCGAGCGAAACGAGGAGATCGTGCCCAAGAGCGAGCACGACACCACCTCCCTGACCGACGGCGACCGTATCGAGATCGTCCACGCCATCGGCGGCGGCTAGAGGGGCTCCTCGCTCAACCGTTTCCCGACCTAGACCCCGCTACAGACACAGGCTCATGCGATGACAGACTTCTATCAGGATCAACCGCTGCGGATTGCCGGCCACGCCTTCACTTCTCGCCTGCTGGTCGGTACCGGCAAGTACAAGGATTTCGACGAGACCGGCGATGCCATCGCCGCCTCGGGGGCCGAGGTGGTCACTTTCGCCGTGCGCCGCACCAACCTTGGTCAGGAGGCCGGGCAACCCAATCTGCTCGACGTGGTGCCGCCGGATCGCTTCACCCTGCTGCCCAATACCGCCGGCTGCTACACCGCCAAGGACGCCGTGCGTACCTGCAAGCTGGCGCGTGAGCTGCTCGACGGCCACAAGCTGGTCAAGCTCGAGGTGCTGGGCGACGATGCCACGCTCTACCCCAACGTGACCGAGACACTGAGGGCGGCCGAAGAGCTGCTTGCCGACGGTTTCGACGTCATGGTCTACACCAGCGACGACCCCATCGTCGCCAAGGAGCTCGAGCGCCTGGGCTGCTGCGCGATCATGCCGCTGGGCTCGCTGATCGGCTCCGGTCACGGCATCCAGAATCCGCACAACATCCGCCTGATCATCGAGCAGGCCGGCGTGCCGGTGCTGGTGGACGCCGGTATCGGCACCGCCTCCGATGCCGCCATGGCCATGGAGCTGGGCTGCGACGGCGTGCTGATGAACTCCGCCATCGCCCATGCACGCCAGCCGGTGCTGATGGCCAGCGCCATGAAGAAGGCCGTCGAGGCCGGGCGCGAGGCCTTCCTCGCCGGGCGCATGCCGCGCCGCCAGAGTGCCGCACCCTCCTCGCCCTTTGCCGGCCGCATCAACGGCTGAACCACCGGAGCAGCAGTGAATTCCATGAATGACCCGCAACGCGACACCGCTACTACCGGCCCGGAAGGGCCGGACGCCCCGCTGCATCGTCGCGGCATCAAGAGCTACGTGCTGCGTGCCGGGCGCATGACCCAGGCCCAGACTCGCGGGCTGGAAGAGGTCTGGCCGCGGCTGGGCCTGACCCTGGCCGAGGGGCGCCAGGATCTCGACGCACTGTTCGGGCGTGTGGCGCCGCGGGTAGTGGAGATCGGCTTCGGTATGGGGGCCACGCTGATCGAGCAGGCCGAGACCCATCCCGACACCGACTTCGTTGGCATCGAGGTACATGCACCGGGTGTGGGCAAGCTGCTCGACGAGGCCGACAAGCGCGGCCTGAGCAACCTTCGCGTTTATCGCGAGGACGCCTTGGCGGTACTCGAGCAGTGCCTGCCGGAGGCCAGCATCGATACCCTGCAACTGTTCTTCCCCGATCCTTGGCCGAAGAAGAAGCACCACAAGCGGCGTATCGTCCAGCCCGCCTTCGTCGAGCTGATTCGCACGCGGCTGAAGCCCGCCGGCAAGCTGCACATGGCCACCGACTGGCAGGCCTATGCCGAGTGGATGGCCGAGGTGATGGCGGCCGCACCGGGCTACATCAACATTGCGACGCCCGAGACGGCGCCCTATGTGCCGCGTCCGGACTTTCGACCGCTGACCAAGTTCGAGGCACGTGGGGCGCGTCTGGGTCACGGTGTGTGGGACCTGATCTTCGCGCGCTGCGAATAGCCAGGCCGGCGCCCACGCCGGCGAGCGCCATTCCCACCAGTCCTGCCGGGCCGAGGCGCTCGCCGAACATCGCCGCGGCCCAGACCAGGGTCACTGCCGGCGTGAGATGCACCAGCGCTGAAGTCAGCGTGACGCCCAGCCGGCGCAGGCTGGCGACGAAGAATCCGTAGCCGCCCAGGCTCGACAGCACCACCAGCCAGCCGAGCGTAGCCAGGAAGGATGGCTCGAGCGTCGGCGGGCTCAATGCTCCCCGCTCGGCTATCAAGGCCGCCAGCAGGAAGATTCCCGAGGCGGCAATCAGCTGGGCCAGCAGCGCTGACGGCAGCGGCATCGACGGCGCCTGGCGCACCGCCAGCACGCTGCCCAGCGTGATCGAGACCACCGACAGCAGCGGCAGCAGATAGGCCCACCACGGCGCGCCCAGCGCCCGCTGCATGTCGTCGACCACGCACAGGGATACGCCCAGGGTGGCGACCGCCATGCCCAGCCAACCGAGCGCTCCCAGGCGTTCTCCCAGCCATCGCCCCGCCATGGACGCCGCCAGCAGCGGCTGCAGGGCGGCGATCAGTGCCGTGACGCCGGCGCTGACGCCCAAGTCGAGAGCGAGAATCACGCCCAGCAGGTAGCCGCCCATGGTCAGGCTGCCAATGATCACTTCCCGGCACATGTCGCGAACCGTCGGCACAGCGCCAAGCGTCAGACGACACCATGCCGCCACCAGCAGGGCAGCGAGCAGGAAGCGCCAGGCGAACAGGCTGAGCACCGGGGTGTCGAGTGCGCTGGCGAGCCGGCCACCGACGAAGCCTGAGCTCCAGCACAGCACGAAGCCGGTGGCGATCAGCAGCGATAGGGCTTGTGTCGGCATCGTCATGCTCCTTCATGATTGCGCTGGCTTGAGCTTGACGGTTATTACGGCTTCAATGAAGCGACATTCTTTGCAGGCAGAGTTCAATATGGCTGAAGTCTCGACGGCGACGCTGGATCTCGAACTCCTGCGCAGCTTCCAGGCGGCGGCCCAGCTTGGCTCGCTGGCGGCAGCGGCCGAGCAGCGGCACCGCACCGTCAGCGCCATAAGCATGCAGATAAAGCGTCTGGAAGCGTTGCTCGATGCCCGGCTGCTCGAGCGCGGCCCGCGTGGGGTCGTGCCGACCGCCACGGGAGAGGCGCTGTTACAGGAAGCGCGTGAACTGCTGCGCATGCATGACGGCATCGTCGCCCGATACGCCGGGCAGGGGCTGAGGGGTAAGGTTCGCTTCGGTCTGCCCGAGGACTATGCCCGTGAGCTACTCGGCGATGTGCTGCCCGAGTTCACTTCGCGCCATCCCGAGGTACTGCTGCAGGCAGTGACGGCTACCAGCGGGGAACTCGCGCGCCAGTTGGGACGCTCGCGGTTGGACCTGGCGGTGGTGTTGGACCGCCCCATTCCGCTCTCCGGCGGTGAGTCGCTGTGGCGCACCACGCCGGTCTGGGCCGCGCCACGGGCCGCCAACCTGACCGAGCGGGCGAGCCTGCCACTGGCTTTGCACGAGGTCGACTGCCCGTACCGGACGCTGGCGAGCGAGGCGCTGGAGCGGCTGGGCAGGCCCTGGCACGCCGTCTTCACCAGTACCAGCATCCACGCCATCGAGCGCGCAGTGGAGCGAGGCCTGGCGATCAGCGTGCTCGATCGTGAACGCCTGACCCCCGCCATGCGTGAGCTGAGTGAGGCCGAGGGATTACCCGCTCTCGGCCGCTGCGAGGCGCGTCTGCACTTCGCTCGGGTCATCGAGCCGGGCTCACGCCCTGCTGCGGAGGCCCTGGCCGAACTGTTACGCGAGCGTCTGCGTGGACGTGGGCCTTGGCGTGGTGCCATATCGTCTTGAGTTAAGCGAAAAGCAGCAATGAGGGAAGCCGCATTTCTTGGCAAAGTGCGTTGAACCAAAAAAAGCGCCCCCATAGGAGGTGCAGGCAAGACCCTGGGCTTGTGAAAAGCAGCAATGAGGGGGGGTCGAATCTTCAAGGCAAAAAAGCGCCCCCATAGGAGGCGCAGGCAAGACCCTGGGCTTGTGAAAAGCAGCAATGAGGGGGGTCGAATCTTCAAGGCAAAAAAGCGCCCCCATAGGAGGTGCAGGCAAGACCCTGGGCTTGTGAAAAGCAGCAATGAGGGGGGTCGAATCTTCAAGGCAAAAAAGCGCCCCCATAGGAGGTGCAGGCAAGACCCTGGGCTTGTGAAAAGCAGCAATGAGGGGGGTCGAATCTTCAAGGCAAAAAAGCGCCCCCATAGGATGTGCAGGCAAGACCCTGGGCTTGTGAAAAGCAGCAATGAGGGGGGGCGAATCTTCAAGGCAAAAAAGCGCCCCCATAGGAGGCGCAGGCAAGACCGTGACTAGCAATGAGGGGGAGAAACCATAGCGGGAAACTGGCGGTTCCCCTAATGGCCGTGATGCCTCATCAACACCACGCCCTCAATGTAAGATATTCTCATTATCGCTGTCAACACGAATGCGAATGTTTTTTATTTCAGATGCCTGCCAGGTGCAGCCACGCGGGAAGCGTGAGCATGGCGAGCAGTGTCTGGCCGGTAATCAGGGCGGCCATCAGCTCGGCATCGCCGCCCAACTGGCGTGCCAGGATATAGGCCGAAGTGGCAGTAGGCAGGGCGGCGAACAGCAGCGCCACGTCGCGGCTGATGGCGTCCAGCCCCAGCAGCAGTGCCACGCTGAGTACCAAGGCGGGCATCAGCATCAACTTGACCAGGTTGGCCGCCCATACGCCGCGGTCGAGGCGTAGCAGGGCCTGGGGGCGCAGCGCAACGCCCACCGCAACCAGGCCCAACGGCAGGGCGGCCCGCCCGAGCAGCTCAACTGTCGCGCCGCTCCAGCCGGGCAGGCCGATGCCGGAAAGGTTGAGGCCGATGCCGACCAGGCAGGCAATGATCAATGGATTGCGTACCAGCGCCGCCAGGCTCTTGCCCAGGCTGGAAGGGCCGAGTGTGCCGGCGGCGATGAAGCTGGCCACGCACAGTACATTGACCACCGGGACCATCAGTGCCACGGCAACCGCTGCCACCGTGGCACCGGCCGAGCCATGCAGCGCGGCGGCGCCGGCGACCCCCACATAGGTATTGAAACGCAGGGCACCCTGGAACACCGAGGTAAATGCGGCAGGCTCGAGGCCCAGGCGACGCTGAGTGGCCCATAGCAAGGCGGCGAAGGCCAGCATGCCACCGAGCAGGGCCAGTGCCAGGCGCACCACGGGCACCTCGCCCACGTTGGCGGTCGCCAGGGTGGCGACCAGCATGGCGGGGAAGAGCAGGAAGTAGATGACTTTTTCGAGCTGGGCCCAGAACTCGCCGTTCGGCTGACGCAGCCGCCCCAGCGCGGCGCCGAGCAGTATCAGCAGGAATAGCGGGCCCAAAGCATCGGCGACGCCTTGCATATCGGGTTCCTTGAAGCCGTTTGGCCATTAATTGAGCGTTAAACCCTGCGACAACGGTACACGCCGGGCCGTGAAGAAAATGCTGTTAAGCTTACCCGCTCTATCCGTTAAAGTGCTGCTTTCGCTGCCATGACCTCATCCTTATTGCCCGAGTCTGGTCAATCCCGCTTTCCGAGATTGCGCCTGATGATGCTCGCAACGCTGCTGACCCTTTGCGTGGCGCTGTGGTATCTGGCAGCACATCTGCTGCGCGGCGAGTCCGACGTCGACTGGTATCTCGCCACGCTGCCCTGTGATCTTCACCGGGGCGCATGCAGTGCCAGCCTCGGCGAGGGGCGCACGCTTACCCTGAACGTCGATGTTCCCGGCGATATCCATGCGCTGGAGCTGTTGCCATTGGCGGTGCGGGTGGATGGCGTCGAGGTACAGTCGGCCAGTGTCGACTTCATCGGCCGCGATATGGACATGGGCTTGAATCGCTTTCCCCTGAGCGAGCAGGATGAGGGGCGTTTCGAGGGGGTTGGCCAAGTGCCGATCTGCACCGAGTCGGTCATGCCCTGGCAGGCGCAGGTCGTGGTGCAAACACCTGACGGCCGGCTGGGAAGCCGATTCGATTTCACGGTGGAGCGAAGTTTGCCATGAAACGTCAATATATCTGGGTAATGAGTGCACTGGTCGTCGTGGTGGTCCTCGGTGGATTGTTCGGCTATCAGCAGTTCCAGCAGGCCGATGACGGCCACCCACGGGGCGGGCCGGTGGAGCTGCCTTCGACCCAGGGCGATTTCTCGCTGACTCAGCTCGAAGACGATCAACTGGCCGTGCTGTTCTTCGGTTACACCTACTGCCCGGACGTGTGCCCAATGAACATGGCGGTCATGCGTCAGATAATGCAGGGGCTGGATGAGGAGCAGCGGAGCCGTGTGGTCCCGGTGCTGGTTTCGCTGGACCCCGAACGCGATACGCTGGAGCGGCTCGGTGAGTACGTGGCCTATTTCGGCGCCGATTTCATCGGCGCCACCGGCAGCCAGGAGCAGCTCGAAGAGCTGGCCGGGCGTTACGGCGTGATGTGGCGCCGGGTGGAAACGCCCGATTCGGCGATGGAGTACACCATCGACCACAGCTCTTCGCTTTTTCTGGTCGACCGCAATGGCTCGATCCTGCAGCGGGTACTCTACTCACCGACGCCGCATCCGTTGCGGGCGGCGCTGGAACAGGAACTCGGCGGGTAGCACCTCGTCTCGCGGCTCGCGGCCACCCTCCGTTCGCCCACCCCCGCAACCTACTCCTCCGGGGCTTCCTCGAGCCGCTCGATCATGGCCATCAGCGCCTTGACCTGCGTGCCTTGCCGGGTGTCGTGCAGCGGGTCGAGTTGCCAAGTGCTCTCGGCAAAGCCCCACCAGTCCCAGCAGCCCTGGGGATTGCCGAGGCTGGAACTGGCCTGGGGATAGAGCACGACGCGGCGGTTGGCAACGGCCCATTCGTTGAGGCCGCTGTAGCGTACGAAGGCCTCGTCGATCTGCTCCTCGGTCATCCCGCAGCCATGCAGCGCCAGCGTCAGGCTGCAGCCTCCCGCCTTGCAGTCGTCCGGAATCAGCACGTAGCCGGAATCGGCCAGGCCGCGGGCATCGAAGGGAGCCTGGTCGAAGCGCAACAGTTGGGCCGATGGCGCCTCGGCGGGGGGCTCCTGTGTGCCGTGCAGCCAGCTCAATGCCTGGCCGGCGATGTCCATGCCGCAGTCCAGGATGTGGGTGCCGCCACCGCTACGACACTGGGCCAGCTGGCCCGGCGGGATGCGTTCACCGGCTTCGATGGGCCAACCATGGCCGACACCAGGCGACTCGACCACCTTCAACTGCCCCTCGGGGTCCGTCAGCCAGCCGGTCATCTGCTCGGCCAGCGCCAGGCCGAGAGAGGGGTCGACCACGCTATCCGCTTCACCATGCCAGATGAAGACACGCAGTTCGCCGAGGGTATCGTCGTCACCTACCAAGTCGCGTGCCTGATAATCACTCAGGCGGGCACTCAGGGCGTCGAGATCGGGGCTACCCCGACGTAGCGACATGCATTGACCGAGCGCCTGGCCCAGGCCGCCTTGGGCGCAGCTCCAAGGGCCGGCGGCGAGCACAGCCACCCCCTTGAACCGCTCGGGCCAGGCGACGGCCAGCTGAGTGGCCATGTAGCCCCCCGAGGAGACGCCGATCACGCTGGTATCGTCAGGGACGGTGGCGAGTCTGGGCAGCTCCGGCAGCCGCTCCTCGGCGCTTGCGGCAGACGCCAGCAACAGTCCGGTGACCATCGCGATGCAGGTTTTCACTCGGCTGGCATCACTCCACGACATCGAGCAGCTCGACGCGGAAGATTAGCGTCTCGTTGGGACCGATGGGGCCCTGGCCCTGGGCGCCGTAGCCAAGCTCGGGGGGGACGAAGAGCATCCAGGTATCACCCACGCTCATCATCGGCAGCGCTTCCTGCCAGCCCTCGATCACCTGGTCCACCCGGAAGCTCAGCGGCTGGCCGCGCTCAAAGGAGCTGTCGAACACCGTACCGTCGACCAAGGTGCCCTCGTAGTGCACTTCCACGTTGGAACTCGGCCCGGGGCTCTCGCCGTCGCCGCTTTCCAGTACTTCGTACTGCAGGCCCGAATCGGTGGTGGTGACCTCTTCACGTTCGGCATTCTCCTCCAGGAATGCCTTCCCTTTGGCGAGGTTCTGCTCGGCCATTTCTTCGGCCTCGGCCTGGCGCGCGGCCAGTGCGTCCTGCTGGAACTGGCTCAGGGTTTCGGCCATTTCATCCGCTTCCATGGCCAGGTCGTTACCCTCGATGAGGTCGCGAATGGCGTCGGTGAAGGCCTCTATGTCGAGCTCGGGATATTCCTGGGCTATGCTCTGGCCGTAAGCCACACCCAGGCTATAGCTGAGACGTTCATCCTCGGTTTCCGGCGCCGCCAGAGCGAACGGCGCCGCAGCCACCAATGCAACCATGGAGGCGGAAGTCAGCAATTTCTTCATGCAGAGTCCTATCGATTAGTTGTTGAGCGGCGTGCAACAGTATTCGGACTCTATCAGGGCGGGGCAGGTTCCGCACTTGCCGAACGGTACCGGCTCCGGCGGGCTTACACCACCAGGGTGGGGCAGTGGGCGGAGCCCGCCACGCGCTGAGCCACGCTGCCCAACAGCAGGCTCTTCTCGCCATTGGTGCCCTGGGCGCCGATCACGATCAGGTCGCACTCCCGCTTGCGAGCGAAGCGCACGATGGTGCGCGAAGGGCGTCCGCCCTTGACGAAAGCGCGCAGCTTGGCCGAATCGGCACCCAGCTCCACGGCCTCGCTCTTGGCGTGTACGGCGATTTCGGTAGCGTATTCCTTCAAGGCGTCGTCGGGAATGTCGAGCCTGGATGGGCGCACCATGGAGAGCGATGCCTCAAGCAGGCTGTGGTGCTTGAACACGCACAGAATATAGAGTTCGGCACCGGTCAGCAGGTGCAGCGCCACGGCCTTGTGGAGGGCCTTGAGCGCCCCCTTCGAACCGTCCACCGGAACCAGTATGCGATCGAACATTGCCGTCTCCTAAAGTATCGGTCGACCCCGCCACTACCTGAAGGCGATATCGCGAAGGAACAATGCGATCTGCGGGAATATGATGATCAGCGCCGCCGCCAGGATCAGCATCAGCACGAAGGGCGGTGTGCCGCGTATCACCTCCCAGTAAGGCCGCTTGAATATGGCGATAGCGGTAAAGATGTCACAGCCGAATGGCGGCGTGGCCGACCCGATCGCCACCTGCAAGGTAATCAATACCCCCACCAGCACGGGATCGAGCCCGGTTGCTGCCACGGCCGGTGCAAAGATCGGCGTCAATACCAAGATCACCACGATCGGGTCGACGAACATGCAGGCGACGAAAAATGCCACGCAGATGGCGATCAGCACCCCGGTGGGGCCTGCCTCGTTGATGCCGACCGCCTCGAGGATGGTTTGCGGTATCTGGGCGAAGGAAATGATCCAGGAGAAGCCGTTACCCACGGCGACCAGGATGAATACCACGGCGGTGATCAGTCCGGTGGACTTAGCGATGGCATAGATGTGGGGCATCTTGAGGGAACGGAAGACCCCGAACTCCAGTATGATCGCGTAGAGTACGCAGGCGGCGGCGGCCTCGGTGGGGCTGAAAATCCCGCCATATATACCGCCGACGATAATTACCGGGAAGCCCAGTGGCCATAATGCGTCGCGCACCGCTCGGCCACGCTCACGCCAGTTGGACCTGGCCTCCGTCGGTACGTCCTTGATGACAGCGTAAGCCACGCAATAGATGGCAAACATCACCAGGATCAACAAGCCCGGGCCGATGCCGGCAATGAACAGTTCGCCGATCGAAGTACCCGAGATGACGCCATAGATGATCATGCCGATGCTCGGCGGTATCAGGAAGGCGATATCGCTGGCATTGATGATCAGGGCCAGCGTGAAGGAATCGGAATATCCCGCTTTGAGCATCTTGGGCCGCAGGGGCGAGCCGATGGCCACCACCGTGGCCTGAGTCGAGCCCGACACGGCCCCGAACAGCGTGCAGGAGGCCGCGGTACTCACGGCGAGCCCGCCTTTGATGTGGCCGATAAAGGCCATCACCATACTGATGAGGCGTTCTGCCGATTGCCCGCGAGTCATGATATCAGCAGCGAGGATGAACATGGGTACCGCTATCAGGGATGCGGGGCGAATGCCGGCCATCATCTGCTGGATCAACGTATCCATCTGATCCAGACCGCCGAACATCATGAAGAAGCCGATGACCGCCGCCGTGATCAATGGAATCATCATGGGAAAGCCCAGCAACAGCAGGGCGATCATTGTCGTAACCATTATTGTCGTCATGCTGTGTTCCCCCGAACACTCATACCTGCGTCAGACTTCCGTTTCCGTGTCCTTGTACCCATCGAGTACTCCCGTCGACAGGTAGACGTCGCGTGACGTCATGTTCTTGATCGCCGTGAGCAGATATTGAATGCCCGTGATCAGGAAACCCATGGGTACCCAGACATAAATAATCCAGATCGGCATGCCGAGTGCCGGCAGGACGCGTCCCTTGTCGTAGAGGTCGAGGATATAGACGATGGAGTAATAGAGCAGAAAGAACATGACCAGCGAGGTAAACAGCGCGATGGTGATCATGAGTACCCGGCGTCCACCGACTGGCAGCGCATCGTAGACGGCCGACATTCTGATGTGTCGTCCATGGCGCGCCGCATAGCCGATACCGGCAAAAGTAATCATGATGATGAGTATCCGATTGATTTCGCCGGAAAAGAAAATGCTGCTGCCGAAGACGAAGCGACCCACCACATTGGCAATGGTATTAAGGGCCATGAGTAGTACCCCCAATGCCAAAATGACCGCCTCGACCTTGCTGATTAGCGTATCGATGGTGCCAAGAATGCCCGGCAGACCGGAGCGATAGTTCTTTTCGGACTCTTCTTCGGACATGGCTGCTCTTCCTTTCGGCGCTCGAGCGAATTCAGAATGGCAAGGCTTCAGCGTAGCCAGCGGGGCATGAGGTGGGACATGTAGATCCTCAACGCTCAGTATACGTTACTGCCGGCCCTCCTCCAGACGCTCCAGCCGGGCCATGATGCTCGGCGACTGGCCTATCTTTATTCAGACTGCTTGAAACGACTCGGGGGCAGCGTCAGCTGCCCCCGGGTGCGGTGGCGAGGTTTTCGACCTCAGCCGTTACTGCCGTTTTCGGTGACCGCTTCCAGGTCAGCCTTGAACTGCTCGAGCAGCTCACGCCCGGTTTCACCGGTCATTTCGAGGAACTCCTCCTCGACCTGCGGGGCGCGCTCGCGGAAGGTCTGGATCTGCTCCTCGTCGAGACGGGTCACGCTGCACTCGTCACAGGCTTCCATGATCTTGTCCAGTGACTCTTCGGCCAGCCCCTGGATGTGCTTGATAGTATGATCATAGGCCGCCTCTGACGCTTCGCGCACCAGTTGCTGGTCTTCCTCGGAGAGTCCTTCGAAGAAATCCTGGTTGGCCATCATGGCGGTGGTGAACCAGCCGTGCCCGGTGAAGGTGAGATGAGGTGAAACCTCATAAAGACCGCCGGATTCGATCCAGAAGATCGGGTTTTCCTGACCATCGATGATGCCGGTCTGCAGGCCGCCGTAGACCTCGCCCCACGGAAGCGGCGTCGGCGTGGCACCAAAGGCGCTGTAGGTTTCGGCCAACAGCGGGTTGGTCATGGTGCGGATCTTCTTGTTGTCGAAGTCCTCCGGCGAGGTGATCGGCGCGTCAGCGGTGACCACCATCTCCCCTTCGGGATACATCTTGAGCAGTTCCAGCCCATGCTCGGCGTAGAGCTCGGGGAACATCTCGTTGATAGCCTTGCTCTCCTCGAAGAACTCGAGCACGGTCTCTTCGTCGGTGGGCAGCAGGTAGGGAATGAAGAAGATCTGTGCGGCGGGGATCAGGGAGCCGGTGAAGCCGGGAGATTGGTTGACGAATTGCAGGATGCCGTTCTGTGTCTGCTCCATGATGTCGTCGGATTCACCCAGTTCGCCGAAGCGATAAACCTGGACGGAGTGATCGGAGTTCTCTTCGATGTGCTCCTTGAAAGCGTAGGCGAAGACATCCTGGACGTCCCCTTCGTATTCCTCGTGCGCATAGCGCCAATTATCGGAGTACGCTGCGGCTGACATGCCGAACAGTGCTGCACCGATACTGGCCGTGGTCAACAGCTTGGTTGCCTTCATTATTATGTTCTCCTCGCAAGTTGGGCCCGTGAAAGCTTTGGTTCTTCGTTCCGTTGGAACTTCTTCGTTCTGTGGAACAAACGCATCAGCAGGCATCTGCAGTCGCTTGGACTGCACAGCTTTTTTCAGGCTAGCGTGCCCCCTACAGAGGGTCAAGCTGGCATTCGAGGGTTTTAGCTGCCAAAACTTGCGCTTTTTTCTGTAATTTCCAGCGCCTTATCAGGCAAATTTCGAGGCTTGTTGCATCAAGATGAAGAACGGCCAGGTCGATGGAATACTCTGCCAGGCGCTGTAGCCGTTCTAGCGTCTCGCGCTCGGCAGCCAGTTCGGCCCGCTTGATATAACGGCGGACCTCGGCGGTGCCGGCATCGCTGACGGCCGCGGCCTTGAGCTGACGGCGCAGGCCGCGCAGCGGCAGCGTAACTTCGCCTTGCCAGCGGCGAATATCGGCGAGGCCTGGCGTCTCCTCGGCCGGTACGAGACCGTGGCGGAACAGCCAGCAGTGCCACAGCAATTCGCAGACATCGACGTTCGCCTCGTCCTGCAGTAGCAGGCATGCAGTTTCCACTCCGGGGCGGGCGTAAAAGGACAGGGCGAAGTCCCAAAGCGGATCGGCGGCAAGTCCGGCCCGCAGAGCAGCGGTGGTTGCGGTAGAATCGTCACTCATGATTCGGCTGTCGCCGGCGGTCGTCACGATAGTGAACACCCGGCGGCATCCCCCTGTCTTGTCAGTTGGAGCCTGCATGATTGCACTGCGCCAGGTTGCCCTGCAACGCGGCACCCAGACCCTGCTCGAAGAAGCCGAGCTGACCCTGCACGCCGGTCACAAGGCCGGTATCGTCGGACCCAATGGGGCCGGCAAGTCCAGCCTGTTCGGCCTGCTGCTGGGTACCCTCGCTCCCGACCGCGGCGAGATAGAGATGAGCGGCGGCCAGCGCATTGCTCACATGGCCCAGGAGGTCGATGCACTAGACCGCCCCATCGTCGACTACGTGCTCGACGGCGACCACGAGCTGCGCCAGACCCAGGCCGAGCTGGACGCGGCTCGGGAGCGTGACGATGCCCATCGCGAGGCTGAGTTGCACGGTGTCATCGAGGCGTTGGACGGCTACAGCGCCCCGGCCCGTGCCGCCCAGCTGCTGATCGGGCTGGGCTTCGCCCAGGCCGACCTGGAGCGGCCGCTGTCGGCCTTTTCGGGTGGCTGGCGCATGCGCGTTAACCTGGCCCGCACGCTGTTCATGCCCTCGGACCTGCTGCTGCTGGACGAGCCCACCAACCACCTCGACCTCGATGCCCTGCTGTGGCTCGAGCAGTGGCTGATACGCTACCCCGGTACCCTGCTGCTGATTTCCCACGACCGCGACTTCCTCGATGCCGTGTGCGATCACATCGTTCACTTCGATCGTCGGCAGCTGGTGCTCTACCGCGGCAACTACACGACCTTCGAGCGCACGCGCGCCGAAAAGCTGGCCCTGCAACAGGCCGAGGCGGCCAAGCAGCAGGCCCGGCGCGAGGAGATCGAGCAGTTCGTAGCACGCTTTCGCGCCAAGGCGACCAAGGCGCGTCAGGCCCAGAGCCGCCTCAAGATGCTCGAGCGCATGGGCGACATCGCCGTGGCGCATGCCGACTCGCCGTTTCACTTCACCATTCCCGCGTCAGACAAGACCTCGCACCCGCTGCTGGTACTCGACCAGGCCCGGCTTGGCTACCGCGATACAGCGGGCAATGAGAAGGTTCAGCTCGACGAGGTCAAGCTGACCCTGCTTCCGGGCCAGCGGATCGGCCTGCTGGGACCCAACGGGGCCGGCAAGTCGACCCTGATCAAGTCGCTGACCGGCGAGCTGCGGCTACTGGCAGGCAAACGCATCCCGGGCGAGCACCTCGCCGTTGGCTACTTCGCCCAGCATCAGCTTGAGGGGCTTGACCTGTCCGCCACGCCTTTCATGCATGTGCAGCGGCTTTCTCCCACCGCCAGCGACCAGGCGATCCGCAATTTCCTGGGCGGTTTCGGCTTCCAGGGCGATGACGCCTTCGGCGAGGTGGGGCGCTTCTCCGGTGGCGAGAAGGCGCGCCTGGCGCTGGCCCTGGTGGCGTGGCGCAAGCCCAACCTGTTGCTGCTCGACGAGCCCACCAACCACCTCGACCTGGAGATGCGCGAGGCGCTCACCGAGGCGCTGGCGAGTTTCGAGGGCACGGTGATTCTGGTCTCCCACGACCGCCACCTGCTGCGCGCTACGGTGGACGAGTTCTGGAAGGTGGCCGACCACCGCGTCGAACCCTTCGACGGCGACCTGGAGGACTATCGTGCCTGGCTCAAGGCGCGGCTGGAGGGTGAGCGCCGCGAGGCGCGGGCCGACAAGGCCGAGCGCCAGGCGGAGAGCGCTGCGCCCAAGGAAGACCGCAAGGCCAGTCGCCGCGCCGCTGCCGAGCTGCGCGAGAAGCTACGTCCGCTGAAGAAGGCGCGCGACCGTGCCGAGCAGGCCATGGAGAAGGTGCAAGGCGAGCTCGCCGTCGTCGAAGAGTCGCTGGGCGATGCCGAACTCTACACCGACCCGGCGCGCAAGGCCGAGCTCACCGAGAAGCTGGCCCGCCAGGGTGAGCTCAAGGCGCGGCTCGAGGCGCTGGAAGCCGAATGGCTCGCCGCCGAGGAGGCGCTCGAGACGATGGAGACGGAGCTGCTGGAAAGCGGGGCCTGACATACCCAGAGCAAGACATTAGGGTACCGATGGCTGCCTAGGCGAGCGGCGCCGGGGACAGGCCGAAGAGGAGGTCCGGTTCCAGGGAGGGAATCGGTAGCGTACAGGGAAGTATTCACAGCCCCTCATCGACGGTCCGGCGCCCCGGGGCCTGCCACCGGATCAGCCTCGGGATGCTACCTGGATGACTCAACTCTCCAGCAGAAACGTCACCGGGCCATCGTTAACCAGTTCGACCTGCATGTTGGCGGCGAATTCACCACTGGCAACCATTGGCCAAGCCGACTGGGCGCGCTCGAGCAGATAATGGAACAGCCGCTCGCCCTCGGCCGGTGGCGCGGCGCTGGAGAAACTCGGGCGCAGCCCCTTGCGGGTATCGGCGGCCAGGGTGAACTGCGACACCAGCAACAGGCCACCCTCGACCTGCTGCAGGTCGAGGTTCATCTTGCCGGCCTCGTCGGCGAAGACCCGATAGTGCAGCAGCTTGCGCAGTAGGCGCTGGGCGGCGGCCTCATCGTCGCCCTTCTCCACCCCCACCAGCGCCAACAGGCCGTGACCGATGGTGCCCACCACTCGCTCATCCACCGTTACGCTGGCGCGACGTACGCGCTGTATCAGGGCCTTCATACGGCGAATCTCCTCCTGTCGTGACATCGCGCCAAGATAGTACGAAGAGTGTGTTTACAAACGTGACGAGCAAGGCGAAATCGGCCGACAAATCGGCAGGAGAGCCGATTTGGGCAGCTCCGCTGCTCGAAGAGCGAGCGACATGGATGTCGCGAGTCAAAAAGCGCAGTTTACGAGTTTGTAAATGAGCATTTTGATCGAACTCGCGCACGAGGCTGATTTCAACGCCGCATAACCTAGCGCAGTAGTTTGTAGACGCTCTCTAATTACCAGGCGCGGCACAACATGATGTCACAGTGCGGTTCGGAGAGCAGCGCCTCGGTGATATGGCTCTGGCGGCCCAACTGGCCGCGGCTGCTCAGGGCCAGCAGGTCGGGCGTCTGGCGCCGCAGCTGGGTCAGCAGCACCTCGAGCGGTTCGCCCTGCTCGAGGACCAGTTCGACCTCCGGGACACTGTCGAGCTCGCCCATCAACTGGTCGGTCTCGCGCTCGAGCTGGCAGCGCAGACGCTCGACCTCGCGATCGCGCCAGCGGGCGTAATCACTATCGGAGCCCAGCTCTCGCTCGCCGGGAATGTCCCACGCGTGAAGCAAAGTCAGGCGGGCTTCGGGAAAGCGTTTGAGTGCCTCTCGCAGGGTGTTGCGGCTGGCCAGCGAGAAGTCCACCGGCACCAGGATCTCCTGCCAGTCGCGGTTGGCCGGCTGAGAGACCGAGAGTACCGGGCAGGGCGCGCTGCGCAGCACGCGCGCCAGGGTCGTGCCGGCGACCAGGTCGGGTTGGCCGCGCTTGCGGTGGGAGCCCAACACGATCATGTCCACTTCGCGGTCGTGCGCTTCACGGATGATCTCGGCATAGGTGGCGCCGGCTACCGTCTGCAGCATCACGCTCGGCTCCGGCAATGCGTAGTCCTCGCGCACATCCGTCAGGATGGCCTGCATGTCGGCCACCACCGCCGCTTCCAAGTCACGGAGCGCCCGTCGGGGCAGGTAGGGGTCGAGCACGTGAATGACGTCCAGGCGTGCGCCGCTCTCAGTGGCCAGGCGTATGGCACGAGCAAAGGCGGCGCGATTCTCGGCCGAGAGGTCGCAGGCAAACAGCAGGGTCTGTGTCATCGAAGTCTCTCCGTCACGGATGAGCCGGCAGGACAGACTTCAGCATGGGCGGCACCCGGAAAAGGCGCAAGGTCCGGTTGCTACCACCAGCGGTGGAAATGATGCACCGGGCCGTGGCCTTGGCCGACATCGAGCCGCCGGCTCTCGATCAGTGCCGCCTCGAGCCATTGCTTGGCCGCGGCGATCGCCTGCGGCAAGGTATCGCCCTGTGCCAGGTGGGCGGCAATGGCCGAAGAGAGCGAGCAGCCGGTACCGTGGAGATTCGAAGTCGCGATGCGGGTTCCTGCAAGCCATGTCGCCCGGCCGCTCTCGACCAGCAGGTCGGGGCAGTCCTCGTCATCCAGGTGTCCGCCCTTGAGCAGTACGGACTCGGCCCCCAGCCCCGCCAGCCCTGGCGCCATGGCCAGCATCTCGTCTCGGCTGGTGGCTGTCGGGGTCGCCAACAGCACCGCCGCCTCGGGCAGGTTGGGTGTGATCAGGTCGGCGAGCGGCACCAGGACTTCGCGTACCGCGGCAATGCCGGCATCGTCGACCAGGATGTCGCCGCTTTTGGCCACCATCACCGGATCGAGCACGATCCAGCGGGGGCGGCGCGACTGCAGGGCATCGCGGATGGTCTCGGCCACTTCGCGGCTGGCCACCATGCCGATCTTCACCGCATCGATCATCACGTCGTCGAGCAGGGTGTCGAGCTGCAGGCGGATGAATTCTACCGGCACCGGGTGCACGCCGCGTACGCCGCAGGTGTTCTGCGCGGTCAGCGCGGTGATGACACTGGTACCATAGGCGCCCAGCGCCGAGAAAGCCTTGAGGTCGGCCTGGATGCCGGCACCCCCGCTGGGGTCGGAGCCGGCGATGGTGAGAACGTTGGGGATAGGGCGGTCATCCATCATGGCGTCTCGTCCTGCAGGCAAAAAAGTGTATGGAGGCCCTGATGCTGAGTCTGTTCCTGGTGGCCTTCTTAAGCGCCACGCTGCTGCCGGGCGGCTCTGAGGTCTGGCTGGCGCGCCAGTGGTGCCTGGGCCAGCCGCTATTGGCAATGTGGCTGGTGGCCACCGCGGGCAATACCCTGGGTAGTCTGGTCAATGTCTGGCTGGGGCGCTACGCACGACACTTCGAGGACCGGCGCTGGTTCCCCGCCTCTCCCCAGGGCCTGGCCCGTGCCGAGCGCTGGTACGTTCGCTTCGGCGAGTGGAGCCTGCTGCTGTCCTGGGCACCACTGGTCGGCGACCCGCTCACCGTGCTCGCCGGCATCTTTCGCCTGCCCTGGTGGCGGGCCGTTCTGCTGATCGGCCTGGCCAAGGGAGCGCGCTACGCCTTGGTGCTGTATCTGGCCCAGGCGTGGCTGGCTCCCCTGTGTCAGTAGGCGCACCGGAACGGGCTGCAGCTGACCTGCCGCCCTGGCGTTACAGCAGTGAGGGCAGCCAGGTGGCCAGCCCCGGGAACAGCGCGAGAGCCACCAGCATACAAAGCTGCAACACGATGAACGGTATCACACCGCGATAGATGGCCGTGGTCGGCACCGTCTCCGGGGTCACGCCTCGCAGGTAGAACAGCGCGAAGCCGAACGGCGGCGTCAGGAACGAGGTCTGCAGGTTCACCGCGATCATGATGCCCAGCCAGATCGGATCGAGGCCCATCATCAACAGTACCGGCCCGACGATCGGCACCACCACGAAGGTAATCTCGATGAAGTCGAGAATGAAGCCGAGCAGGAAGATCACCAGCATCACCACCAGGGTGGCACCCACCACGCCGCCCGGCAGCGACTCGAACAGATGAGTGACCAGCTCCTCGCCGCCGTAGGCACGAAACACCAGCGAGAACAGCGTGGCGCCGATCAGGATCAGGAACACCATGCTGGTGACCTTGGCCGTGGTATGGACCACCTCGCGCAGCATCGCCAGGTTCAGCCGGCGGTTGGCCAGTGCCAGCAGCAACGCCCCCATGGCTCCCACCGCCGAGGCTTCGGTAGGCGTGGCGAAGCCGCCGAGGATCGAGCCCAGCACGGCGACGATCAGCAGCACGGGGGGCAGCAGCCCCTTGACCAGCAGCGGCAGGATAGAGCCGGTATGGCCAAGCTCCTGCTTGAGCGCTTCGCGATCGGCGGGCGGTGCGCTTTCCGGCTTCCACCAGGCCACGGCCAGCAGGTAGAGGACGTAGGCCACCACTAGCAGCAAGCCCGGTATCAGGGCACCGACGAACAGGTCGCCTACCGACACCGTCTTGGGGCTCCATACGCCCATGGCAAGCTGGGCTCGTTGGTAGGCGTTGGACAGCACGTCGCCCAGCAGCACCAGGGCGATGGAAGGCGGAATAATCTGGCCCAGCGTGCCGGTGGCGCAGATGGTGCCGGTGGCAAGCGCAGGCGAATAGCCACGTTTGAGCATCGTCGGCAGCGACAGCAGCCCCATGGTGACCACCGTGGCGCCGACGATGCCGGTAGAGGCGGCCAGCAGCATGCCGACCAGAATCACCGAGATGCCAAGCCCCCCACGCAGCGAGCCGAACAGCATCGCCATGGCATCGAGCAGCGTTTCGGCAACCCGCGACTTCTCCAGCAGCACGCCCATCAGCACGAACAGCGGCACGGCCAGCAGCGTCTGGTTGGTCATGATGCCATAGAGGCGATTGGGCATGGCGCCCAGCATGCTCGTCTCGAAGGGCACCGGCATGCCCATCTGTACGAGCAGGTGGCCGAGGCCGGCGAAGATCAGCGCGGTGCCGGCCAGCGACAGGGCGACCGGATAACCCAACATCAGCACCGCGCAAACGGTGAAGAACAGGAACAGCGGCATGAACTCGAACAAGGCTTCCACGTCAGACCACCTCGTCGTGATCGGGAGTGTTGCCCGGCGCCTTGCCGCGCAGGATCAGCACCTGGCGAATCACCTGTGCCACGCTCTGCACCAGCAGCAGGGCCATCATGACCAGGATCAGCGATTTGAGCAGGAAGACGCCGGGAATACCGCCGTCGGACGAGCGCTCGAGAATCGCCCAACTGCTGCTCACGTAGCCGAAGCTCGAGATGGCGATGAACAGCGTTACCGGAAACAGCAGCAGCAGCGTGCCCAGCAGATCGATCCAGGCGCGGCCGCGGGCGGAGAGCTTGCGGTAGAAGATGTCGACGCGGACATGCCCGTCGTGGCGCAGCGTCCAGGCGGCCCCGAGCATGAACACCGTGGCGTGCATGTACATGACCGACTCCTGCATGACGACGCTGTGCAGGCTGAAGACGTAGCGCATCACCACGATGGCGAACTGTACCGCCATCATGAGGATCACCAGCCAGGCGATGGAGCGGCCCACGACCTCGGTAAAGCCGTCGAGCCATGCGAGCAGGACCGGATCGCGGTTCGCGGTTTGCATGGTGGGGTCTCGTGTCGAAGCAATTCAGGGAACGCATCATCGCCGATTACGCGGCGGGCGTCATCCCCACGCCTCAACGCCCTCGCCACGTGAAAACAGGGCTGGGCGTTGCGATGAGGCAATTAGCGGCGCTGGTGTCGGCGCAACTCCTGAAGTATCTCCAGGCAACGGGAGGGCAATTCCACGTCGACCGCGATGGGCAGATGATCGGAGAACAGATGGTCGAGAACGCGCACGTCCCGGGCCTTGAGCGAACTGGAGATCAGGATGTGGTCCAGTGCGCGCCGTGGCTGCCAGGAGGGATAGCTGAGCAGCGGGCGTACCGGATGCAGCGGCAGCGAGGCGCAGAAGCGTGTGTGGGTATGCAACTGGTCCGGCGTGCAGTTGAGATCGCCCATGACGACGACGTGCTGAAGTGGCTGGATGATCTCGCTCAGGTAGTCGAGCTGGCGCACCCGGCCCCGGTGGCTCAGTGCCAGGTGGGCGACGAACAGGTGCAGTGCGTCGGGGCCGTCGCCATAGCGGGCATGGATGGCGCCGCGCCCGGGCAGGGTGCCAGGCAGGCGATGCTCTTCGATCTGGGTCGGGACGAGGCGCGACAACAGCCCATTGCTGTGCTGGGCGAAGCGTCCCAGGTTGCGGTTGAGCTGTTGGTAGTGATGCGGAAAACCGCCGCGCGTGGCCAGGTACTCGATCTGATTGACGTGGCTGGAGCGAAAGCTGCCGCCATCGACCTCCTGCAGGCCGACGATATCGAAGCGGCTCAGTACGTTGCTGACCATGGCCAGCCGCCGCACCCGCTGGGGGTGCGGCAGCAGGTGCTGCCAACTGCGGGTCAGGTAGTGATGATAGGCCGACGTCTGGATACCTACCTGCATGTTGAAGGTGAGCAGCTTGAGGTGCCCGCCTTCCAGGGTTGGGGTCCTGGCGTCGGCCAGATGCGAATGCTCGACGGTCACGATCAGTCTTCGCGCTCCTGGCGCACACGTTCGACCAGCGCGCCGGCGACCTGCGGCATGTTCTCGAGGCTGCCGGCGCTGCTCGGCGTCACCAGGTAGCGACCGTCGACGACCAATGCCGGCACCCCCATCAGGCGCATGGTACGCATGCGCGCGTTTGCCTTGTTGACCTGCGCCTTGACACCGAAGGCGTCCAGTGCCTGGTGCACCTCCTCCTCGCTGACGTCGTACTGGCTGAGAAAGCTGGCGATGCTATCGGCGTTGTTGAGACGCTCCCCTTCCTCATGGATGGCATGGAAAATGTCGTCATGGGCCTCCTCGCGAATGCCCAATTCCTCGGCGGCATAGAACATCACCGCATGGGTATTCCAATCGCCGCCCATGGTGGCCGGCATGCGGTTGAAGGCGACGTCGTCGGGTTGCTCGCCGACCCAAGCATTGAGCGGCTCCTCCAAGTTGTAACAGTGCGGGCAGCCGTACCAGAACACCTCGGTCACCTCGACCTGGCCTTCCCCGGCTTGAGTCTCGATAGGCTCGGGCAGCTTCTCGTAGTGCTGTCCCTCGACCAGGTTGTCGGCGACGGCCAGTGTCGCCAGGCCCAAGCCGGCGATGGCCAAGACGGCAGACTGAAGGATACGGAAGGGTTTGAACATGAACTAGGACTCCTTGGAAGATGGCCGGCATAGGTCGCGGCTGGACCCGCTTGACGTTTGCATCGAACACTTTGAGCGTGGATGCCGCTTACGGTTCCCGATCGATGGCGAGCGCAAAGACGGAGAAGGCGGCTCAGGGCCGCCTTCATTGCCGGCCGAGAGCCAACAATTGCCTGTCGTCGATGTGCTCAGTGCAGGCCGTTGATGTAATTGGCCACGGCTTCCATGTCGGTATCGCTCATCTTGGCGGCAATGTCGCCCATCATATTGCCGGGGTCATTGGTGCGCTCGCCGGCGGCGAATTTCTGCAGCGAGGAAACGATGTACTGCGGGATCTGGCCGGAAAGTGCCGGGTAGACAGCGGTATGGATGCCGGCGCCGCTGGGGCCGTGGCAGGCCGCACAGGCGGGGATGCCCTTGGCCATATCGCCGGCGCGATAGAGTTCCTGGCCACGCATCAGCGCCTCCTCGGCCGGGTCGGCCTGGCCGATGTTGGCGTCCTGCTCGGCAAAGTAGGCAGCCACGTCCCAGGCATCCTGGTCGGAGAAGTCATCAACCTGGCCGACCATCTCCGGCACCAGCCGGTCGCCATCGCGGATATCCATGATCTGCTTGGCCAGGTAGGTCATCTGCTGCCCGGCGATATGCGGGAAGGAGGGCGCGGAGCTGATGCCGTTCGGGCCATGGCAGGCCGCACAGCTTTGGGCTTTTTCGCGACCAGCGGCAGCGTCGGCGTCTGCTTCCAGGTCGGCGTGAGCGACGCCAACGGCGCCGAGGGTTATTGCCAGGCTTGCCAGTAACTTTCTCATCGCAGATTCACTATGCCGTTATGGATTATACCGGTACGCATTCCCGGGAGCTGCCCAGCCGTGCTGATACCAGGCCGGCCTTGCCCTGCTGCCGGAGCGCCGCTCGGGTCGGTCGCTGCCGGCTAGAGCACGATGCTACACTAGCGCGCCCCGGTCGCAGAAAAAAGACACCGCATTATAACGAAACAAGCCGGCATCGGAAATGCAGGGCATGTACCCGACGGTGCCCCCTTCGCTACCACCGGCAGGAAGTAGAGGCCATGACCCGAATGAACTACCAGAGCGCGCGCTTCCTGACCAGCGCGCCCACGCTTGCCCAGTGCCCGTCCGACGACGGCGCCGAGGTGGCCTTTGCCGGGCGTTCCAACGCCGGGAAGTCCAGCGCGATCAATACCTTGACCCGGCAGAAGGCGCTGGCACGCACCTCGCGCACTCCGGGGCGCACCCAACTGATCAATTTCTTCACCCTGGGCGACGACATGACCCGCCGTTTGGTCGACCTGCCCGGCTACGGCTATGCCAAGGTGCCGGAGGCGGTCAAGCTCGAATGGCAGCGCCACCTGGCCGAGTACCTGCACGGGCGCGGCTCCCTGCGCGGCCTGGTGTTGGTGATGGACGTGCGCCATCCGCTGACCGAGTTCGACCAGACGCTTCTGGGCTGGGCCGACGACCAGAACATGCCGGTGCATATCCTGCTGACCAAGGCCGACAAGCTGAAGTCCGGCGCGGCCAAGAGCGCCCTGCAGCAAGTGCGAAATCGCCTGCGGGAGTGGGAGGATATGGTGACGATCCAGCTGTTCTCGTCGCTCAAGCACGAGGGTATCGACGAAACCTGCGCTCGCCTTGATGCCTGGCTGGCCGGCCCCGAACCCGCCTAGCGTGACTCTCACTCCGGCGCTTTCTGGCCCAGCCGGCGCAGCAGTGCAGGCAGTTCGCGCACGTGATCGAGGCGATAAATGCCGGGCGGCAGGGGCAGGTCGTCGACGTGCGGTGAGATCCAGGCCACCTGCATGCCCAGCCGGCGTGCCGGTTCGACGTCCTCGCGCCAGGAGTCGCCAACGTGCAGAGCCCGGCTCGGCGCAGTGCCCAGCTGAGCCAGTGCCGCCAGGAAGGGGCGCGCGTCGGGTTTGGGGGCAAGCAGTTCACCGGCGGCGATGGCCACCGGGAAGTGCCGGCCGAGCGCCAGGCGCTGCACGTCCACGTTGCCGTTGGTGATACTGGCCAGGCGGTAATGTCGGCCGAGCTCCACCAGCAGCGCTTCGACCTCGGGATGCGGTGCGACCTGGTGACGCAGCTCCATGAAGCGTGCCATTGCCCTTCTGGCCCACTGCTCCGCCATGGCTGGATCAAGGCCATGCTCGCTCAGCAGTTCTCGCAGCGCCTGCTCGCGCAGCCAGGTGAAGTCGCCGCGGCGCAGCGGATGGGCTCGGGCCAACGCCCGGCGGCGCCGTTCGAAGCACTCCAGCGGGAACTGCTCCACAAAGCGCTGAGAGAAGGTGCGCCCGTTGCGTGACACCCATTCGTGCAGGGCTTCGTCGAGCCACTCGTAGTGGCCGGTCTCGGTGGCGACCATGACGCCGTGGTTGTCCCACAAGGTGTCGTCGAGGTCGAAGGTAATGGCCTCGAGGTGAAGAGTCTGGCGGGTCATGGCGTATCCGATTCGTTGCGGCGGCGGCGCGCGCGAGGATGCGCCGCATCGTAGCTGGCGGCCAGGTGCTGCCAGTCGAGCTTGGTGTAGACCTGGGTGGTGGCGAGGTTGGCATGCCCCAGCAGCTCCTGCACCGCGCGCAGGTCCTGGCTCGATTCCAGCAGGTGGCTGGCGAAGGAGTGGCGCAGCCGGTGCGGGTGCAGGTGCTCGGGCAGGCCGCGCCGACGGGCGACTTCGGTCATCCGCTTCTGGATGGCGCGATGGCCGAGCCGCTGGCCACGGTTGCCGACGAACAGCGCCGTCTCGGCGGGGGCGGCCAGCACCGAGCGATAGGCCAGCCAGGCCTCCAGCGCGCGCCGGGCACTGCGTCCCACCGGCACCTGGCGTGGCTTGCCGCCCTTGCCGAGGACCCGCACGCGGCGGCTGTCGAAGTCGCCGAGGTCGAGGCCGGCCAGCTCCGCCAGGCGCAGGCCGCTGGAGTAGAACAGCTCCAGCATGGCCTGGTCGCGCATCGCCAGCGGCGAGCCGTCGTGGGGCGTGTCGAGCAGCCGGGCGAGCTGGTCGACGTCCAGCGGCTTGGGCAGGTGGGCCGGCTGGCGTGGCGTCGGCACCAGCTCGGCGGGATTGTGGGTCAGGGTTCCCGCCTTCACCAGAAAGTTGCCGAAGTGTGAAATGGCCGCGCGCCGGCGGGCCAGGCTGCGTGGCGCCAGGCCGCGGCTGCGCTCGGCGCCGAGAAACCGGCGCACCAGGCCCACGTCCAGTTGGCCGGCGTCGAGGACGTCACGCGTCTCGAGGAACTCCGCCAACGCCTCGAGGTCGCGGCGGTAGGCGCTCAACGTCGCCGGGCTGGCGGTGGGCGCAAGTTGCGCCAGGCATGCGGCCAACTGCCGACGCAGAGGGCTGTCAGCCATGCTTCGGCGGGGTCTCATGGGTTGGCGGAGCATGGCGCAGCAGCAGCCGGGCCAGCACGTCGCCGAGGTACTCGGTGAACAGTGTGTCCATGCTGGCCCGGAAGTGATCGGGATCGGGACTGGCCAGTACCAGGAAGCCCATCGGCTCGCCCAGGGTCAGCCGAGCCAGGGCGCAGGAACCGGCCTGGCGCGGCGGCCGTACGTGGGGCAACAGGCGGCCCCAGTCAGTGGGCGTGAGCCGGGTGCAGCGGCTGCTACGACTGTCGAGCAGTGCGGCCAGGCGCACGCCGGCGTGCTCATCGAGAACATGGCGCGGCGGCTGGGGCGGCAGCGGTTCATGGTCGGTGAACTGGGCCGGGCACCACAGCGCCACGGCCGGGATCTGGAAATGCTCGGCCATCTGGGTGGCCAGCGCCTGTCCCAGGGCATCGGCATCTTCGGCCTCCAGCAGAGCCAGCACCAGCTCGCGGGTGCGGCGATACTGCACCTCGTTGTGACGCGCCGACTCCAGCAGCTGCTCGAGCCGCCATTCGGCCTGCTCGGCGCGACGGCGCAGATCGTAGACCAGGCGCTCCAGCAATGAAGTCGTACCATGGGCCTCGGGGTGGGGCACCTTGAGCTGCTGCAGCAGACCTTCTCGGCCAACGAAGAAGTCCGGATGGCGGGCCAGCCACTCGGCTACCCGGTCCGGATCGAGGGTCTTGCGCGGTTCGGGGACGGCTCGGGTCATGCTTGACTCCTTCGGTTCGGGTGTTCCCGGCAGGTCAGGCCAGGGCGATGCGTCCCTCGAAGACGCGCTCGGCAGGGCCGGTCATCAGCAGCGGGGCATCGCCACCGGGCCAATCGATGCTCAGGTCGCCGCCGCGCAGGTGCACCGTGACGGGATTCTCCAACAGGCCCTGTCGCATGCCGCTGGCCACGGCGGCACAGGCACCGGTGCCGCAGGCCAGGGTCTCGCCGCTGCCGCGTTCGAAGACACGCAGGCGAATCTCGTGGGGCGAGATCACCTGCATGAAGCCGACGTTGACCCGCCGCGGAAAGCGCGGGTGGTGTTCGAGCATTGGACCGAGGCGCTCGACCGGCGCCGTGTCGACACTGTCGACCCGCAGCACCGCGTGAGGGTTGCCCATCGAGACGGTACCGATTTCCACGGTTTCGCCGTCCACCTCGAGGCGGTGCAGCGGGCGGTCCTCGGCGGCATCGAAGGGCAGTGTCTCCGGGGCGAAGCGCGGAGTGCCCATGTCCACCGTCACCTGACCGTCTTCCTGCATCACCAGCGTCAACGGGCCGCCGGCGGTTTCGACATGAATCTCGCACTTGTGGGTAAGACGCTGGTCACGCACGAAGCGGGCGAAGCAGCGTGCGCCGTTACCGCAATTCTCCACCTCGCTGCCGTCGGCATTGTAGATGCGGTAGCGAAAATCCATCTCGGGGTCGCGGGGCGGCTCGACGACCAGTAGCTGGTCGAAGCCGATGCCGAAGCGACGATCGGCGAGCTGGCGGATCTGCTCGTCGCGCAGCCGTGCCCGCTGGGTGACCAGATCGACCACCATGAAGTCATTGCCGAGGCCATGCATCTTGGTGAAGTGCAGCAGCATCAGCGCTTTTCTCCGTCCTGTGCCGCCGCCGGTTCGGGCAGCAGCGACTCGCCCGCCCACAGCGACTCCACGCTCTCGCGGCGGCGCACGACGTGGAAGGTGTCGCCGTCGACCATGACCTCCGCGGGGCGTGGCCGGCTGTTGTAGTTCGAGGCCATGACGAAACCGTAGGCGCCGGCGGAGCGCACCGCCAGCAGGTCGCCGGCGCTGATCGCCAGTTCGCGATCCTTGCCCAGGAAGTCGCCCGTCTCGCACACCGGGCCGACCACGTCATAGGTGGCCTTCTCGCGCACATGCCGGGTATCCACCGGGATGATCGCCTGCCAGGCCTGATAGAGCGCGGGCCGGATCAGGTCGTTCATGCCCGCGTCGACGATGGCGAAGTTCTTGGTCTCGCCGGGCTTGAGGAACTCGACCCGGGTCAACAGCACGCCGGCATTGGCGGCGATCGAGCGGCCCGGTTCGAACAGCAGGGTCAGGCCGGTGCCGTGTTCCCACTGGGCCAGGCGCTCGAGCAGCGAGGCGGCGTAGTCGAAGGGTTGCGGCGGTCGCTCGCCGCGATAGGGCACGCCGAGCCCGCCGCCGAGGTCCAGGTGCTCGACCGTGATGCCGCGTTCGCGCAGCCGCTCGAGCAGCACCAGCAGGCGATCCAGGGCGTCGAGGAAAGGGGCGAGCTCGGTGAGCTGCGAGCCGATATGGCAATCCAGGCCGACGACCCTCACGCCCGGCAGGCGCGCGGCCAGCTCATAGACGGCCAGCGCCTCGTCCACCGGTATGCCGAACTTGTTGTCCTTGAGTCCGGTAGAGATGTAAGGATGGGTACCGGCGTCGACGTCGGGATTGACGCGCAGCGACACCGGCGCCACCTTGCCCAGCCGCTCGGCCACGGCGCTGAGGCGTTCGAGCTCGGGGCGCGACTCGACGTTGAAGCACTTGATGCCGACCTCGAGCGCACGGGCCATCTCGGCTTCCTGCTTGGCCACGCCGGAGAACACCACCTTGGCCGGATCGCCGCCGGCGGTCAGTACGCGTTCGAGTTCGCCCATTGATACGATGTCGAAACCGGCACCCAGGCGCGCCAGCAGGCCCAGCACCGCCAGGTTGGAGTTGGCCTTCACCGCGTAGCAGATCAGGTGGGGGTGGCTGCCCAGCGCTTCGGTATAGGCACGAAAGTGGCGCGTCAGGGTCGCCTTGGAGTAGACGTAGCAGGGCGTGCCGAGGTCGGCGGCTACCTGCGTCAACGGGACCTCCTCGCCGTAGAGCACGCCGTCGCGATATTCGAAGTGATCCATGTTCAGTTCGTGTCCTCGTCGTCGGCGTCGTTCTGCTCTTGCTGCCGGGTCGCGCTGTCGCCGTAGCGCTCCTCGGCGGCTTCGTCGCCGGGCAGGTAGAGCGGCCCTTTCTGGCCGCAGCCGGCCAGCAGCGCGAGCGTCAGCGCTGCCAGCGCCAGCGCCCGGCTCATGCCTCGCGCCCCAGCGCCGTCAGTGTCTCGCGGGCGCGCTGCGCAGCGGCGCGCACCTGATCCGGTGCGGTACCGCCGATATGGTTGCGCGCCGCCACCGAGCCCTCAAGGGTCAGCACTTCGAAGACATCGGCCTCGATCGTATCGGAGAACTGGCGCAGCTCGTCGAGGCTCATCTCGGAGAGATCCTTCTTCTCGCGCAGGCCGAAGGCCACCGACTGGCCGACGATCTCGTGAGCGTCGCGGAAGGCCACGCCGCGGCGCACCAGGTAGTCGGCGAGATCGGTGGCGGTGGAGAAGCCGCGGCGAGCCGCTTCATACATGCTCGCCTTGCGCGCCTCGATGGCGGGGACCATGTCGGCAAAGGCCTTGAGGCAGTCGCGCACCGTGTCGAGGGTATCGAACAGCGGCTCCTTGTCCTCCTGGTTGTCCTTGTTGTAGGCCAGTGGCTGCGACTTCATCAGCGTCAGCAGGCCCATCAGGTGACCGTAGACGCGCCCGGTCTTGCCGCGTACCAGCTCGGGCACGTCGGGGTTCTTCTTCTGCGGCATGATCGAGCTGCCGGTGCAGAAGCGGTCGGGCAGGTCGATGAAGTCGAACTGAGCGCTGGTCCATAGCACCAGTTCCTCGCTCATGCGCGACAAGTGCATCAGCAGAATGCTGGCGAAGCTGGTGAATTCGATGGCGAAGTCGCGATCGCTGACGGCGTCGAGCGAGTTCTCGGCGGGGCGCGAGAAGCCTAGCAGTTCGGCGGTGACGTGGCGGTCGATGGGGTAGGTGGTGCCGGCCAGCGCCGCGGCGCCCAGCGGCATCACGTTGACCCGGCGGCGGCAGTCGAGCAGGCGCTCGTGATCGCGGGCGAGCATCTCGTGCCAGGCCAGCAGATGGTGGCCGAATGTCACCGGCTGGGCGGTCTGCAGGTGAGTGAAACCGGGCATGATGGTGTCGGCCTCGCGCGCGGCGAGCTCGATCAATCCTTCGCGCAGTCGCTTGAGCTCCGCCTCGACCACGTCGATCTCGTCGCGCAGGAACAGGCGGATGTCGGTGGCCACCTGGTCGTTGCGCGAACGCCCCGTGTGCAGTTTCTTGCCGGTGATGCCGATCTTGTCGGTCAGGCGCGCCTCGATATTCATGTGCACGTCCTCGAGCTTCACCGACCACTGGAACTCGCCGCGCTCGATCTCGCCACGGATCTCGGTGAGGCCCGCGACGATGGCGTCGCGCTCGGCATCTGTCAGTACGCCCACCCGGGCCAGCATGGTGGCATGGGCGATGGAGCCCTGGATGTCCTGCAGGGCGAGGCGTCGGTCGAAATCGACCGAGGCGGTGAAACGTTCGACGAAGGCGTCGGTGGGTTCGCTGAAGCGACCGCCCCAGGACTGGTTGGTGCCGGGGGTTGCGGAACTAGTGCTCATCGGCGTGGGCATCCTGCGTGTTGCATGTTGTGGCGTTCTCGGAAGCCGCGTCGGCGGCATCATTCAGGTCTTGCAGTGTACCAGAGTCGGCGCAGGTGGCGAGGGGCGGCGGTAGTGGACGAAGCGCCCAATTTTTCCTGCTTCGCCCGGTGCTTTATGATGGGCGTCAATGACCGTCTACCGGCCCGTGACGGATAATGTTGCGGCGACGACCGCTGAGCAGGGGCCGCCCGGGCCCGCTGAATGGGAGAACCACGTGCGATCCAACACAACGCTGCGCATTGCCACCCGCAAGAGTCTGCTGGCCATGTGGCAGGCCGAACACGTTCGCGACCTGCTCATGGGCGAGCATCCTGGGCTCGAGGTGGAGTTGGTCGCTCTCTCCACCCGTGGCGACAAGATACTCGATACGCCGCTGGCGAAGATCGGCGGCAAGGGCCTGTTCGTCAAGGAGCTGGAGGAGGCGATCCTGGATGGTCGCGCCGATATCGCCGTGCACTCGATGAAGGACGTGCCCATGCATTTCCCCGAGGGCCTGGGATTGTCGGTGATCTTCGCCGGCGCCGAGCCCACCGACGCCTTCGTCTCGAACCACTATGGCTCGCTCGACGAGCTGCCCGAGGGCGCTCGCATCGGCACTTCGAGCCTGCGTCGCGGTCTGCAGATGCGCGAGCAGCGCCCCGATCTGGAGATACTCACCCTGCGCGGCAATGTCCAGACCCGCCTGGCCAAGCTCGATGCCGGTGAATTCGATGCCATCATCCTGGCCACCTCCGGGCTCAAGCGCCTGGGGCTTGGCGAGCGTATCAGCCAGGAGCTGCCACCCGAAGTGTGCCTGCCCGCCTGCGGCCAGGGCGCGCTGGGCATCGAGTGTCGCATCAGCGACCCGGAGCTGATTGCGCTGCTGGCGCCGCTGGACGACCCCATCACGGCGACTCGGGTGCGCGCCGAGCGGGCCATGAACACCCGCCTGGAAGGTGGCTGCCAGGTGCCCATCGGCGGCTATGCCGTGTTCGAGGATGACGGCCAGACCCTGTGGCTGCGGGCGCTGGTAGGTAACCCCGAGGGCACCGAAGTGCTGCGCGCCGAGGGGCGCGGTTCGATCCACGAGCCGGAGGCGCTGGGTGTACGAGTGGCGGAAGAGCTGCTGGAGCAGGGTGCCGGTGAAATCCTGGCGCAGGTCTACGGCGCCTGAATGGCTACCGGGCTTCCCGTCCTGATCTGCCGGCCGGGCGAGCGTGCCGCGGCCTTGGCGGCGGCCATCGAAGCCGCCGGCTTCCCGGTGGCGAATCTCGATGCCATGGCGCTGGAGGCGTTGCCGGAGGAGCCGGCGATGCGCCAGGCGTGGCTCGACTTCGATCACTTTCACAAGGTGGTGGTGGTGAGTCCCTTCGCCGCCGAGTGCCTCTACCAGGCGCTTGACCGCTACTGGCCGCAGCTGCCGCTGGGTACCGCCTGGTATGCGGTGGGGGCAGCCACGGCCGATACCTTGCATGAAAGGTTCGGTGCCAGGGTGCACCTGCCACCGGCCGCTGCCGGAGAAGACACCAGCGAGGCATTGCTGGAGCTCGCCTCGCTGCGTTCGCTCGAGGGCCAGCGCGTGCTGCTGGTGGCGGGCGAGGGCGGGCGTGAGATGCTGAGCGATACACTGCAGGCGCGCGGCGCGCGGGTCACGCGCGTGGCGCTCTACCGGCGGCGCCTGCGACCGCCGCCACCCGACCTGCAGCAGCGCCTCGTAAGGGGTGAGTACCGGGCGCTGGTAGTGAGTAGCGGAGAATTACTCGAACATCTGGCAAGATGGTGCACCAAGGCCACCTTGAACCAACCGTTAATCGTGTCCAGTCGTCGCTTGGCTACACTGGCCGACGACCTGGGGTTCCGCACACCCGTGGTGGCACCGGGAGCCACACCGGCGGCGCTTGCAGGCGCAGTGGCTGCGGCCTGTGACCAGGAGGATGCCGATGTCGATCAAGATGATCTCGAAAAGGGCTAGCGACAGATGAGCAAGCAGACCAACGAGCAGGACGAACAGAAGGCGCCTTCCGCAAAGGGCCAGGGCGACAAGAGCCGTGAGGGCGGGGTCAAGGACAAGCCCGGCAGCGACGCCGGCAAGGGCCGTTCTCAACGTGGCAGCTCATCGTCGCCGCCCGCGGCAGGCGAGAAGCCACCGGCAGCCCCCGCCAATGCTCCCGTGAGTCAGGGCAAGAGCGCTACGGCAGACTCCTCTGCTCCGTCCGCCGCCAAGTCGGCAGACGCCTCGTCGACCTCGGACAAGGCCGGGGACAAGTCCGCCAGCAATGGCAAGCCCACCGGCAGCGACAAGCCCACCGGCGGTGAAAAGGCTGCGGCCGTGAAGCTGGAGAGCGACAAGCCGAGCGCGACGAGCGGCAAGAGTGCCGATACCAAGCCGGCCGCTTCCGGCAAGCCCTCCGGGGACGGCTCGGCCAAGGCGGCACCGGCCGGAGGCGGCGGCACGCCGGCCTCGACCAGCGCCGACGGCGGTGGCAAGGGCGGCGGTCGTGTTGCCGGCGTGCTGGCGCTGATCCTGGTGCTGTTCCTCGGTATCGGCGCCGGCCTCTTCGCCTGGAACACCTGGGAGCGCCTCGACGCCCAGCAGCAGAATCTGGCCGATCTCGAGGAGCGTGCCGTCACCTCGGCCGATGAGTTCGCCAGCCTGCGTGAACAGCTCGATAGCGGTGAGCAGGAGCGCAATGCGGCCCTGGAGAAGGCGGTCGAGTCCATGCAGGACGAGTTTGCCAGCTACCGCAGCGAGGTCGATGAGACGCTCGACCAGGTGCTTGAGGAGCTCTCCCGCGAACAGGACACCGACGAGCGTGAGTGGCTGCATGCCGAGGCAGCCTACCTGCTGCGCCTGGCCAACCAGCGCTTGCAGCTCGAGCGCGACGTGGAAGGGGCCAAGGCGCTGCTGCGCACCGCCGATGCGCGCCTGAACGAAGCCGACAACCCCGCCCTGCTTTCGGTGCGCCGCGCCATCGCCTCGGAGCTGTCGATCCTCGACGGCGTGCCGGAGGTCGACCGCACCGGTCTCTACCTGGCGCTCAACGCCCAGCAGGAGCGTCTGTCGCAGCTGCCGCTGTCGCGCGAGCTTGAGGAGATCCCGGCGCGCTCGGGCATCGAGGAGGCGCCCAGCGGCGCTTGGCAGGAGCAGCTCTCGCGCTTCGGTCAGGAGCTGAAGGATCTGGTCGTCATTCGTCACCATGACGAGGCGCTCGAAGGCCTGGTCGCGCCGGAACAGGAATCCTACCTGCGCCAGAGCGCACGCCTGATATTGGAACAGGCCCAACTGGCGCTGCTCGAGGAGGAGCAGGCGCTGTACGAGGCCAGCATCGACAAGGCGCTGGAGCTGGTTCGCGGTTACTACGATACCGAAAATGGCGAGGTGCAGTCGGTCATCGAACGACTCGAGGAGCTCAAGGGCAAGAACATCCAGCCCGAGCTGCCTGACATCAGCGGCTCCCACGAGGCCCTGGCCGAGTTCATCGAGCGCCGTTTCGGTTCGCGCAACGGCCAGGGAGATGACGCATGAGAAAAGTGCTGCTGATCGTTCTCCTCGGCCTGGCGCTGGGGGCACTGTTCGGCCAGTTGATGGTTTCGGTGCCGGGCTACTGGCTGGTGCGGGTGGGCGACACCTCCTACCAGACCTCTTTCTGGTTCGGCCTGGTGCTGCTGCTGACGGTGTTCCTGATCCTGCATTTCGTGCTGCGCATATTGATGCGCCTGAGCCATCCCGTCAGCCGGCTCAAGGTGTGGAATCGGCGCACCCGTCACCGCAACGCCATGAAGCGCACCGTGCGCGGCTTGGTGGCGCTGGCCGAAGGACGCTGGAAGCGTGCCGAGAAGTCGCTGGTCAAGGCCGCCGACGACTCCAGTACACCTCTGGTCAACTACCTTTCCGCCGCGCTGGCGGCCCACTATCAGGGCCGCTATGAGCAGGCGGATACGCTGCTCAAGCGGGCCCATCTCTCCACCGAGGGAGCCGATACGGCAGTCGGACTGATGCAGGTTCAGCTCATGCTGGATCGCCAACAGTACGAGGAGGCGCTGGCGATTCTGACCCGCCTCGACCGCCAGTTGCCCAACCATCCCCAGGTGCTCAAGCAGCTCAAGCAGGCCTATCTCAGCGTCAATGACTGGGACGGCTTGCGTCGTCTGATGCCGCGCCTGGCGTCGCGCCAACTGATCTCGCCCCAGGAGCGCAACCAGCTTGAATTGCGTGCCTACAAGGAGCTGCTGGTCCACGAGGCACGCGACCCGAGCAACATCGAGCGCATTCGCAGCCTGTGGGCAGACATGCCGGATTCGCTGCGCGGCAATGTCGAACTGGTGGTGCTCTATACCGAGGCGCTGGTGCGCGGTAACGAGGAGGGCATCGCCGAGCGCCTGCTGCGCCACTCGCTCAAGGAGCACTGGGACAGTCGCCTGGTGCTGCGCTACGGGTTGCTCAGCGTTGATCCGGCGCGCCAGCTGGTACACGCCGAGAAGTGGCTGCAGGAGCGCCCCAACGACCCCGACCTGCTGCTGACCCTGGGTCGCCTGGCGCTGCGCAATGCTTACTGGGGCAAGGCGCAGGAGTACTTCGAGGCCAGCCAGCGTCAGCGTCCCAGCGGCGTGGTGTGCGCCGAGCTGGCGCGGCTCTATGCCAACCTGGGCGAGCACAACAAGAGCCAGCTCTACTATCGCCAGAGCGTCGAGCTGCTCGACAAATCGTTGCCCTCGTTGCCACAGCCCGCCGAGCTGGAAGCGGCCGGCAAGGATGGCAAGGCGTCCTCCTGAGCGGGCCGTGGCTGTGCGGCCCGAGTTGAAATGAAGAAAAAACGGAAGGGTGCCGCATGGCACCCTTCTGTCTTATTCACTGTCGACGTCTGACAGTCACTCAGGCAGGGCGAAGGAGACCACCTGGTCGCTGACCTTGGGCAGCAGGATCGAGTTGCCGCCCACCGCGAAGGTGACATACTGCTTGCCTTGGAAGGTATAAACCGCCGGCATCGACACGGCGGGGGCATCCACCAGGTGTTTCCACAGCACCTCGCCGCTCTCCAGGTCGATCGCGCGTACGCGCGAATCCATTGAGGCGCCGATGAAGATCAGCCCCGAACGGGTGATCACCGGCGCGCCAATGGTGACCGATCCCCACGACTCGGGCATGTAGAAGCCGTGCTTCTGCACTTGGCCGAACGGTTCGTTCCACAGCCTCTCGCCCGACTGCTCCAACTGCTGGTAGTCGTCGCGCGGAACCACCGGTTCCGGAACGTCGACGAAGGGCTGAGTTGGGGAAGCTTGTTCGCCTTCGGCATCCGATGCCGGTACCTCGCGCTCCTCGATGGGGTAAACGGGCTCGCCCGTTTCCCGGTTCAGCACGAAGAGGAAGCCCTGCTTGGACGGCTGTACCAGGGTGGGAACGGTCTCTCCATCCTTCTCGATGTCGACCAGTGTGGGAGGTGCGACGGTATCGTAATCCCAGATATCGTGATGTACGAGCTGGCGGCTCCATACCACCTCGCCGGTCTCGGTGTTCAGCGCCGTCACCAAGGTGGCCTGTGGCAGCTCCTCGGTTCGTTCGCCGCCATAGTAGTTGGGGCTCGGCGAACTGATCGGTATGTAGAGAAGTCCGGTTTCGGGATCCAGCGACATCGAGGCCCAGACGTTGGCCGTGCCGGTCCGGTCGACCACCTCCTCGGGCAGCGCATGGAAGGTCCACTTGCGCTCGCCGGTGCGTGCGTCGAGCGCGAAGTCCGTTCCCGGCGGCGCGACGGCGTCAGTCCAGTCCTTGCCGGCCCAGCCGAGGAACAGCGTGTCGTTGTACACCGTGGGCGGCTGGAACAGCGAGAGTGGCCTCTTGTCGTTTACGGTATTCCACTGGTTGACGTCGACCATCCCGTTGTCGCCGAAGTCGGCACAGCGTTTCCCCGTGTCGGCATCGACGCCGTGGAGCTTGTCGTCCATGGTGCCTATGTAGACCCGCTTCTGGCAGGCCACGCCAACCAGGGGCTCGTCGGCTTCCCAGTAGGCCACGCCGCGGCCCTTCATGTTGGCCTGGGTAAGAGCCTCCAGCGGAGCCTCGGGGTCGAAGGTCCACTTCTCTTCGCCGCTGCCCGGTTCCAGGGCGATGATGCGGTAGAAAGGCGTGCCCAGATAGAGCGTGTCGTTGACGAACAAGGGGGTTGCCGACCATACCGACATGGGCACCTCATCGCTGCCATCCGCGACGTCGCCGGTATGGTACTCCCAGGCCTGCTCGAGCTCGCCGACATTCTCCGGCGTGATCTGGTCGGCCGGGGAGTATTTCTGGGCGCGCAGATCGCCGTTGAGGGTTGCCCAACTTTCCGCCGACTCCATCCAGGCATCCGGGCCCTGGCGCGGCGGTTCGGGTGGGTCGTCCCCGCTTGGCGGCTGCATGCGGCCTCCTGGCGTTGCATCACGGACGGGTCGCGCTTGCCGGTAGCGGGGTCGGCAATCACATGGATGAGCCATGCCACGAGCCCGACTCCATGCAGCCGAGCAGCCACTCGGCCTGCAGCAGGTAGGCCGCGGCCCGTGCCCAGCAGATCGAGCAACAGCAGGAATGTGAGCAGCCCGCCCAGCCAGCGTGGCATGCCGCGCGCAAGCGCTAGCAGCAGTGACCCGAGCAGTATCAGTGCGGTGGAGATCAGTACCAGGTAGGCGCCAGGGGTGTAGGCTATGCTGTTGCCTTCAGTGAACGTGGCGACTGCCTCGAGGACCAGCGAAATGGCCGAAATCGCGAGTAGCAACCAGGCGCCGTAGGCGGTGCCTTGAGGTTTGCTTGTCATGGTAGTCCCAACCCTTGAACGCCTTCGAAGCAGGGCCGGGCTCGTTGGCGAAACGCAGGCAGCGCTTCGCCAGAGCCAAGGGACAGTATAGGCACGTCAGAGATTCTTCCTGCCGGTGCCGGCTCGATTAGAGAGAACGAGACACCACGCCCCCACCGAGCACGGTGTGGGGCGTGGCATGGTGCGGGAGCCGGTGTGGCTTAATCCCGTTCCTCGCCGTAGTCGCCTTGGGGGGGCGGGTCGGATTTGGCGCGCGGGTCGTCCTCGCTTTCGCGGCTGCTCTCGCCGGAGCGGGGCTGGCCGCCGGGTCGGCCGTCGATGTCGAAGTTCTGCCGCATCAGCCGCACGTTGGCCGGCGGCGCCTCGGCTTCCTTGCCCACGCCGAAGTAGAGGGTGGTATGGGGGAAGGGAATCTCGATGCCCTTGGCGTCGAAGTGCAGCTTGACCAGGCGGTTGTAGGCCCGGCCGACGCCCCACTGGGTGCCCGGGGTGGTCTTGATGCGCACGCGTATGTTCACCGAGCTGTCGGCCAGTGCGATGACGCCGGCCACTTCCAGCGGCGCGAGGATGCTCATCTTGTGCTCGTCGTCGGCGGCCAGCTCGTCGAAGGCCTCGCGCAGGGCGACGATCGCCTCGTCGATGCTCTCGCGATAGGCGATGCCGTACTCGCCGACGTGATAGCCGAACTCGCGCATGAAGTTGGAGACGGTATCGACGCTGGAAAAGGGCACGATGTGGTAGGTGCCGAAGAGGTCGCGGATGCCCACCGAGCGGATACTGAGCCGTTCGGCGGTGCCGGTGATACCGCCCACCGAGACCACATCTCCGGTGTTCATGGCGTTCTCCACCTGGATAAAGACGCCGGTGATGATGTCCTGCACCAGCTTCTGGGAGCCGAAACCGATGGCCAGGCCGAGCACACCGGCACCGGCGATGAGTGGCCCGATATTGATGCCGATCTCGGACAGCACGATCATCACGGTCATGGTGATCAGGGCGATGGCGAGTGCGTTGCGGAACAGGCTCAGCAGGGTCTTGGCGCGGGCGTCGGGCTCCCCCTTGCCTGTTTCCGGGTTGAGCTTGTGCTCGATCAGGCTGGCCAGCGCCAGCCATACGGCTATCGCGACCAGCAGGATCACGGCCACGCTGATCAGCTTGCCGACCAAGCCGCGTCCCGCCTCGGAAGCGTACCAGGCGGCCAGGTCGAAGGCGCCCCAGGCGTTGAGCACCAGCATCACCACCGCGATGAGGATCACGGTGCGGATGACCCGCAGCGCGTTGGGCACATAGCTGTTGAGCCGCGGTTCGAGCTGCGGCAGCTTGCGGCGCAGATCGTCGGAGAGCCGGATGCGGCGGCCGATGATCTGCGTCAACAAGTTCGACAGCAGCATACCGACCACCACCACGACCACGGTCTTGAGCGTGGCGAAGAGTACGAACGGCAGGGCATCCACCGGACGCGTCAGGGTCAGTATCAGCACCATCAGGAAGTAAGCCAGGGCGAACAGGTGCCAGGTGCGCGCGAACAGTTGCAGGGAGATCCGGGTGGCGGTGAAGTCGGAGCGTGCCGCCAGGGCATTGAGCTCATCGCGAATGCGGGTACGATTCTTGAGCACGACCGCCACGGCATAGAAGAAGGCGCCGAACATGATCAGCGCGCCGACACCTTGGCCCAGCGTGGGCGCCAGATAGACACTGACCAGCGGCACCACCACCAGCAGGCCGTAGCCCACCAGGCCGACCAGTCGCGCCAGCCAGCGATTCCAGTAGGAGGCCTCACCGGCCGAGATGGGCAGCAGCCTGAGCCCCTCATAGCGCGACGAGAACAGCATGCGCAGTGCCGCCTTGATCAGTTCGATGATCATGAAGGCATTGAGGAACAGCGAGGCACGGGTCGACAGCTCGCCGCTTTCGCCGATGGCGAAGGTGGCGATCAAGTTGCCGCCCAAGTAGGCCAGCGCCACCACCATCGCGTCGGTCAGCGCAGCGACGGCGACACACAGTACCAGGCGGATGGTCGGATTGAGCCCGCTTTCCTGCCGCGACCACCGGCTGAGCCGCGTGAAGAGCGGACGCGACAGTTGGCGAAAACTCATGAACAAGACGAAGGTGGCCAGGACCACCAGCCCCAGGTTGATCACAGCCGTGGTGAAGGCGCCCCAGTCCTGGGCGGTGGTATCGGTCTGCGTGCTGAACAGCCCCGCCACGATATCGAACAAGTTGCGCACCTCGCCGCCGATATCGCTGACGATGCGGCTGGTCATTTCGGCCAGCCGCCTGGGCAGCGATATCGCTTCTTCTGCCTGGCTGGTCTCGGTGGCCAGTTCAGGGTCGGCCGCCTGGCGGCGCAGGTGATCGATCAGTTGCTGCCGCGTCTGCTCGTTCTCGAGCAGCTCGGCCAGGGCTTCCGGAGCGGGAACGGCGGCGTCGTCGGCAGGCTGGGCCATGGCCGGTGCGGCGACCAGCAGGGCGAGTATCAGCCAGCCGAACAGCCAGGGGACAAACCGGTGTGCTATCACGCGTGACCTCCGTCTCGGGCGTGTCGGGCGGGAACCATATGTATTTCGACCCGCTAATGATAGGGCGTTAGGGCTCGGGGGACGAATGCTCGTCATTAATTATGCAGATATTGTACATTAACATCCTTGTGTGTCATATTTGCCATGCGTCCTTCCCCAGGACGCGATTCCCTGAACGAAGCCCTATCTTGGCCATCCGCCCTCCGGATGGCTTCTTTTTTTGTTCGCATGCTTCGACTCGGCTAGCATCGGCGCTTGGTGATGGCGAGGAAGCCGAATGAACGCGAACATCGGGCTGCTCCTGATGATGGCAGCGGGAGGGGCACTGGGGGGCATGGCGAGAATGGCGGTGTCGCAGCGGCTGGCTCGGCTCGCCGGCACCTCCTTTCCCTGGGGCACGCTGGTCGTCAACCTAAGCGGCGCGCTGCTGGCAGGCGGGATGGCCGGCTGGTTGGGCATGTCGCGTGATACGGCCATGTCGGGTGGCTGGTCGCTGCTGGTGGTGGGGCTGTTGGGAGGCTACACCACCGTCTCCTCGCTGAGCCTGCAGAGTCTGACCCTGTGGCAGAGCGGACGCCGAGCTGCGGCGCTCGCCAACGTATCGGCAACGACGATCGCCGGGCTGGCGCTGGCCGCCCTGGGCTGGTGGCTGACGGGAAGGCTGGCATGAGCGGCTGGCGCGACTACGCGGCGGTCGGCGTCGGCAGCGCCCTGGGCACGGTCATGCGCTACCTGGTGTCGCTGGCCATGCTGGCGGCTCTGGGGCCGGCCTTCCCCTGGGGCACGCTGCTGGTCAACCTGTTGGGCTCCTGGCTGATCGCTGCTCTTGCAGCGCACGTCGCCTGCCGGGGCGGCGGCCGGATGGCCCGCTCCCGCTGGCAGCCCTTTCTGGCGGTCGGCTTCTGCGGTGGCTTCACGACGTTTTCTCTGTTCAGCCTGGAAACACTCCACCTGCTCGAAAGTGGCCGTCCCGGCCTGGCGTTGCTCTATGTCTTGCTGAGCGTGCCGCTGTGGCTGGCGGCGGCCTGGCTGGGTGACCGCTTCGTGCGGGCACGCCATGGCTGACGTGCCCGCTGCGCTTCATGCCATCAGCGCTTGGTCTTTTCCGTGGCCTTTCTCTTGACCTTGCTGGCCGTGGCGGGCGCACTGCTGTCGGGGCGGAAATGCTCGCGCACCAGTGCCAGCAGCCCCTGGGTCGAGGCGTCGAAATCCTGGCTGTGCTCATCGATGCGCTCGCTGATCTCGCCGGCGATGCGCTTGCCCAGCTGCACGCCCCACTGGTCGAACGAGTTGATGTTCCAGATCACTCCCTGAACGAACACCTTGTGCTCATAGAGCGCGATCAGCGCCCCCAGGTTTTTCGGTGTCAGCTCGTCGAGCAGCAGCACGCTGGAGGGACGGTTGCCGGGGCAGCTGTAGGGGTCGAGCCGGCTACCGCTCTGGCTGCCCTCCATAAAGGCGTTGGCCTGGGCCAGCATGTTGGTGAGTAGCGCGAAGTGGTGATCTTCCACTCCCGGTTCGGGCTTCAGCGAGGCGATGAAGTCGATGGGCACGTAGCGGGTGCCCTGGTGCAGCAGCTGGAAGAAGGCGTGCTGGCCGTTGGAGCCGGTCTGTCCCCAGACGATGGGGCCGGTTTTGTAGTCGACGGGGTGGCCGAAGATGTCCACCGACTTGCCGTTGGACTCCATGTCGAGCTGCTGCAGGAACGAAGGCAACTGATGCAGCGCCTGGTCGTAGGGCACGATGGCCTGGGTCTCGGCGCCGACGAAGTTGATGTACCAGATACCGATCAGCGCCATCAGTACCGGCATGTTCTCGCGGAAGGGGGCGACCAGAAAGTGCTGGTCCATCTCGTAGGCGCCCTGGAGCATCTCCATGAAGCCGTCGAAGCCGATGGAGAGCGCGATGGGCAAGCCGATGGAAGACCACATCGAGTAGCGCCCGCCGACCCAGGCCCAGAATTCGAAGACGTTCTCCTCGCGGATACCGAACTCCATGGCCGCCTGCCGGTTGGTGGAGGCGGCGATGAAATGGGCGCCGATGTCGGCATCCTCGCCGGCATTGTCGAGGAACCAGCGACGCGCGGTCTTGGCGTTGAGCAGCGTCTCCTGGGTGGAGAAGGTCTTGGTCGAGACGATGAACAGAGTGGTGGCCGGGTCGAGTCGCTTGAGCACCTTCTGGATATGGGCGCCATCGACGTTGGAGACGAAGTGGAAGTTGAGCTCGGGGTGGCGATACTTGAGCAGCGCCCGGCTGGCCATGTTGGGGCCGAGGTCCGAGCCGCCGATACCGATATTGACCACGTCCTTGATGCGCTCGCCGCTGTAACCCTTCCACTCACCGCTGCGCACGGCCTCGGAAAACGCCCTGATCTGCTCGCGGGTGCGCTGGATCTCGGGCATCACGTCCTGGCCGTCGACCATCAGCGGCCCCTCGCCCTGGTTGCGCAGAGCGGTATGCAGCACCGGACGGTCCTCGGTGACGTTGATGATATCGCCGGAGAACATCTGGGCGCGGCGCTGCACCAGCGCCGAGTGGTCGGCCAGCTCGATCAGCTTGTCGAGCACGGCGCCCGAGATGGCGTGCTTGGAGTAGTCGAGGAACAAGCCGCCGACGCGCAGGCTCATCTTCTCGAAGCGCTGCGGGTCGGCGGTGAAATAGCTGCGGATCTGGTCGTCGGCGGTCTGCTCGTGCAGGCGCTTCAGGGCCTGCCAGGTAACGCTGCGGGTAAGCTGGAACATGGTTTCCTCACAAGTTCGCGGGCCTGGCCCGCCGGTCTCTTTGTTCTGGTTTACGGGGCTTGTTCGGAGCTGCGAGAGGCCATCCAGGCATCGACGTCGGGAATCGACATCTCGTAAGGCTGGTCGAGCCACGGCGAGCTGACCAGGAAGTCGGCGCTGGCGGCATTGCACGCCACCGGGACGTTCCACAGCGCGGCCAGGCGCAGCAACGCCTTGACGTCGGGGTCGTGGGGCTGGGGGGCGAAGGGGTCCCAGAAGAAGATCAGCAGGTCGAGGCGCTGTTCGGTGAGCCGCGCGCCGATCTGCTGGTCGCCGCCCAGCGGCCCGCTCATCAATCCCTCCACTTCGAGCCCGAGACTGGCCGAGAGACGCCCGGCGGTGGTGCCGGTACCCACCAGTTCGTGCTCGACCAATGTGTCACGCCAGCGTTCGGCCCACTCGAGCAATTCGTTCTTCTTGCCATCGTGGGCGATCAACGCGATGCGCTTGCGTGCCGGCAAGGTGCGGCGCACGCTGCGCCGGGGGCGACTATCGGTCATGGCTGGCCTACCTCGAGTATCTTCAGGGTATTGGTTCCGCCGTGGGCGTTCATGTGATCGCCCCGGGTCAGGATGACATGATCCCCGGGCTCGGCAATCCCCTTTTCCACCAGCAGGGCCAGGGCGCGGTCGTTGAGCTCGCCGGCGGCCATCGTGGTGGTATCGAACGGCAGCGAGACCACGCCGCGGTAGAGCGCCATGCGGCGCTGGGCGATGGGGCTGTGGGCGAGCCCGACGATGGGCAGGCCCGAGCGGATGCGCGAGGCGATCAGCGGGGTGTAGCCGGTCGAGGTCATGCAGGCGATGGCGGCCACCCCGGTGAGGTGGTTGGCGGCGTACATGGCCGACAGCGCGATGGTCTCGTCGACCCGCGAGAAGCCCTCGTGGATGCGGTGGCCCGACTCCTGGGCGATTCGCTCGCGCTCGGCGCCGAGGCACACCCGGCGCATGGCCTCGAGGGTCTCCACCGGGTAGTCGCCGGCGGCGGTCTCGGCCGAGAGCATCACCGCGTCGGTGCCGTCGAGCACGGCGTTGGCGACGTCGAACACCTCGGCGCGGGTGGGCAGCGGCGAGTCGATCATCGACTCCATCATCTGGGTGGCGGTGATCACCGCGCGGTTGAGCGTGCGGGCGCGCTTGATGATGCGCTTCTGCATGCCGATCAGCTTCTCGTCGCCGATCTCCACGCCGAGATCGCCGCGCGCCACCATCACCGCCTCGCTGGCCTCGATGATGCCGTCCAGCGTGGCCTCGTCGGCCACCGCCTCGGCGCGCTCGAGCTTGGCGACCAGGCCGATCTCGCGGCCGGCGTCGCCGAGCAGGCGCCGCGCCTCGTGCATGTCCTCGGCATGACGCGGGAAGGAGACGGCCAGGTAGTCGACGCCGATCTCGATGGCGGTCTCGAGGTCGGCCTTGTCCTTGTCGGTGAGCGCCGGGGCCGAGAGCCCGCCGCCCTGCTTGTTGATGCCCTTGTTGTTGGAGAGCTTGCCGCCGGTGACCACGGTGGTGTGCACCTGGGCGCCCTCGACCCGCTCCACCGTCAGCACCAGGCGGCCGTCGTCGAGCAGCAGCCTATCGCCGGCGGTGACGTCGTCGGCCAACTGGGTGTACTCGCAGCCGACGCGGGTGGCGTCGCCGGCCTCGGTGTCCATGTCCATGTCGAGGACGAAGGGCTGGCCCTCGTCGAGCACCACCGCGCCGTCGCGAAAGCGCGCGATGCGGATCTTGGGCCCCTGCAGGTCGCCCAGCGCGGCCACGCTGCGGCCCAGGCGCTCGGCGATCTGGCGCACGGCGATGAGCCGGCGGCGATGGTCGGCGGCGCTGCCGTGGGAGAAGTTGAGCCGCACCACGTCGACGCCGGTACGCAGCATGGCCTCCAGCACGCCCTCGCGGTCGCTGGCCGGGCCCAGGGTGGCGACGATCTTGGTGCGGCGGATGGGGATGTGCGGTGGTGGCTTCGGCATGTCGGGCGCCTCCAGAAGAATAGGGGATGTCGTCAAACTACAACGATATCGGTTTTGCGGTAAGTTTACTACATCATGTCATGCCTGAGGTATACCCTCTTCCGCTCGCCTGGCTTGGTGGTTTCTTAAAGTTGCGAAGAGCTGCGGGGCGCAAGGGTAACATTAGGTGTATCGAGTCACTCGACTCCTTATGTCGTAAAGTTACTAAAAAAATCTTGAGTCCCTGATCAGTTTGCGTCACATTGAGGGCGTTACTGACAGGAGCCGCAGGCTATCCAGCCGGCATCGTCGATGCCCGATCTCTGCCACCGGCTCTATTCCTTACCTGAAAGCTACAGAGACGCTCTGGAGGAGAGAGGACATGACACTCAAGATCGCCATCAACGGTTTCGGCCGCATCGGTCGTAACGTGCTGCGTGCTCTGTACGAGAACGGCTACCGCAACCGGGTGGAAGTGGTGGCCATCAACGACCTGGGTGACCCTGCCCTCAACGCCCACCTGTTGCGCCACGACACCGTGCATGGCCACTTTCCGTTCAAGGTGGAGCATGACGAGGAGAGCCTCAGCGTGGATGGCGATCGCATCGCTATCCTTTCGCAGCGCGATCCTGCTGTGCTGCCGTGGCAAACGCTGGGTGTCGACCTGGTGATGGAGTGCACGGGGCTTTTCACCAAGCGTGATGCCGCCGCCAAGCACCTCGAGGCGGGAGCGAAGCGTGTGCTGATATCCGCGCCGAGCCCGGATGCCGACGCCACCGTGGTTTATGGTGTCAATGAGGACGTGCTCAAGCCCGAGCACAAGGTGGTCTCCAATGCCTCCTGTACCACCAACTGCCTGGCCCCCGTAGCCAAGGCGCTCAACGACACGGTGGGCATCGAGAACGGCCTGATGACTACTGTGCACGCCTATACCAACGATCAGAACCTGTCGGACGTCTACCACTCGGACCCCTACCGGGCGCGTAGCGCCACGCACTCCATGATCCCGACCAAGACCGGCGCTGCCGCCGCGGTGGGCCTGGTGCTGCCGGAACTGGCCGGCAAGGTCGACGGCCTGGCGGTGCGCGTGCCGGTCATCAACGTCTCGCTGGTGGATCTGGTCTTCACCGCCGGCCGCGACACCAGCAAGGAAGAGATCAACGCCATCCTGGCCAAGGCCGCCGACGCCTCACCGGTACTGGCGGTGAACGCACAGCCACTGGTATCGATCGATTTCAATCACGACGCCAACTCCTCGACCTTCGACGCCAACCATACCCGCGTGAACGGTCGCCTGGTGAAGGTGATGGCCTGGTACGACAACGAGTGGGGCTTCTCCAACCGCATGCTCGATACCGCCCTGGCCATGCAGGCCGCCTGCGACGCCAAGCGCGAAGCGGCCTGATGGTCTGGCTCGAGACGGCTAGAGGGGCGGCCTTTTGCCTCTCGCCGCTTACCTTGGCTACGCTGTAAACGCACATCCATGGATCGGGAGGTAGGTCATGAAACGTTATGGATTGCGTGGCGTATCGATGGTCTTTGCCACCTCGATGATGCTGGCGCTAGCCGGCTGTGGTACCAGCACCGGTGAGCGTGCCGCCAGTGGCGCCGGCGTCGGGGCGGCCGTAGGGGGCGCTGCGGGGGCCGTCACCGGGGCAGGCGTGGTAGAAGGTGCGGCGGTCGGCGCCGGGGTGGGCGCTGTGACCGGAGCAGCTACCGACGAGGATGATATCGACCTCGACGATTGAAGCGTCTCACGATAGTCGTTCCGCGATATTCGGCCATGGTCCCATACGAAGCCGCCCGAGCCATCGCATGGCCCGGGCGGCTTTCTTCGAGTAGCGCGATTGTGGAAAAGCTGTCGCTCAGTCGGGTATATGCCAGGTCTCAGGGCAGTCCCGGCTGTGGAACAGGCGCTGAGCGGTGGTGTCGTTGCGCCGTTCTACCAGCGTTTCGCGGTCCGCAACGAGAGCGTCCATCATTCCTTGGTGGGGGTGACGCACCGTGAGCAGCGTCAGGGCGTCTTCGCGTCTGACGCTGTAATCCCGCTCGAGCGCCTCGATCATCGGTGCCAGCCGCTCGGGCTTGTCGTCGAGGCAGAACGCCAGACGCATGGCGCCGCTGTCGACCAGGTTGGCGTGCAGGCCGGCCTCGACCAGATGCCCCAGAATATCGTGCTGGCGCGGTTCGTCCATGAACGAGAAGTCGCGCGGTCGCACCTCGAGCCAGACCTGGTTCTCACGCAAGATGCAGCTGGCCACGTCGGCGTCATAGCGCCGCTCGGCGTCGATTACGCTGGGCGCAGCCTCGGGTGTCTCGAAGGAGCGCACCATAAGCGGAATCGACTTCTCCTGAAGCGGCCCCAGCGTCTTGGGATGGATGACCTTGGCGCCGTGCCAGGCCAGCTCGGTGGCTTCACCGTAGGAGATTCGCTCGAGCTGCACGGCGTTGTCGAAGCGCCGGGGGTCGGCGTTGAACAGCCCCGGGACGTCCTTCCAGATCACCACCTGCTGCGCGTCGAGGCAATGGGCGAAGATCGCCGCGCTGAAGTCCGAGCCCTCACGCCCGAGTGTCGTCGAAGCACCTTCCGCCGTGCCGCCGATGAACCCCTGGGTCAGGATCACTCGCTCACTGTCTGCCAGGCGTTCGCGGACGGTCTCGGCGGTGGCCGCCCAGTCGAGGTTGGCGGCCTGATGGCAGGCGTCGGTGCGTACCAGCTCGCGGGCATCGTGCCAGTTGGTGGCGATACCGCTGTGGTTGAGCCAGGCCGCGACGATGGTGGTAGAGATCAGCTCGCCGTAGCAGACGGTCTGATCGTAGTGCTTGGCGTAGGCGTCGCGACGGTGCTTGCTATGCTGGGCATCGAGTTCGTCGAACAAGGCGTCGACGCGCTCGACCGGGGAATCCTGCGAATCGTCGAACAGGGACTCGATCGCCTGGTGATGCTCGGCCTGCAGCGCCTCGAGGCATTCACGGTAATCGTCTCTGCGGCCCTCGTCGCGGGCGGCGGCGAGCAGCGCCTCAAGTTTGTTGGTGGTCTTGCCCATCGCCGAGACCACCACGACCAGCGGTCGCTCCTCGTGGGCTTCGATCAGCGGGGTCAGGTGGCGAATGGCATCGGCATCCTTGATCGAGGCGCCGCCGAACTTGAACACGGTCGTCATTCCGACTCTCCCTGTCTGGTGTCATCTTGCCTTAACCATGGTGCATATCGGCGGATAGCGAAAGGGGCACCCGGCATGCCATGCAAGTAACGGTGCACAAACGAAAAAAGCCCCCGCAGGGGCTTTTTTCGCTTTAATTGCCTATATTGGGAAACGCTGTACTAATCGACGAGCGAGATGAAGCGCAAGGCGCACGGAGCGAAGGAGCCGGAGCATATGGGTTATATGTGAGGATTCCGAGCACCGCGCAACGCAGCGATTCGTTCGCGCAGTCATTAGGTCAGTGATTTCCTAGCTCAGGCGCTCCTTGTAGGCCTCATAGCCGAACCGTTTCACCGTGCGCACTTCGCGGCTGATCTCGTCCACGCGACAGATCGACGGCAGGCGAATGCCGTTGAAGGTGGTGGTCTTGACCATGGTGTAGTGAGCCATGTCGGTGAACACCAGGCGGTCGCCGATGGCGAGCGGCCTGTCGAACGAGTAGCTGCCGATCACGTCGCCGGCGAGACACGTGGTGCCTCCCAGGCGATAGGTGTGGGCCTTCTCATCCGGTTCGCCAGCGCCGATGATGTGCGGCCGGTAGGGCATCTCCAGTACGTCGGGCATGTGCGCGGTGGCGGAAGTGTCGAGGATGGCGTTGGGGCCGTCGTTCTCGACGATATCCAGCACCGTGCACACCAGGTAGCCGGTATTCAGAGCGATCGCCTCTCCCGGCTCCAGGTAGACGGTGAGATGCGGATGACGCTCGCGAAAACCGCGAATCACCCGCACCAGCCGTTGGATGTCATAGTCGGGGCGGGTGATGTGATGTCCGCCGCCGAAGTTGACCCACTGCTTGTCGGCGAGGTATTGCCCGAACTTGGCCTCGAACGCCTCCAGCGTATGCTCCAGGGCGTCGCTGTTCTGCTCGCACAGGGTGTGGAAGTGCAGCCCCTCGAGCCCGGCGAGGTCGGCCTCCTCGAAATCCACCGCGCGCGTGCCCAGCCGTGAGCCGGGCGCACAGGGATCGTAGATCGCCACCTTGCCTTCGGAGTACTCCGGGTTGACCCGCAGCCCGCAGGAGACCTCGCGCGGCGCTGCCGCGACGGTGTCGCGGAAGCGCTGCCACTGCCCCGGGGAATTGAAGCTGACGTGGTCGGCGTACTGCAGCACCACGCCCATCTCCTCCTCGGTGAAGGCCGGCGAGTAGACGTGCACCTCGCCGCCGAAGGTCTCCGCGCCCAGCCGTGCCTCGTCCTGGCCGCTGGCGGTGGTGCCGACCAGATACTGGCTTACCAGCGGGAAGGTGTCCCACATGGCGAAGCCCTTCAGCGCCAGCAGGATCCGTGCGCCACTCTGCTCCTGGACCTGCCGCAGCAGCTCGAGGTTGCGTCGCAGCAGCGCGTCGTCGACCACGTAGGCCGGCGACGGGCAGGCGTGGAAGTCGAAGTCGAGTGGTGTCATGCCAGCGGGTCGTGCTCTGGCTCAAGCTCGACCACCTGCCACGGCAGGCCCATGTCGCCGATGCGCTCCATGAAGGGGTCGGGATCGAGCTGCTCGACGTTGAACACGCCCGCGCCCTTCCAGATGCCTTCCAGCATCAGCATGGCCCCGGTCACCGCCGGCACGCCGGTGGTATAGGAGATCGCCTGGGACTGTACCTCGCGATAGCAGGCCTCGTGATCGCAGATGTTGTAGATGTACACCTTGCGCCGCTTGCCGTCCTTGATGCCGTCGGCAATGATGCCGATGTTGGTCTTGCCCTTGGTGCGCGGGCCGAGCGAGGCCGGGTCGGGCAGTACCGCCTTGAGGAACTGCAGCGGCGAGATCTCGCAGCCGTTCACCTCGATCGGGTCGATGCGGGTCATGCCGACGTTCTCGAGCACCTTCAGGTGGGTGATGTACTTCTCGGAGAAGGTCATCCAGAAGCGGATGCGCTCCAGGCCCTTGATGTTCCGGCTGAGGGATTCGAGCTCCTCGTGGTAGAGCAGGTAGATGTCCTTCTCGCCGATGCCGTCGAAGTCGAACTTGCGCTTCTCGGCCAGCGGCGGGGTTTCCACCCACTCGCCGTTTTCCCAGTAGCGACCATTCGCGGTGATCTCGCGAATGTTGATCTCCGGGTTGAAGTTAGTGGCGAAGGGGTAGCCGTGGTCGCCGCCGTTGGCATCGAGGATGTCGATGCGGTGGATCTCGTCGAACAGATTCTTCTGGGCGTAGGCGCAGTAGATGTTGGTCATGCCCGGGTCGAAGCCGCAGCCCAGGGTGGCCATGTTGCCTGCTTCGGCGTAGCGGTCGTGGAACGCCCACTGCTCCTTGTACTCGAACTTGGCCTCGTCCGGGTGCTCGTAGTTGGCAGTGTCGAGGTAGGGCACGCCGGTCCTCAGGCACGCCTCCATGATGGTCAGGTCTTGATAGGGCAGGGCCACGTGGATCAGCACGTCCGGCTTGAACGATTCGATCAGTTGAACGAGGTCGTCGACGTTGTCGGCGTCAACCTGGGTCGTCTGGATGGGACGTTCCAACTGGGCCGCGATGGCCTTGCACTTCTCTTCGTTGCGACTGGCCAGGCAGATCTCGCTGAAGACTTCGGGGTGCTGTGCACACTTGTGGGTGACTACGCCTCCGACGCCACCGGCGCCGATAATCAGGACTTTGCTCATGGGCCTCTCGAATCCAGATCGGGGAATGTCTATGAAAGGGTAGGGTCTTATCGGATTTTCGGCCATCTCGTCATGCCCGTGCCCGATGCCACCCCGGTCTTGCATCGCTTGCGCGCAGATGATGGCTTCCCATGAAGCCGGGGGCAAGAGATTTTGTCATGACCAGCTAGACCAAAGCAGGGGGCGGCGACATTGCGGCGGTGCCCCATGGCCAAGCGGCGCCAATGCCGGCACGGCGGGCCTCGTGAGGGAATCGTTCGGTCATTATTGAGCGTCGATAACCTGCGTTATGAATCTCTATATAAGCTTGTGTTTTAGTATGTCGCGATCTAACCACAAGCCGGAGAGGCAGAGTGTGACCCTACTCGACAGTGTAGTGATGCAGGGACTTGGCCGTCACGGGGCGTTGACGGCAGACGACAAGGCCCTGTTGCTGAGCCTAGAGCTCAATTCAAGGCGCGTGTCGGCCGGGGAAGTGCTATGGCAGGAGAGTGCGGATGTAGATATCTTCTGCGTGATCAAGGAGGGCTGGGCCTTCTCCTATCGCAATCTTGGCAACGGTTCGATGCAGATCCTCAAGGTCTACCTGCCGGGCGACATCATCGGCATTCGCGATTTCGGCTTCTCCCGTCGTCTGGCAGGGGTGGCGATGATCAACGAGGGCGCGGTCTGCCCGTTCACGTATCAGCAGCTCTTCGAACTCTTCGGGCGCTCGCCGGCCCTGGTCGCGGGTATCATCGCCGTGGCGGTGCGCCAGCAGGCGATTCTTACAGAACGGCTGGTCTACCTGGGACGCTACTCCGCACATGAGCGGCTGGCGCACTTCCTCTACGAACTCTACATGCGCCTCAAGCGGATCGGCGCCGTGGAGGACAACGGCTTCTTCATGCCGCTGTCTCAGGAGCAGATCGGCGATGCGCTAGGGCTGAGTGCCGTGCATGTGAGCCGAACCTTCTCCATGCTGCGCGACGAAGGCCTGATCGTGCGCGACCGTCAGCACGTGACGCTGCCCGACCCGCAAGCCCTGGCTCGGCTGGTCGAGTTCAACGATACCTATATCGACGAATCCTTGCCGCCTGCTTTCCATGGCTTCGCCTAGCGGTACGGCGCTCACTTCCGGTCGAGTCTATCCGCGAAGTCACAGCAGAGCCCGGAAACGAAAAAAGCACCCTCAGGGGTGCTTTTTTCGCTTGATTGGTGGAGGCGGCGGGGATCGAACCCGCGTCCGCCGGCACTCGCTCTTCGGCTCTACATGCTTAGGTCCGTTTTTTGGTTTAACGCATCTGGCTCCAACGGGCAGGATCCAGCTACGCGATTCCTCTAAGGTTTAGCGATTGGCGAGAGGACACCACCAACCGCGATCCCATCATTCTTGGCTCATATCCCCTCCGCGATGAATGGGCACATCGCTTTGGGGCCGGACTAGAAGCTAACAGCTATTAAGCTGCCAGCGCGCCCTGAGCGTAGTTGTCGTCGTTTGCGACTATTTAGTCGTGATGTTGGATTTACGAGATACATCACGCTCTCGGCATGCACCTAGGAGGTTGTCACCGGCGTCGAAGCCATGTCGCCCCCGTAGCAGACCCATCTTATCAGCTGGATAACGCTATGACACCTGTTGGATGGGTTGGTTCCATCGCTTCCCCGATTCTTGCCAATTTCGGGGAGCCACTTGCCGTGTCACCCCATTGTGACACCTCAAGCCTTGGTGTGTTCCCGCATGATGCGCCCTTTCTGCCGCTGCCAGTCGCGGTCCTTCTCGGTGGCGCGCTTGTCGTGCAGCTTCTTGCCCGTCACCAGCGCTAGTTCGCACTTCACCTTGTTGCCCTTCCAGTAGAGCTTGAGCGGCACGCAGGTATGCCCCTTCTCCTGGGAACGCGAGAAAATCTTGGCGATTTCCTTGCGATGCAACAACAACTTGCGCGTGCGCGAAGGATCGGCGATCTCGTGGGTGCTGGCGGTATTCAGCGGCGTGATATGGCTGCCCAGCAGCCAGGCCTCGCCGTCCTTGATCAGGATGTAGGTATCGGTGAGCTGGGCCTTGCCGGCGCGCAGGCTCTTCACCTCCCAGCCGGCCAGCACCAGGCCGGCCTCGAAGGTCTCGTCGATGTGGTACTCGAAGCGAGCCTTCTTGTTCTGGGCGATCATGCTGCTGCCGGGGCCCTTGCCCTTGCCTTTCTTATTGGCCATGGAACCTCGTGTCATGTTCTGCCGATGGTGACGTCCCCTTCGATGTGGGGGGAAGCGTGGTACCATTCAAGGCGTGAAATAACCGCTCATGATACGCCCTGGGCACTGTGAAGTCAGCGGAGAGCTCAATGCCAATGGTCAATCGGTCCGCCCTGGTGCGGCACACCCCTCGGGACATGTTCGAACTGGTCAATGACTTCGAGCGCTATCCGGAGTTCCTGCCGGGCTGTCGGCGGGCGCGGCTGCTCGAGCGCGACGAGTCGCACCTGATCGGTGAGATGACCCTGGGCCGGGCGGGTCTGGAGCAGAGCTTCACCACCCGCAACGACTTGATCGAGCCCGAGCGCATCGAGATGTCGCTGGTCAGCGGCCCTTTCAAACGCCTGCGCGGTCGCTGGTTGTTCCTGCCAATGGGCGAGGGCGCCTGCAAGGTATGTCTGGAGCTGGAATTCGAATTTGCCAACCGTCTGATGGGCATGGCTTTCGGCAAGCTGTTCCAGCAGGTGGCCGGGCAGTTGGTCGACTCCTTCACTCGGCGCGCCGACGAGCTGTATGGGCGCTGACATGGGGCTCGCAGTGGAAGTGGTCTTTGCCCTGCCCGACAGGCAGCGCATCGTCGCGCTCGAGGTGCCGGAGGGCACCACGGCGCGACAGGCCGTCGCCCTGGCCGGGCTGGACAGGCTCTTCCCCGAAGTGCCGGCCGCGACTTTTGCCGAGGCGGATCTTGGCATCTTCGGCAAATTGCTACGCGACCCCGACGTCCAGCGCCTGCGTGCTGGCGATCGGGTCGAGGTCTACCGCCCACTCGAGATCGACCCCAAGGCGGCACGCGCCCGGCGCGCGGAACGCGCCGGGAGGTAGCCGAAGAGCGGCAGAATTAGCGAACGAGCGGCTCGGTCGATGCCGGCTCGCCGCCTTGCGGCAACGTGCCACCGGCGCCAGGCGCGCGCTCCGGTACCGCTTCGGGCTGTGTGGAGGGCAACATGCCGGCAGGGTCGGACCCCTCGGCCGCCGGGCCGATGTCGTCCTGCGCGCGCAGTTCGATGTCCTCGGAAAAATCGCCTGCCTGCTGGACGTTGACCAGCCGCTCGCCGTCGAAGGTCAGCGTCACCCGGCGCTGCTGCACGTCGCCGTAGGCTTCGTCGAGGCGGAACACGTAATCCCACTGATTGGCATCGAAAGGCGCTTCCAGCAGGGGCCTGCCCAGCAGGTCGACGACCTGCGTGCGGCTCAGGCCGGGCTGAAGCTGCTGGACCATGCCCTCGGTAATGTAGTTGCCCTGGGGAAGGTCACGCTTGTAGACACAGCCGCTGACCACGGTCAGGGCGATGACGAGGGGGAGGGTTTTGATCAGCTTTTGCATTTGTGTCCGTTCTTCACTATCGTGGATTCGGTCGATCATACCCGACCCTACCTGATACTGCGAAGAGCGAACATGGCCGACCAGAACCATGAATTGCGCAAGGCGGGCCTCAAGGTCACCTTGCCCCGAGTGAAGATCCTGCAGATCCTCGAGAATGCCACGGGTCAGCACCACCTGAGCGCCGAGGATGTCTACAAGACCCTGCTGGAAGCCGGGGAGGACGTCGGCCTGGCCACCGTCTATCGCGTGCTGACCCAGTTCGAGTCGGCCGGCCTGGTGATCCGTCACAATTTCGATGGCGGGCATGCCGTGTTCGAGATTTCCCAGGAGGAACACCACGACCATATGGTGTGTCTCGACAGCGGCGAGATCATCGAATTCTTCGACGAAACCATCGAACGTCGCCAGCAGGAGCTCGCCGAGGAGCACGGCTTCGAACTCGTCGACCATGCCCTGGTGCTCTATGTACGCCCGCGCGGCTCCAGTACTACGCGACAGGACGGCACACCGCGCAAATGACACGCAAGTAAAAAGCCGAGTTAGCGCCATAGCGGCCCCGATCGATGATCGGGGCCGCTTGCGTTAGCGCTCGCGAACATGGAGCGGCTCAGTGGGCGGCGCCTTGCTGACTGGCATCCAGCATCTCCCGGGCATGGGCCAGGGTGCGGTCGGAAAGGTTGACGCCACCGAGCATGCGCGCCAGTTCACTGACGCGGCCGGCTTCGTCGAGCAGGGCCATGCGCGTCAGGGTGGTGTTGCGCTTGGCCTGCTTCTCGATATGCAGATGATGGTGGGCCTGGGCCGCTACCTGGGGCAGGTGTGTCACGGTCATTACCTGACCGTTCTCGCCGAGCCTGCGCAGCAATTGGCCGACGATCTCGGCGGTTGCACCAGAGATGCCCACGTCCACCTCGTCGAAGACCAGGCTGGGGATGGTCGAGTGGCGTGCAGCGACCACCTGAATCGCCAGGCTGATGCGCGAAAGCTCGCCACCGGAAGCGACCTTGGCCAACGGCCGCGGCGGTTGGCCGGGGTTGGCACTGATCAAGAAGCGCACCGCTTCCATGCCGTCCGGCTGCGGCGTCTGGCGTGTCGCCACCTCCACTTCGAAGTGCGCCTTGCCCATGGCCAGGAAGGCGAGCTGCTCCTGTACCGCCTTGCCGAACTTTCCGGCCGCCAGGCGGCGGGACTCACCCACGCGACGTGCCTGCTCGCGCCAGGTGTCGCGTAGCCCCTCGACCTCGCTGCGGAGCGCCTCGAGGTCGTGCTCGCCGCCTTCGAGGCTCTCCAGCTCGGTCTGCAGGCGGCGATGGAGGGAAGGCAGCTCCTCGGGCATCACATGATGCTTGCGTGCGATGCGGTGCACCTCGCTCAGGCGAGACTCGACCCATGCCAGCCGCTCCGGATCCAGTTCGGTGGTGTCGGCAAAGCGGTTGAGTTCGCGCACGGCCTCCTCGACCTGGATGCGCGCTTCGCCGAGCATGGCGAGCACTTCGGCCAGGGTGCCGCGGTCGCTGCCCGGCAAGGGGTCGAGCCGGTGGGCCGCCTGGTTGAGCAGCGCCAGCACGCCGCCCTCGTCGCCATCGCAGCATTCGGCGGCGACCTGTGCTTCGCGCAGCGTCTCCTCGGCGTGGGCGAGCTGCTCCTGTTCGAACTCCAGGGTGGCGAGCTCTTCGTCGCCCAGGGCCAGTGCGTCGAGCTCCTCGACCTGATAGCGCAGCAACTGGCGGCGCGCCTGAACCTCGTCACCGCTCTCGGTCAGCTGTTTCAGGCGTCGCCGGGCCGCTTGCCAGCGGCGAAAGGTCTCGCTCAGCTCGCCGACGGCGCTGCGGTTACCGGCAAAGTCGTCGAGCAGGCGCAGGTGGGTCTCTTCGCGCAGCAGCATCTGGTGGGCGTGCTGGCCGTGGATCTCGACCAGATGTTCGCCCAGCGCCTTGAGATCGGTCACGGTAGCCGGCTGCCCGTTGATCCATGCCTTGGAGCGGCCGTTGGCCGTTACCACGCGGCGTAACAGGCAGTCGTCGAGGGGCAGCTCGCGCTCCTCGAGCCAGTGCCGGGCGGCCGGCAGGCTTGCGATATCGAAGCGCGCCGAGAGATCGGCACGCTCGCAGCCGTGGCGCACGCTGCCGGCGTCGGCGCGCTCACCCAGGCATAGCCCCAGGGCACCGAGCAGGATCGACTTGCCGGCACCGGTCTCGCCGGTGATGGCGGTCATGCCGCCGGCAAGCTCCAGATCGAGCGTATCGACGATGGCGAAATCGCGAATGGCGAGCTGAGTCAGCATGGGGCCTCCCGGGAAGCGACGCACAAGGCTGGATATCCATACACTTTATTGAGTTTTTATACAGTAGTCGAGGCGGCCGCTCAACGCCCGCATTGCACATGAACGCCCAGCCTCTCTTGAGATTGCGGTCAGGACCCCCATATAGGCGGCAGACTCGCGGCTTTTGCCCAATCGAAACCGTTGCGGCCGCATGGCCGAACCACGCTTCAGGAGATGCGCATGGCTAAAGAACCCCAGACCCCGCTCGACGACGAGCTGGAGCGGCGCGAGGAAGAGGCTCGGCCGGAACCGGTGGCAGGCGAACTGGACGATGCGATTGGCATCGGGGACGACGAGTCCGTCGCGTCCGAGGAGCCGACGACGGTGAGCGACAACCCCGAAGCCGACATGCTGGCCGCCCAGGTCGAGGAGCTGGAGCAGAGCCTGGCCGAGGCCAAGGACCAGGCGCTGCGTGCCGCCGCCGAGGCGCAGAACGTGCGCCGCCGGGCCGAACAGGAAGCCGAGAAGGCGCGCAAGTTCGCCCTCGAGCGCTTCGTCAAGGAGCTGCTGCCGGTAGTCGACAGCCTGGAAAAGGCGCTCGAGGCCATGGGCGACGACGCCACCGAGGCCCATAAAGAGGGCGTGGCCATGACGCTGAAAATGCAGCATGACGTGCTGGCCAAGTTCGGCGTCGAATCGCTCGACCCGGCCGGCGAACCGTTCGACCCGCAGTACCACGAGGCCATGGCCATGGTGCCCAACCCCGAGCTCGAGCCCAACAGCATCATGGAAGTGATGCAGAAGGGCTACACGCTCAATGGTCGCCTGGTACGTCCGGCCATGGTAGTGGTCAGTCAGGCTACCGGCTGAGCCGATCGGCACGACCAATCCAGCGTAATGCAGGGGGAGGGCTTGAAAACGTACAAAGCACCCCCAGATAGACGTCAACCGCGGCAGATGCCGCTGAGATGGATTCAAGGCAAACGAATTTTCGAGGATTTCCTATGGGACGCATCATCGGTATTGACCTGGGGACCACCAACTCCTGTGTGGCCGTGCTCGACGGCGACAGCGCCAAGGTGATCGAGAACGCCGAAGGCGCCCGCACCACGCCCTCCATCATCGCCTACACCGATGATGGCGAGATCCTGGTGGGGCAGTCGGCCAAGCGGCAGGCGGTCACCAACCCGCAGAACACCCTGTACGCCATCAAGCGCCTGATCGGCCGTCGCTTCAAGGACGACGTGGTGCAGAAGGACATCAAAATGGTGCCCTACGGCATCGTCGAGGCCGACAACGGCGACGCCTGGGTGGAAGTGAAGGGCAAGAAGCTGGCACCGCCGCAGGTCAGCGCCGAAGTGCTGAAGAAGATGAAGAAGACCGCCGAGGACTACCTGGGCGAGACCGTCACCGAGGCGGTAATCACCGTGCCGGCCTACTTCAACGACTCCCAGCGTCAGGCCACCAAGGACGCCGGGCGCATCGCCGGTCTCGAGGTCAAGCGCATCATCAACGAGCCCACCGCGGCGGCGCTGGCCTACGGCATGGACAAGTCGCGCGGCGACAAGACCATCGCCGTATATGACCTGGGTGGCGGTACCTTCGACATTTCGATCATCGAAGTGGCCGATGTCGACGGCGAGACCCAGTTCGAGGTGCTGGCCACCAATGGCGACACCTTCCTGGGCGGCGAAGACTTCGACATGGCCCTGATCAACTATCTGGTCGAACAGTTCAAGGCCGACAGCGGCATCGACCTCTCGGGCGACAACCTGGCCATGCAGCGCCTCAAGGAAGCTGCCGAGAAGGCCAAGATCGAGCTGTCCAGCGCCCAGCAGACCGACGTCAACCTGCCCTACATCACGGCCGACAACACCGGTCCCAAGCACCTCAACGTGAAGGTGACCCGGGCCAAGCTGGAGTCGCTGGTAGAGGATCTGGTCCAGCGTTCCATGGGGCCGTGCAAGACCGCGCTGGCCGACGCCGGCCTGTCCGCCTCCGAGATCGACGACGTGATTCTGGTCGGCGGCCAGACCCGCATGCCGCTGGTGCAGAAGAAGGTTGCCGACTTCTTCGGTAAGGAAGCGCGCAAGGACGTCAACCCGGACGAGGCTGTGGCCGTGGGTGCGGCGATCCAGGGCGGCGTGCTGGGCGGCGACGTCAAGGACGTGCTGCTGCTCGACGTTACCCCGCTGACCCTGGGTATCGAGACCCTGGGTGGCGTGATGACGCCGCTGATCGAGAAGAACACCACCATCCCGACCAAAAAGACCCAGACCTTCTCGACCGCGGATGACAACCAGACCGCCGTGACCATCCACGTGCTGCAGGGCGAGCGCAAGCAGGCCGGTGGCAACAAGTCGCTGGGGCGCTTCGACTTGGCCGACATTCCGCCGGCGCCGCGCGGCGTGCCGCAGATCGAGGTCGCATTCGACCTGGATGCCAACGGCATTCTCAACGTGTCGGCCAAGGACAAGGCCACCGGCAAGGAGCAGTCGATTGTCATCAAGGCCTCCAGCGGCCTCTCCGACGACGAGATCGAGCAGATGGTCCGCGACGCCGAGGCGCATGCCGACGAGGACAAGAAGTTCGAGGAGCTGGTGGCCCTGCGCAACCAGGCCGACGGCATGGTCCATGCGGCCCGCAAGACCGTCCAGGAAGCCGGTGAGCACGCCACCGACGAGGAGAAGCAGGCCATCGAGACGGCCGCCTCCGAGCTGGAGGAAGCGCTCAAGGGTGACGACAAGGACGACATCCAGGCCAAGCTGGATACGCTGACCGAGGCCTCCGGCAACCTGGCGCAGAAGATGTATGCCGCTCAGGCCGAGGCCGCCCAGCAGGATGGTGGCGAAAGCCAGGAGGCCGGTGGCAAGCCGGAAGAGGACGTGGTCGACGCTGAGTACGAAGAAGTCAACGACGACCAGAAAAAGCAGTAATCGCCAAGGCGATGCCACGGACGACGGTAGCGCGGGGGGATGACTCCCGCGTTGCCGTTTCCGCGGATCGGGCAGAACTGCCTAGACCAGGAGGCGCATGGACCCATGTCCAAACGCGATTATTATGAGGTGCTCGGCGTCGAGCGCGAGGCCGACACCAAAGACATCAAGAAGGCCTACCGACGGCTGGCGCAGAAGTACCACCCGGACCGCAACCCGGATGACGACACCGCCGCCGAGAAGTTTCGCGAGGTCTCCGAGGCCTATGAGATTCTTGCCGACAGCGAGAAGCGTGCCGCCTACGACCAGTTCGGCCATGCCGGTGTAGACGGCCAGGCCGGCGGCTTCGGTGGTGGTGGCTTCGGCGGCGCCGGGGCCGGCGGCTTCAGCGATATCTTCGGCGACGTGTTCGGCGACATCTTCGGTGGCGGAGGCGGACGGCGCAGCCCCCATGCGCCGCAGCGCGGCAGCGATCTTCGCTACAACCTCGAACTCGATCTCGAGAGTGCCGTCGCCGGCACCACGGTGGACATCCGTGTGCCGCGTCACGTGGAGTGCGACCGCTGCGACGGCCAGGGTGCCGAGCCGGGCTCCACCAAGGAGACCTGCCCAACCTGTAACGGGCACGGCCAGGTGCGCATGCAGCAGGGCTTCTTCGCTGTGCAGCAGACCTGTCCCACCTGTCACGGCAGCGGCGTGCACATCAAGGTGCCGTGCCACAAGTGTCACGGCGAGGGCCGCATGCGCGAGACCCGCACCCTGTCGGTGAAGATTCCCGCCGGGGTGGATACCGGCGATCGCATTCGCCTCAACGGCGAGGGCGAGTCCGGCATCAACGGCGGCCCGCCCGGCGATCTCTACGTGCAGGTGGCGATCAAGCCGCACCATATCTTCCAGCGCGACGGCAAGCACCTGCAGTGCGAGGTGCCGATCAACTTCGTCGACGCCGCGCTGGGTGGCGAACTCGAAGTGCCGACGCTGGATGGCCGGGTCAAGCTCAAGATCCCGCCCGAGACCCAGACCGGCAAGCTCTTCCGCCTGCGCAGCAAGGGCGTCAAGCCGGTGCGCGGCGGCCCGCCAGGCGACCTGCTGTGCAAGGTGGTGGTGGAGACCCCGGTCAACCTCAACGAGGAGCAGAAGGCGCTGCTGCGCGAGCTTCAGGAGAGCCTGGGGGGCAGCAACAGCGCCCACCACTCACCCAAGAAGAGCGGCTTCTTCGACGGCGTGAAGAAGTTCTTCGAGGACATGAAGCCGTAAGGCCCGGCCTCGTTACTGCTAGCCCTCGATGCTCTAGGCATCGGGGGCTTTTCTTTATCCATCTCCTCCTTGGGAGGCGCGGTATCGAACGTGCTGTTTTGCTCAGCGGATCGACGAGGACTGGCGCCGATCCCGCCGCGCGTCTTAGTCTGTTAGCTCCCGTACGAATGGAGATCGTTGTTATGCCGATGTCGCGTGCCGAAGTCGTCACCGAATCCGGGGCGAGGCTGATGAGCCGGCTGTGCAAGCACTGGGCGCACAAGCTGGAGGTGGAGCAGGGCGAGGAGGAGAGCCGCGTGGTCTTCGATGAGGGCTCCTGCGTGATGCGCGTCGAGCCGGGCAAGCTGGTGGTGGCCGTCGAGGCGCTGGAGGAGGAGAGCCTCGACCGCCTGGAGGGTGTCATCGATTCCCACCTGCAGCGCATGGCGGGCGACGAGGAGCTGGCCATCGTCTGGGAAAATTGAGCGCGCCGATAACGCCCCGGCTTGCCCATCTAGGCATGCTGCTGTGGTCGCTGCTGGTAGGGCTGTCGTTTCCCGCCGTGGAACTGATGAGCAAGCTGCCGCCGCTGTCGCTCACCGCCCTGCGCTTCGCTATCGCCTGCGCCGGGCTGTGGTGGCTGGCGCGGCGCTCGGTGGATTTCCTGCCGCCCTGGCGGGTGCTGCCGCTCTATGCGCTGATGGGGCTGTGCCTGGCAGGGTTCTTCGGCGCCATGTTCTGGGCCGCCCATCATGCCACCGCGCTCTCCATGGCCACGCTCTACGTCACCGTACCGCTGCTGGCCTATCTGCTGGGGCTCGGGTTTCGCGTCGAGCGGCTGAGCTGGCAGCTGCCGGCGATCCTGGCGCTGGGCGCCTGCGGAGCGCTGGGGCTCGCCTTCGCCGAGTCGCTCAGCCACGGCGAAGGCATGAAGTTCGGCGTGGGCGAGGCGGTATTCTTCCTCGGCTGCGTGTCCTCGGCGCTCTACCCAGTGCTGAGCAAGTGGGGGTTGGCCCGCGAGTGGCTGCCCGAGTCGGCGGCGGTGCGCACCTTCTGGAGCCTGGGTCTGGGCGGCCTGCTGATCGGCGGGTTGGGGCTCGCCATCGAGCCCGCCGGCGAGCTTGCCACCATGCGCTGGCAGGATCAGGTCCTGGTGATCTACCTCGGGCTCTTCTCCAGCGCGCTCACCTTCTGGCTGATGCAGCGCGCCACCGCTGTGCTCACGCCCGGCGCCGTCACCGCCTACGGCTACATGGTGCCCTTCGTCTCCATGCTGCTGCTGTTCGTCACCGCACCCGAGCAGATCGGCTGGCAGTGGCTGCCTGGCAGTGCGCTGGTGCTCGCCGCCATCGGCCTGCTGCTGCGCCAGAACGGCAAGAACGCCCAGAAGCGTTAATCCGGCTCTTCGAAACCGGGTTCGCTGCCGGGGGTGGCAGCCAGGCGCGGGAAGTGGCGGCGTATCTCGGCGTAGAGCTCCCCCACGTCCTCCACATGGCGCCGCGAGAAGTGGAACGGCACCAGTTGGCCGACCTCGGCTGCGGCGGCGATCTCGCCACAGGCACGGGCCGTCAGATGCCCGGTGCGCCGGGCCTGTTCGATCTGGTCCTCGCGAAACGAGGCCTCGCAGAACAGCACCTCGGCACCGCGCGCAAGCGTGAGCAGGCGTTCTCGGTTTGCGGACGTGTCGCCGAAATCGGTGGCATAGACCAGGCGCTTCCCTGGCTGCGACATCAGCAGGCGCTGCGCCAGCCCGGCGGTCGACTGCCGTCTGCCGTCGGGCAGGGTGATTTCGGCATCAACGTTTCCGGCCAGCACGTTCTGTTTGAGTTCACCCAGCCATGGGCCGGGGGGCCAGCCGTGAGCTTCCAGGCGCTCCTTGCGTACCTTGATCTGAACGTCCGGGTCAAAGGCGAAGGCCAGCACCGGCGTGCCGTGGTCCAGCGTAACGGCGCGCACGCGAAAGCCGGGTTCGCGATGCAGTACGCCGCCTTCGACGTCCCGCGGGGAAAGCGCCTTCATCGGCTGGCCGGCCACCAGGCGATAGTGGGCCAGGCGCTCGCCGTGCAGCTCGAAGACCTCGAAGCGGGGCGCTTTCTCCTCGACACGATCCCACAGGATTCCGCGCATCAGTCCGTCCAGGTGCCCGGCAAGGCCGGGCGGCCCATAGACCCGGCACGGCGGATAGTCGCCGATGCGCGAGCGCAACAGCCACAGGAAGCCGCCAATATGGTCGAAGTGGGCATGGCTGATGTACACGTCGCTGACTTGGTGGGCCAGCCGGGCCGGCAGCCGGCCCGGGTCGCCCAGGTCGAACAGCAGGCTGCGCTTCGTGTGACGCAAACGCAGGTGCAGCAGAGGGTCGCCGAACACGCCGTTGACCAAGGTGGCGCGCACCCCATCGAGGCGCAGCGTGGGCCGTGGGCCGTCGTGCGTCTCCTGTGGCGCCAGCATGAGCGACGCGTCCTCGTCGGGTGTGACAGGGGGCAGGCGATAGGGGCGCGCAGTGCCTAGCCGACCCTCGGGATGGCGCATGGCGTCGCGAACCACCAGGGCGCGGGGCGTCGTTGCCGACACGGGAGCCCGCAGCCGTAGCCGACCGTCTTCCAGTGTCAGCACTTCGCCCATGGCCAGGGTGCCGCCAGCGGCATCGAGCAGGCCGACTTGTCGACCCTGCCAGGCGCTATTGGCGCGGTGCGGCGGAGGGGTGCCGACAATGGCCAGGTCGGCGAGATCGAGCTCCAAGGGGACAGCAGCGGACAGATAGGCGTCCCATGCTTCGGTACGTCGTTGGGTGCGAAGCTGGCGCCCTGGGTGGCGTGCTTCGCTGGCGGCTGGGAGGCTCAGCGACTCGAGGCCCAGCAGCATGCGCTCATCGAGGTAGGGGTCGGGCTCGCTTGTCGGGGCCAGACGCACCACGGCGTCGATCCGGCCGGCGCTGGCGAGAGCCAGCAGCAGCTCGGCGCCGCCGATGCCGCGCTCCACGCCCGGCGCATCGATGAGTAGCGGGCCGCCCACGGCCCACTCGGCAAGGCGGCGTACCGCCTCGACCAGCGGCAGACGAAAGCGCGAGCCGTCCAGGGTGGCCAGCGCCTCGATAGTCTCCAGTCTCCATTCGCCGTGGTCCCCCAGGGTTGGCTCCCAGCGACCCAGGCATACCGCGCCGGGCGGGCCGAAGCCGGGCAGGCCGGGGTCTGCCGCCAGGCAATGACATACCTCGCCGCGTTCGGCCAGCGCGATGGCGGCAGACCAGGCAAGAATCGACTTGCCGCTGCCGGGCGGGCCGGTCAGCAGGACTCGCGGACGGCGCTCCAGCAGTTCGAGCAGGGCGGAAACATGGGGCGGGGTCGTCGTCGTCATCGCGTTCCTTGCTCCGTAGGTCGCTATGCCCAGTGTGGGCGACAGTGCCCGTTCTGCCCAAGCGCTCGGCCCGGCGGGTCCGTGCTCTGGTATACTGCCCCTCGATTCCACTCTTCAGATTTTCAGGAGCCCGCATGACCCGTATCGCCATCGTCGGTGTCGCCGGCCGCATGGGCCGCACTTTGGTCAACGCCGTGCAGCAGGACGCCGGGGCCAGCCTGGCCGGCGGCATCGTCGAGCCGGGCAGTTCGCTAGCCGGAGCCGACATCGGCGAGCTGGCGGGTCTGGGCAAGCTGGGCGTGACCGCGGTGGATACGCTCGATGCCATCGTCGACGACTTCGACGTGCTGATCGATTTCACCGCGCCGCAGGTCACGCTGGCCAACCTGGCCTTTTGCGCCGACCACGGCAAGCGCATGGTGATTGGCACCACCGGCCTCTCCGACGACGAGCTGGCCGAGCTTGATAGTTACCGCGACCGGCTGCCCTTCGTCTTCGCCCCCAACATGAGCGTGGGGGTGAACCTGACCCTCAAGCTGCTGGAGACCGCGGCCAGGGCGCTGGGCGACGAGGGCTACGACATTGAAGTGATCGAGGCCCACCATCGCCACAAGGTCGACTCGCCCTCCGGCACTGCGCTGAGAATGGGCGAGGTGGTGGCCGAGAGCCTCGGACGAACGCTCAAGGAGCACGGCGTGTTCGAGCGCGTCGGTCAGTGCGGGCCGCGGGACCCCAAGGAGATCGGCTTCGCCACGGTGCGCGCCGGCGACATCGTCGGCGAACACACGGTGATGTTCGCCACCGAGGGCGAGCGCATCGAGATTACACACAAGGCCTCGAGCCGCATGACCTTCGCCAAGGGCGCGGTGCGTGCGGCGCGTTGGGTAGCTGATCAGGGTATTGGTCGGTATGGCATGCAGGACGTGCTGGGTCTCTGAGTTGCCCCGGGGCTTTCCCGAGGGCAGGCCTGCGAGGAGGCGCTGTGAACCCATCCCTGGGCGCTACCGATGCCCTGCAGCGCTCTCGCATCCTGCTTCGCTTGCAGGGCCGGTGCTGGCCATCCATGGCCAGCCCGTTCGGAGCAGTGCTCCTCACCCATGGCATCGGACCTCCTCTCCGGCCTGCCCTCGGCGCCCCTGAGGTGCGGCGGCAGACAACACTTCTGGCTCAGTAGGGGGTGGTCGAGCAGGGGAGAATCCTGTAACATCTCCAAAATTTTGGCCGGGCGCCTGAAATACAGCAGTCCAACTGCGCGCTTGTTGCGTGGCCAGCCCCGAGCAAAGACAACAAGCGGGATGAAACCGGTTCCTCAAATCGGCTTCGTCCCGCTTTTTTACGAGCCGAATCTGTCGCAATGACGATAGCCGCCGAGCCTGCGCCCCTCAGGCTCGCCTCAGCATGGGAGGACCTTGTCTTGAACAGCCCCGCATTGAACAGACCCGCGATATTGGCCCTGGAAGATGGCAGCATCTTCCACGGCACGGCCATCGGCGCCGATGGGCGAACCAGCGGTGAGGTGGTGTTCAATACGGCCATGACCGGCTATCAGGAGATCCTCACCGACCTCTCCTATACCCGGCAGATCGTGACCCTGACCTACCCGCACATCGGTAACACCGGCGTCAACGCCGAGGACGTCGAGTCCGACGGCATCGCCGCCGCCGGCCTGGTGATCCGCGACCTGCCGCTCATCGCCAGCAACTTCCGCTCCGAGCAGTCGCTCTCCGGCTATCTCAAGAGCCGCAACGTGCTCGGCATCGCCGACATCGACACCCGCCGCCTGACACGCATCCTGCGCGACAAGGGCGCCCAGAACGGGGCGATCCTGGCCGGCAGTGAAGCGGAAGGCGACGATGCCGTCGAGCGCGCGCTGGCTGCGGCGCGAGACTTCCCCGGGCTCAAGGGCATGGATCTGGCCAAGGAGGTCTCGTGCAAGCAGGCCTACGAGTGGAGCGAGGCCGAGTGGGTGCTGGGTCAGGGCAACGTCGATGCTGCAGGCAGCGAGCGCCCCTTCCACGTGGTGGTCTACGACTACGGCGTGAAGTACAACATCCTGCGTATGCTCGCCTCGCGCGGCTGCCGCCTCAGCGTGGTACCGGCGCAGACCCCGGCTGCGGAAGTGCTGGCCAAGAACCCCGATGGCATCCTGCTGGCCAACGGCCCCGGCGACCCCGAGCCCTGCGACTACGCCATCCAGGCGATCCGCGAAATTCTCGACACCGAGGTGCCCGTGTTCGGCATCTGTCTAGGCCACCAGCTGCTGGCGCTGGCCGCCGGTGCCAAGACGGTGAAGATGAACCATGGCCACCATGGCGCCAACCACCCGGTACAGGACCTCGCCAGCGGCCGCGTGATGATCACTAGCCAGAACCACGGCTTCGCCGTGGACGAGGCGAGCCTGCCGAACAACGTGCGCGCCATTCACCGTTCGCTATTCGACGGCACGCTGCAGGGCATCGAGCTGACCGACCGCGCGGCGTTCAGCTTCCAGGGACATCCGGAGGCGAGCCCCGGCCCGCGCGACGTGTCGCCGCTATTCGATCGCTTCGTGACGATGATGCGCGAGCGCCGCTGAGCCGCGCCGCCCATCGTTTCATAGCCAGTAACTACCGATTTCAGCTGCGGGAACCGACATGCCCAAGCGTACCGACATCAATAGCATCCTGATCATAGGCGCCGGACCCATCGTCATCGGCCAGGCGTGCGAGTTCGACTATTCCGGCGCCCAGGCCTGCAAGGCGCTGCGCGAGGAGGGCTTCCGGGTCATCCTGGTCAACTCCAATCCGGCCACCATCATGACCGACCCGTCGATGGCCGACGCCACCTACATCGAGCCGATCACCTGGCAGGCGGTGGAGAAGATCATCGAGGCCGAACGCCCCGACGCCATCCTGCCCACCATGGGCGGCCAGACCGCGCTCAACTGTGCGCTCGAACTCGACAAGCACGGCGTACTCGAGAAGTACGGCGTGGAGATGATCGGTGCCAACGCCGACGCCATCAACATGGCCGAGGACCGCGACCTCTTCGACCAGGCCATGAAGCGCATCGGCCTGGAGTGCCCCAAGGCCGAGGTGGCCCACACCATGGAGGAGGCGTGGCGCATCCAGGAGTCGCTGGGCTTCCCGGTGATCATTCGCCCCTCCTACACCATGGGCGGCTCCGGCGGCGGCGTGGCCTACAACAAGGAAGAATTCGAGGAGATCTGTACCCGCGGCTTCGAGCTCTCCAACAATCACGAGCTGCTGATCGACGAGTCGCTGCTGGGTTGGAAGGAGTACGAGATGGAGGTCGTTCGCGACAAGAACGACAACTGCATCATCGTCTGTGCGATCGAGAACTTCGATCCCATGGGCGTGCACACCGGCGATTCCATCACCGTGGCCCCAGCGCAGACGCTGACCGACAAGGAGTACCAGATCATGCGCGACGCATCGCTTGCGGTGCTGCGCGAGATCGGCGTCGAGACCGGCGGCTCCAACGTGCAGTTCGGCGTCGACCCCGACACCGGGCGCATGGTGGTGATCGAGATGAACCCCCGGGTGTCGCGTTCCTCGGCGTTGGCCTCCAAGGCCACCGGCTTCCCGATCGCCAAGATCGCCGCCAAGCTGGCGGTGGGCTATACCCTCGACGAACTCTCCAACGACATCACCGGCGGTCGCACCCCGGCGTCGTTCGAGCCGTCGATCGACTACGTGGTCACCAAGATCCCGCGCTTCACCTTCGAGAAGTTCCCTCAGGCCAACGATCGCCTGACCACCCAGATGAAGTCGGTGGGCGAGGTGATGGCCATCGGCCGTACCTTCCAGGAGTCGCTGCAGAAGGCGCTGCGTGGGCTCGAGACGGGCAACGACGGCCTCGACCCCAAGTTCCCCGAGCTCAAGGGCGGGGATTTCAGCGACGACGCCATGGCCCACATCAAGGGTGAGCTGCAGGCGGCCGGCGCCGAGCGCATCTTCTTCATCGCCGACGCCATGCGTGCCGGCATGAGCGTGGAGCAAATCTTCGCCCTGACCAGGATCGACCCCTGGTTCCTGGTCCAGCTCGAGGACCTGGTGCGCATCGAGCAGGACGTGGCCAAGCGCTCGCTCTCCGAATTTACCCCGCGGGAGCTGTTCGGCCTCAAGCGCAAGGGCTTCAGCGATGCGCGCCTGGCCGGGCTGCTCGGCGTCTCCGAGAAGGAGTTCCGCCGCACGCGCCAGAAGGCCGGCATTCGCCCGGTCTACAAGCGCGTCGATACCTGTGCCGCCGAATTCGCCTCGGACACCGCCTACATGTACTCCACCTACGAGGAGGAGTGCGAGGCCGAGGTTTCCGAGCGTAAGAAGATCATGGTGCTGGGCGGCGGGCCCAACCGCATCGGCCAAGGCATCGAGTTCGACTACTGCTGCGTCCATGCCGCCTTCGCCATGCGCGACGACGGCTATGAGACCATCATGGTCAACTGCAATCCGGAGACTGTCTCCACCGACTACGATACCTCCGATCGTCTCTACTTCGAGCCGGTGACCCTGGAGGACGTGCTGGAGATCGCCGACAAGGAAAAGCCGGTCGGTGTGATCGTGCAGTTCGGCGGCCAGACCCCGCTCAAACTGGCCCGTGAACTCGAGGCCGCCGGCGTGCCGATCATCGGCACCACGCCGGATGCCATCGACCGCGCCGAGGACCGCGAGCGCTTCCAGCAGATGATCGACAAGCTGGGCCTCAAGCAGCCGCCCAACGCCACCGCACGCAGCTTCGACGAGGCCTTCATCAAGGCCGAGGCGATCGGCTATCCGCTGGTGGTGCGCCCGAGCTACGTGCTCGGCGGCCGTGCCATGGAGATCGTCTACGACGCCTCGGAGCTCGAGAACTACATGACCCACGCGGTCAAGGTCTCCAACGACTCGCCGGTGCTGCTCGACCACTTCCTCAATGCCGCCATCGAGATCGACATCGACGCCGTCTCCGACGGGCAGCAGGTGGTGATCGGCGGCATCATGCAGCACATCGAGCAGGCCGGTGTGCACTCCGGCGACTCGGCCTGCGCGCTGCCGCCCTACTCGCTGCCCGCCGACGTGCAGGACGAGATGCGCGACCAGGTCAAGCGCATGGCCGTCGAGCTCGGCGTGGTGGGCCTGATGAATGTGCAGCTGGCCTGGCAGGACGATGAGATCTACGTCATCGAGGTCAACCCGCGCGCCTCGCGCACCGCGCCCTTCGTCTCCAAGTGCATCGGCACCTCGCTGGCCCAGGTTGCTGCCCGCTGCATGGCCGGCAAGTCGCTGGCCGAGCAGGGGTTCACTCGGGAAATCGTGCCGCACTTCTATAGCGTCAAGGAGGCGGTGTTCCCGTTCAACAAGTTCCCCGGCGTCGACCCGATCCTGTCGCCGGAGATGAAATCTACCGGCGAGGTGATGGGCTCCGGCGATACCTTTGCCGAGGCCTTCTACAAGGCGCAGCTGGGGGCCGGCGAGGCGATTCCCAAGCTCGAAGGCGAGCGCAAGGCGTTCCTCTCCGTGCGTGAGCCGGACAAGGCGGGAGTTATCGGAATCGCGCGTTCTTTGCTAGGATTGGGGTTCACACTGTGTGCGACCCGAGGCACTGCCACTGCCCTCGAAGCCGCTGGCCTCGAGGTGGAGGTTGTCAACAAGGTTTACGAAGGTCGTCCGCATATCGTCGATCTGCTCAAGAACGACGACATCGCCTACATCGTCAATACCACCGAGGGTCGCCAGGCGATCAACGACTCCTCGGTGATCCGTCGTACCGCGCTGGCCCGCAAGGTGCCCTATGCCACCACCCTGGCAGGGGCGAGTGCCGTTTGCATGGCGCTGGAATATGGCAATGAAATCACGGTACGGCGGTTACAGGAACTGCATGCAGGAGCAACGCAATGAACAAGGTCCCGATGACCGTTGCCGGCGAGGCACGCCTGCGCAAGGAGCTCGAGGAACTCAAGGGTGAGGCGCGTCCCAAGGTGATCGCGGCGATCGCCGAGGCTCGTGAGCACGGCGACCTCAAGGAGAACGCCGAGTATCATGCGGCGCGCGAGCAGCAGGGCTTCATCGAGGGGCGTATCCAGGAGATCGAAAGCAAGCTCTCCAACGCCCAGGTGATCGATGTGCACAAGTTGCCGCAGACCGGTAAGGTAATCTTCGGCGTCACCGTCGAACTGATCAATCTCGGCAACGACGACGAGGTCAGCTACCAGATCGTCGGCGAGGACGAGGCCGATATCAAGAGCGGCAAGATCTCCGTCACCTCGCCCATCGCCCGTGCCTTGATCGGCAAGGAAGAGGGCGATGTGGTGGTGGTCACCACGCCCGGTGGCGAGGTCGAGTACGAGATCTCAAGCGTCGAGCACCGCTGAGCTACGAGCTACGAGCCAGCAAAAAGCCCGCGACAGTTTGTCGCGGGCTTTTTGCGAAGTGGCTCGCGGCCCGAAGACCGCCGCTGGCGCGTCAGCACCTAATGGCGGCCGTGGTGATTCTCGAAGCGCTTGACGTTGGATAGCTTGGGGTTGGCCTGGGGGCTCTTGCGATAGAGCAGCGCCATCTTGCCGATGGTCTGCACGCGCTCGGCTCCACTGGCGGCCAGCAGCTCCTCAAGCATTGCGGCGCGATCGTCGCGCTCGGCCAAGGCCAGCTTCACCTTGATCAGCTCGTGATCGGCGAGCGCCCGGTCGAGTTCGGCCAGCACGCCCTCGGAAACGCCGTTCTCAGAGACCGTCACCACCGGGTTGAGATGGTGACCGATGCTGCGGAATGCTTTCTTTTGTGCCTGTGACAAGCTCATGGTATCTTGCGTCTTCCCGGTTGCGCGTAACCTGCCATGGTACGGTGAAACGCGCGCCGGCGAAAGCATGGCGAGGCCTGAGTTCGGTCTCGCACAGCTCCGCGTCATACCGAATCGGGCCGGCGTGCCTGCGCAGTTCGGAATCTTCAGTCAAGGTGATCGTGTGGCTCGATCCACTTCCCCGCCCCGCGGTGGCAAGCAGGCTGCCAGCAAGAGCTCGGCTTCCTGGCTTAAAGAACACTTCGACGACCGCTTCGTGCAGCAGAGCTGGCAGGACGGCTATCGTAGCCGCGCCAGCTACAAGTTGCTGGCGCTCGACGACAAGGACCGCCTGCTCAAGCCTGGCATGAGCGTGATCGACCTGGGCGCGGCCCCGGGTGGCTGGAGCCAGGTGGCGGCGGACAGGGTCGGCCCGGAGGGGGTGGTGATCGCTTCCGATCTCCTTGAGATGGATGCCCTGGCCGGCGTCGAGTTCATTCAGGGTGATTTCACCGAGGAAGCCGTGCTCGAGGCAATCCTCGCTGCCCTGGACGGGCGGCCGGTGGACCTTGTGATGTCCGACATGGCCCCCAATATGAGTGGTATGAGCGCCATCGACCAGCCCCAGGCGATGTATCTGGTGGAGCTGGCCCTCGATCTGGCGCGCCAGACCCTGAGGCCCGGTGGCCGGTTCCTGGCGAAGGTGTTCCAGGGCGAGGGTTTCGATGCCTACCTGAAGGAGCTGCGTGACAGCTTTTCCAAGGTGATGACCCGCAAGCCGGAGGCCTCTCGCGCTCGTTCGCGCGAGGTTTACCTGCTGGCGGATGGATTCCGCGGCTGAGCCGGTATTGCCGGCTCGGCACTTCCCGACCGGCCAGGCCGGTCCCGATAGCGACAGACTAACGGCGCAATGGCCGGACAGGGCGGCCCAACTGTGTCACAGTGTGGGTCAGGAAGGCCGGGCGGTCGGCGGAACATGCCATGCCCGCCTGTGGTCATACTGTGGTCCGTTGTGGACTAGAGTGCCAGGTGTTACGGCCGAGAGATGCTTGCAATGAGGGTATACCCTTGAACGATATGGCGAAGAACTTGATTCTGTGGTTGGTCATCGCGGCGGTGCTGCTGACGGTGTTCAACAATTTTACCGTCGATAGCACGCCGCAGACGATGAACTACTCGCAGTTCGTCGAGCAGGTGCAGAACCAGCAGATCCGCAGCGTGACCATCGATGGTTACACCATCAACGGCGAGCGCGCCGACGGATCGCAGTTCCAGACCATTCGGCCGTCGGCGGAAGACCCCAAGTTGATGGATGACCTGCTCTCCAACAACGTCACGGTGGTGGGCAAGGAGCCGCAGCAGCAGAGCCTGTGGACGCGACTGCTGATTGCCAGCTTCCCGATCCTGCTGATCCTGGCCATCTTCATGTTCTTCATGCGTCAGATGCAGGGGGGCGCCGGCGGCAAGGGCGGGCCGATGAGCTTCGGCAAGTCCAAGGCCAAGCTGCTCTCCCAGGACCAGATCAAGACCACCTTCGCCGATGTCGCCGGCTGCGACGAGGCCAAGGAGGAGGTCGAGGAGCTGGTCGACTTCCTGCGTGACCCTTCCAAGTTCCAGCGCCTGGGCGGCACCATCCCGCGCGGCGTGCTGATGGTGGGTCCGCCGGGTACGGGCAAGACGCTGCTGGCGAAATCCATCGCCGGTGAGGCCAAGGTACCGTTCTTCTCGATTTCCGGTTCCGACTTCGTCGAGATGTTCGTCGGTGTGGGCGCCTCCCGCGTGCGCGACATGTTCGAGCAGGCCAAGAAGCAGGCGCCCTGCATCATCTTCATCGACGAGATCGATGCCGTGGGTCGTTCACGCGGCGCCGGCATGGGTGGCGGCAACGACGAGCGCGAGCAGACCCTCAACCAGCTGCTGGTGGAGATGGACGGCTTCGAGGCCAACGAAGGCATCATCGTCATCGCCGCTACCAACCGCCCCGATGTGCTCGACCCCGCGCTGCTGCGCCCCGGTCGCTTCGATCGTCAGGTGGTGGTACCGCTGCCCGACATTCGCGGCCGCGAGCACATCCTCAACGTTCACCTGCGCAAGGTGCCGCTGGCCGATGACGTCAAGCCGTCGCTGATCGCCCGCGGCACTCCGGGCTTCTCCGGTGCCGACCTGGCCAACCTGGTCAACGAGGCTGCCCTGTTCGCCGCGCGCCGCAACAAGCGCCTGGTGGGCATGGAGGAACTCGACCTGGCCAAGGACAAGATCATGATGGGCGCCGAGCGCCGCTCCATGGTCATGACCGACAAAGAGAAGCTCAATACCGCCTACCACGAGTCGGGGCACGCCATCATCGGCCTGGTGATGCCGGAGCACGACCCGGTCTACAAGGTCACCATCATTCCGCGCGGCCGGGCGCTGGGCGTGACCATGTTCCTGCCCGAGCAGGACCGCTACAGCCTGTCGCGCCAACAGATCATCAGTCAGATCTGTTCGCTGTTCGGCGGTCGTATCGCCGAGGAGATGACGCTGGGGCCGAATGGCGTCACTACCGGGGCTTCCAACGACATCAAGCGTGCCACCGAGCTGGCCCACAACATGGTCGCCAAGTGGGGCCTGTCCGAGGAGATGGGGCCGATCATGTACGACGAGGACGAGTCGCACCAGTTCCTCGGCGGCCCGGGCCAGAGCGGCGGCAAGCTGAAATCCGGTGAGACCACCTCGCGGCTCGACAAGGAAGTGCGCAAGATCATCGACGAGTGCTACGCCAAGGCGCAGCAGATCCTCGAGGAGAACCGCGACAAGCTCGATGCCATGGCAGAAGCGTTGATGCAGTACGAAACCATCGATGCCGACCAGCTCCGCGACATCATGGAGGGCCGCAAGCCGCGTCCGCCCAAGGATTGGGAAGACGGCGACTCCGGTAGCGGTGCCCCCATCACCGGCGAGGCCGAGCCCAAGCGCGATGAGGAGCCCGCCCAGGAGCCGACCGACAGCGGCGGCGATGGCGATCACGGTGACGAGGACGAAGACGAGGAGCCTCGCCGCCGCCCCTCCGACCCGCTGGGTGGTCCAGCCGGGTCGTGACGCCCCAATGTGAAGCCAGGCGCCCCTACCGGGGCGCCTTTGCCATGGGGGCGCCCGAGCCCAGGCCTGCGTCACAGGATCGATGACATGACAGACAATCCCGCACCGACTTGGCTGCCGTGTGGACGGCACCGCCTCGACCTTTCCTACCCCAGGGTCATGGGCATACTCAACGTGACTCCCGACTCCTTTTCCGACGGCGGCCGCCATGTGGCCATCGACGATGCGCTGCGCCATGCCGAAGGCATGCTGGCCGAGGGGGCGGCGATCATCGACGTGGGCGGCGAATCGACGCGTCCGGGAGCTCAGGCGATCACGGCGCAGCAGGAGCTGGACCGAGTGGCGCCGGTGGTCGAGCGGCTGGTCTGCGAACTCGATGCGCTGGTGTCGGTGGATACCAGCTCCCCCGAAGTGATGCGCCAGACCGCGGCGCTGGGCGCCGGCATGATCAACGACGTACGCTCCCTGCAGCGTGAGGGGGCGATGGAGGCGGCGCTGGGCAGTGGCCTGCCGGTATGCCTGATGCATATGCAGGGCGAGCCGCAGGACATGCAGCAGGCGCCCCGTTATGATGCTCCCATTGAAGACGCGGTGCTGAGCTTCCTCGAGGCGCGCGTGGCGGCCTGCGAGACAGCGGGGCTGCGTCGCGAGCGCCTGCTGATCGATCCCGGCTTTGGCTTCGGCAAGACGGTCGAGCACAACCTGCGCCTGCTCAATCGCATGGATCGCATGACCCGCTTTGATCTGCCGCTGCTGGTGGGCCTGTCGCGCAAGAGCTTGATCGGCAAGGTGTTGGGTCGGCCGGTGGAGGAGCGCCTGCCCGGCGGCCTGGCACTGGCGTCGCTGGCGGTCGAGCGGGGCGCCCGTATCCTTCGTGTCCATGATGTTGGCCCGACCATGGACGCCGTGAACATGACCTGGGCCGTGCTAAGGGAAGGCTGCGAGAATGACTAGAAAATACTTCGGTACGGATGGCATACGCGGAACGGTCGGCGAGTACCCCATCACGCCGGACTTCATGCTCAAGCTGGGCTGGGCCATGGGGCGGGTGCTGGCGCGCGATTCCGGCCGCGCCAGGGTACTGATCGGCAAGGACACGCGCATCTCGGGCTACATGTTCGAGTCGGCGCTCGAGGCGGGGCTGTCGGCGGCCGGCGTCGACGTGGCGCTGCTCGGCCCGATGCCGACGCCCGGCATTGCCTACCTGACGCGGACCTTCCGTGCCGATGCCGGCATCGTCATCTCGGCTTCGCACAATCCCTTTGCCGACAACGGCATCAAATTCTTCTCCAGCGAGGGGACCAAGCTCGCCGATGCGATCGAAGAGCGCATCGAAGCGATGCTCGACGAGCCGTTGACCACGGTGGCGGCGGGCAGGCTGGGCAAGGCGATGCGTATCGACGATGCCGCCGGTCGCTACATCGAATTCTGCAAGTCGACCATTCCCAATCGCGTCAGCCTGCACGGGCTGCGCATGGTGCTCGACTGCGCCCACGGCGCCACTTACCACATCGCCCCCAGCGTGTTTCGCGAGCTCGGCGCCGAAGTCAGCCTGGTCGGGGCCACCCCCGACGGCCTCAACATCAATCGCGACGTGGGCTCCACCTCGCCGGCTACCCTGCGCGCCGCGGTGATTCAGCAGAGCGCCGACCTGGGCATCGCCTTCGACGGTGACGGCGACCGGGTACTGATGGTCGATGCCGACGGGCGCGAAATCGATGGCGACGACATCCTCTACCTGATCGCCCGCGATCGACATGAGCGCGGTCAGCTGGTCGGTGGCGTGGTCGGTACCCTGATGACCAACTTCGGTCTGGCCATGGCGCTCGAGGGCATGGGCATACCCTTCGAGCGCGTCAAGGTGGGTGACCGCTATGTGGTGGAGCGCCTGCTGGATAAGGGCTGGCAGCTCGGTGGCGAATCCTCCGGCCACATCGTATGCGCCGATGTGCAGAGCACCGGTGACGGCATCGTCTCGGCGCTGCAGGTACTGGCGCTCATGGTCAGCGAAGGCAAGCCGCTACAGACGTTGCTTGCCGGGCTGGAAAAGGTACCTCAGGTGCTGGTCAATGTGCGCCTGACGCCGGGCAGCGATGCCAAGGCGCTGATGGCGAGCCCGGCCGTTCAAGAGGCGGTGGCCGGCGTTGAGGCGGAGCTGGGCGACGAGGGGCGCGTGCTGTTGCGTCCTTCCGGTACCGAGCCGCTGATCCGCGTGATGGTCGAAGGGCGGGCACACCTCGATGTCGAAGGGTTGGCGAGCCGCCTGGCCACCCAGGTCGAGGGCGAGTTGGGTTGACTTCGCTGTGACGGTTGTCTTGGCCTGGCGCCTCCTATACCATTTCGCTCCACTTTGAAAGAGGACGCAGCATGCGAACGCCGCTGATCGCCGGGAACTGGAAGATGAACGGTTCGGCCGAGCTGGTCGAAGAGTTCGGTCGCGCCTTCGCCGGAACGACGCTCCCGGCGCCGCTGGACATGGTCATTCTGCCGCCTTTTCCCTACCTGGACGCGGCGCGGCGCGCCTTCGACGGCACCTCGCTGCGGCTGGGGGCTCAGACGCTGAATCCGCTCCACTCCGGTGCCCGCACCGGCGAGGTGAGCGGGCGTATGCTCAAGGAGTTCGGCGTCGAGTTTGCCCTGGCGGGTCACTCCGAGCGGCGCCAGCTCTACCGCGAGGACGACGCGGCCGTGCATGATCGGCTGCTGGCGGCACTGAACGCCGACATTACGCCGATCCTCTGCGTAGGCGAGACCCTCGAGGAGCGTGATGCCGGCAGGACCATGGAGGTCGTGCTGCGTCAGGTGGGCTATGTGATGGCCCGTCTGGAGCCAGATCAGCGCAAACGCGTGATCATTGCCTATGAGCCGGTCTGGGCCATCGGTACCGGCCGCACCGCCACGCCCAAGCAGGCGCAGGAGGTCATGGCCGCCATCCGTGAGTACCAGGCCGGCTTCGATCGTGAACTCGCGGCAGGCCTGCGCCTGCTGTACGGCGGCAGCATGAACGCCGGCAACGCGGCTGAGCTGTTGGCCCAGCCCGACATCGACGGCGGCCTGGTGGGCGGCGCTTCGCTCAAGGCCGACGATTTCCTAGCCATTTGCCAGTCAGCAGGTTGAACCCATGCAAGTTGCCATTCTCATGATCCATGTGGCGATCGCCATCGCCCTGGTCGTACTCATCCTGCTACAGCAGGGCAAGGGTGCCGAAGCCGGCGCCGCCTTCGGTGGCGGTGCTTCCCAGACCGTGTTCGGTTCGCGCGGCAGCGGCAGCTTCCTTTCACGCACCACGGCGGTGCTGGCGGCAGCGTTCTTCGCCACCTCATTGACCCTGGCCTATTTCGGCAGCCAGAGCGGTAGGGCTCCCGAGGCGGGCATCCCCGACTCGCGATTGATCGAGCAGCAGCGCGGGCTGCCAACCCTTGACGACGAAGCCAGTGATGTGGATAATACCGCGCCAGTGCTGGAGGAAAGCGACGGCTGAGTCGCATCTCCGGCAGTCAAGCAAGCCGAAGTGGTGGAATTGGTAGACACGCTATCTTGAGGGGGTAGTGACCTTATGGTCGTGCGGGTTCAAGTCCCGCCTTCGGCACCATCTGAAACGCTGCGGTCCGAGTGGGTCGCGAGTCGTCAGAAGCAGGATTGGCACCAGGAAGAATGTAGGCACCGGCTTGACTTAGGCCAGTATCGCGCCTACAATCGCCGACCTGGAATGTTGCGGGGTGGAGCAGTCTGGTAGCTCGTCGGGCTCATAACCCGAAGGTCATCGGTTCAAATCCGGTCCCCGCTACCATCTTCCGGCAAGCGTCCGAACGGGATGCAGGATGCCGAAAGTGGTACTACAGGTTTCTTGTGAAAGGCCCCTTCCTGCGAAGGGGCTTTTTGTTAGCAGCATACTGTCGGTCCCGGCCGGCAGTGCTTGTTCGGGCAACGCCAATCAGCCACCTAGCTTTCCTGTTCACTCCCGGCCAGGTGCCTGATGCAACGGCTGTAGGAGCTTTCTCTGTGGCACTCAAGGACGCTGCGCTGTACGCGCTGATCGAGCCGGTGGTCACCGCCATGGGTTTCGAGCTCTGGGGCATCGATTATCGCCCCCAGGGCAAGCACTCCCGCCTTGTGATCTACATTGATCATGCCGACGGTGTGAGCGTGGATCACTGCGCCGATATCAGTCGCCAGGTCAGTGCCGTGCTCGATGTGGAGGATCCCATTCCGGGGGAGTATCGCCTGGAGGTGTCGTCGCCGGGCATGGACCGTCCGCTCTTCACTCTCGACCAGTTCGCGCGCTTCGCCGGACATCAGGTGGCGCTGAAGCTGCGCGCGCCGTTCGATGGGCGACGCAAGTTTCAGGGGCTGCTGACCGGCATCGAGGAGGACGAGGTGCTGCTGCAGCTGGATGAAGAAGAGTACTGCTTTCCGATCGAAAGCATCGATCAGGCGCGGGTGGTTCCCCGGTTCGAAGACTGAGGTCGCTGGCCAAGGCTGGTGCACAAGAACAGGTTTTCTGGCGAGGCATAGGCATGAGTAAAGAAATACTGACGGTCGTGGATGCGATCTCCAACGAGAAGGGCGTGCCACGTAATGTGATCTTCGAGGCCGTCGAAGCGGCGCTGGCCAGCGCGTCACGCAAGCGCTTCGAGGGCCGCGAAGTCAGCGTGCGGGTGCATATCGATCGTCAAACGGGCGACTACGAGACCTTCCGCCGCTGGCAAGTGGTGGAAGATGACGAATTCGAGAATCCTGACGCCGAGATCAAGCAGTCGTTCGCCGAGCGCCGCGACCCGCCTCTCACACTGGGCGACGTGGTCGAGGAACAGATCGAGAACGCTGCCTTCGGACGCATCGCGGCCCAGACCGCCAAACAGGTCATCGTGCAGAAGGTGCGCGAGGCCGAGCGCGCCGAGGTCGTGCGGCAATATGCCGAGCGCGAAGGCGAGCTGGTGGCCGGTATCGTCAAGAAGACCACCCGCGACGGCCTGATCATCGATCTGGGCGACAACGCCGAGGCGTTCCTGCCGCGCAGCGAGATGATCCCCGGCGAGCGCTACCGCATGAATGACCGGGTGCGTGCGCTGCTGGTCAAGGTCGACGCCGAGGCGCGCGGTGCGCAACTGATCCTCTCGCGCACCTGCCCCGAGCTGATCATCGAGCTATTCAAGATCGAAGTGCCGGAAATCGCCGAACAGCTCATCGAGATCAAAGGGGCGGCGCGCGATCCCGGCTCCCGGGCCAAGATCGCGGTGAAGACCAACGATCGGCGTATCGATCCAGTCGGTGCCTGCGTGGGCATGCGCGGTTCCCGTGTGCAGGCGGTATCGAGCGAGCTGCAGAACGAGCGGGTCGACATCATCCTGTGGGACGACAATCCCGCGCAGCTGGTGATCAATGCCATGGCGCCGGCGGATGTCGGCTCGATCCTGGTCGACGAGGATGCGCATGCCATGGACGTGGCGGTGGCCGAGGACAATCTTGCCCAGGCTATCGGCCGCAGCGGTCAGAACGTGCGTCTGGCCTCCGAGCTCACCGGCTGGCGCATCAACGTCATGACCGAGGGCGAGGCGGAAGACAAGCGCGAGCAGGAGATCGACAGCCTGGTCGAGCACTTCATTCAGCACCTGGAGATCGAGGACGACCTCGCCCGGCTGCTGGTGGAAGAGGGCTTCACTACGCTGGAGGAGATCGCCTACGTGCCCCTCGAGGAGATTCTCGAGATCGAGGAGCTCGACGAAGAACTGGTGGAAGAGTTGCGCGCTCGGGCCAAGGATGAACTGCTGACGCTTGCCATTGCCTCTGAGGAGGAATTGGACGGCGCACAGCCGGCCGATGACCTGCTGGAGATGGACGGTATGGAGCGTCACCTGGCCTTCATTCTGGCGAGCCGGGGCATCGTTACCATGGAGGACCTCGCCGAGCAGTCCGTCGACGATCTGATGGACATCGAAGGCATGGACGAGGAGCGCGCTGCAGCACTGATCATGACTGCCCGTGCGCCCTGGTTCGCGAACGAACAGTAAACGGGTCACGGGCTGAGGAGGGTCGAGATGTCGGAAATGACCGTTAAGGATTTTGCAGCGAAGGTGGGCCGCGATGTGCCCCGCCTGCTGGAACAGATGAAAGAAGCCGGGCTCGAACACCAGTCCGAAAGCGATGCCGTATCCGAGGAGGATAAGCGCAAGCTGCTCGACTACCTGACCAAGAGTCATGGCGGCAGCAGTACTGGTGCCGGCGCGCGCAACCGCATCACGTTGACGCGCAAGACCCGCAGCCGGATCAAGACCGGCGAGCGCGGCAAGACCATCGAGGTGCAGGTGCGCAAGAAGCGTACCTACGTCAAGCGCGCCGAAGAGGAAGAAGCGCCGACGCCGGAGCCGGTGGAAGAGAGTGGGCCGCGTCAGTTGGTAGGCGACATGGCCGATTCACAGGCCAAGCGTGAGGCCGAGGAGGCCCAGGAAGCCGAGCAGGCCAAGACGCGCGCCGCCGATCAGGCCGCTCGCGAGGAAGCCGCCAAGGCCGAGGCGCCGAAAGCCGCCGCCGAGCCCCAGATGCCGGTTCCCGAGCTGGAAGCGACCACAGAGCCGACCGGCGAACCCGAGCCGCCCGCTCCGCCCAAGGAGGGTCGTACCGACCGTCGCACCGCGCCGCCCAAGAAGGCTTCGGCCAAGAAGGGACGTCACGACCGCGACGAGGACGATCGTGGCGATCGCGAGGAGCGTCGTCGTGGCGGTGGCAAGAAGGTCAAGCGCGCCGAGCGTCGCGGTGGACGCCGCGGGAGCAGCCAGGGTGGTGGCGGCAAGCACGGCTTCCAGAAGCCGACGCAGCCGATCGTGCGCGAAGTCTCGATTCCCGAATCGATCAGCATCGCCGAGCTGGCCGACAAGATGTCGATCAAGGCGAACGAGGTCATCAAGACCATGTTCACCATGGGCGCGGCGGTGACCATCAACCAGACCATCGATCAGGACACCGCGGCGATCGTCGTCGAGGAGATGGGCCACAAGCCCAAGCTGATCAAGGATGATGCCCTCGAGACCGAAATGCTCGAAGGCATCTCCTACGAAGGCGAGGAAATCACCCGCTCGCCGGTGGTCACGGTGATGGGTCACGTCGACCACGGCAAGACCTCGCTGCTCGACTATATTCGCAAGGCCAAGGTGGCCACCGGCGAGGCTGGCGGCATCACCCAGCACATCGGTGCCTACCACGTCGAGGACGAGCACGGCGGCGTGACCTTCCTCGACACCCCCGGCCACGCGGCGTTTACCGCCATGCGTGCCCGCGGTGCCAAGGCCACCGACGTGGTCATCCTGGTGGTGGCGGCCGATGACGGGGTCATGCCGCAGACCATCGAGGCGATCGAGCACTCCAAGGCGGCCGACGTGCCCATGGTGGTGGCGGTCAACAAGATCGACAAGTCGGGAGCCGACCCGGACCGGGTCAAGAACGAGCTGTCGCAGCATGGTGTCATCTCCGAGGAGTGGGGTGGCGACACTCAGTTCGTCCACGTCTCGGCCAAGAGCGGTGAAGGCATCGAGGAGTTGCTGGAAGCGATCCAGCTGGTTTCCGAGGTGCTCGAACTCAAGGCGGTACCGGAAGCGCCCGGCAAGGGCGTGGTGGTCGAGTCGCGCCTCGACAAGGGCCGCGGCCCGGTGGCCACCGTACTGGTGCAGAACGGCACCCTGAGGCGGGGCGACATCGTGCTGGCCGGTTTGCATTACGGCCGCGTACGTGCGCTGACCAACGAACTCGGCCAGCAGGTCGAAGAGGTGGGTCCCGCCATGCCGGTCGAGATCCAGGGTCTCGACGGCACGCCGGACGCCGGTGACGACTTCATGGTCGTGGCCGACGAGAAGAAGGCTCGCGAGGTCGCCAACTTCCGTCAGGGCAAGTACCGCGAGGTGCGCCTGGCACGCCAGCAGAAGGCCAAGCTGGAGAACATGTTCAGCCAGATGGGCCAGGACGAGGTGGCCAAGGTCAACATCGTGCTCAAGGCCGACGTGCAGGGTTCGCTGGAAGCGATCAAGGGCGCCCTGGAAGAGCTCTCCACCGAAGAAGTGCAGGTGGCCGTAGTCTCCTCCGGCGTGGGTGGCATCACCGGTACCGACGCCAACCTGGCGCTGGCCTCCGAAGCCATCGTGGTCGGCTTCAACGTGCGTGCCGACGCCGCTGCCCGCGAGATCATCGAGCGCGAGGGGCTGGACCTGCGCTACTACAGCGTCATCTACCAGCTGATCGACGAGGTCAAGCAGGCGATGAGCGGCATGCTGGCACCGGAGTGGAAGGAGGAGATCGTCGGCGTGGCCGAGGTCCGCGACGTCTTCCGCGCACCCAAGATCGGCGCCGTGGCCGGCTGCATGGTGGTCGAGGGAACCGTCTTCCGTAACAAGAAGATCCGCGTGCTGCGCGACAACGTGGTCATCTACGAAGGCGAGCTCGAGTCGCTGCGTCGCTTCAAGGACGATGTTCAGGAAGTGCGCAACGGCATGGAGTGCGGCATCGGCGTCAAGAACTACAACGACGTCCAGGTCGGCGACAAGATCGAAGTCTTCGACCAGGTCAAGGTCGAGCGGACGCTGTAATCGCAGCGGGAGTAGAGCATGCGCGAGTTCAAGCGTACCGACCGGGTCGGCGACCAGCTGCAGAAGGAGCTGGCCGTGCTGATCCAGCGCGAGGTCAAGGACCCGCGCCTGGGCATGGTCACCGTCAGCGGGGTCACGGTCAGCCGTGACCTCGGCTATGCCGACGTCTACGTGACCCTGCTGGGCGAGGACAGCCCCGAGCGCATCAAGGAGAACCTCAAGGTTCTCAAGCAGGCGGCGGGGTTCCTGCGCAGTCAGATCGCCCGGCGCATCAAGCTGCGTCACGTGCCGGAGCTGCGCTTTCACTACGACGAGAGCGTGGTGCGCGGTCAACGGCTCTCCTCGCTGATCGACGAGGCGGTCGAAAGTGACCGTACTCGGCATCCTGGCGAGGCAGGCGAGCCGGATGGCAGCGACGAGGGAGAGCGCGGCTGATGGCGCGTCGCCGCCGTGGGCTGCCGGTCAACGGCGTGCTGCTGCTCGACAAGCCCAAGGGCGCCTCGAGCAATCATGCCCTGCAGCGCGCCCGGCGCCTGCTGCAGGCGCAGAAGGCAGGCCATACCGGCACGCTGGATCCCATGGCGACCGGGCTGTTGCCGGTCTGTCTGGGCGAGGCTACCAAGTTCTCGGCCCACCTGCTCGAAGCTGACAAGGTTTACCGTACCCGAGTACAGCTCGGTGCGGTGACCGACACCGGCGACGCCGAGGGCGAAGTGGTCGAGTGCTGCGAGGTGCCGCCACTGTCGGTCGAGGACATCGAGCGGGTGCTGGAGCGTTTTCGCGGCGAGATCGATCAGACGCCGCCAATGTATTCGGCGCTCAAGCATCAGGGGCGCAAGCTCTACGAACTGGCCCGTGAGGGCAAGAGCGTCGAGCGTGCAGTACGTCGTGTGACAGTGTATGATGCCCGGCTGCTTGCCTTCGAAGGTGAGGTTTTCGAGCTTGAGGTTCGAGTCAGCAAGGGTACCTATATTCGTACCCTGGCCGAGGATATCGGCCGTGCACTCGGCTGCGGGGCGCACATCACCGCCCTGCGTCGGCTCGCCACCGGGCCCTTCGGCAGCGAAGGCATGCTGGCGCTGGAAACTCTCGAGTCGTTGCCGGGTCAGAGCGAACGCGAGGCGACGCTGCTGCCGGTCGACGTGCTGGTGGCTCACCTGCCGCGGCTCGATGTGGATGAAGCGGCAAGACAGCGGCTCATGCACGGGCAGTCGGCCAACGTCGACGGCGCGGGTGCGAGGGTGGGTGAAACGGCAAGACTCTACTGCGACGAGGCCTTCCTGGGACTCGGCGTGGTAACCGGGCCACAGGAAGTGGCGCCGAGACGGCTGCTCAACACGGCGGCCGGTTGAGGAAGCGCGACGACTCGCCGCTTCCTGAGGGAGAGACGCCCGAGACTGCAAATATGCGTGGTCTCACACATTCACGTTTCAGGCATATTGCTTACTGGAGAAACAGATGGCACTTACCGCTGAACAGAAGGCCGAGATCGTCAAGGAATACAGCCGTGGCGATAACGACACCGGTTCCCCCGAAGTTCAGGTGGCCTTGCTGAGCGCCAATATCGACGGCCTGCAGGATCACTTCAAGACCAACAAGCAGGATCACCACTCGCGTCGTGGCTTGATCCGCATGGTCAACCAGCGCCGCAAGCTGCTCGACTACCTGAAGCGCAAGGATCTGGCGCGCTATCAGTCACTGATTCAGCGCCTCGGCCTGCGTCGCTAAGAGAAAGGCATTTCGCGACGCGAATGCCACCTTTTCTTGGTCATTGAACGGGTAGCCCCTCGGGCTACCCGTTTTGCGTTTGTCAGGGCGAAAACGGCCGTATAGGTGGCTCTCACGCGCGTCAACACCTAAAATGGTCGCCGAGTCAAAAACGACCCATACATGAGTAGAGACAAGTTGAAGGAAGTCGCCGTGAATCCGGTCAAGAAAACGTTTCAGTACGGTCGCAGCACCGTCACCCTGGAAACCGGGCGCATCGCCCGCCAGGCCACCGCTGCCGTCTTGGTTACCATGGACGACACCGTAGTGCTGTGCACCGTGGTGGCCAAGAAAGATATCAAGCCAGGCCAGGACTTCTTCCCCCTGGCGGTGTTCTATCAGGAGAAGACCTACGCCGTGGGCAAGATCCCCGGTGGCTTCTTCAAGCGCGAGGGGCGTCCCACCGAGAAGGAGACCCTCACCTCGCGGCTGATCGACCGCCCGATTCGCCCGCTGTTTCCCAAGGGCTTCATGAACGAGGTGCAGGTCATTTGTACGGTGCTCTCCACCGATCGCAACCATGACCCCGACATCGCCGCCATGCTCGGCACCTCCGCGGCACTGTCGATTTCAGGCGTGCCGTTCAAGGGCCCCATCGCTGCCGCCCGTGTCGGCTTCAACGAAGACAAGGGCTACTTCCTCAATCCCACCGTGGAAGAGCTCACCGGCTCCGAGCTGGACATGGTCGTTGCCGGCACCGAGAAGGCCGTGCTTATGGTCGAGTCCGAGGCGGATGAGCTGCTCGAGGACGAAATGTTGGGTGCTGTGCTCTTCGGCCACCAGGAGATGCAGGTGGCCATCACGGCCATCAACGAACTCGTCGCCGAAGCCGGCAAGCCCAAGTGGGACTGGCAGCCCCCCGCCGAGAATACCGCGCTCAAGCAGGCCGTCGCCTCGGCCTTCGAGGCCAAGGTCGGCGAAGCCTACCGCATTACCGACAAGATGGCCCGTCAGGACGCCCTCGCCGCGCTCAAGGAACAGGCGGTGGAGCAACTGGCCGGTGAAGAAGAAGGCCAGTTCGACGCCGACGAGGTCAAGGGCGCCTTCGCTGGCCTCGAGAAGAAGGTGGTACGCTCGCGAGTGGTCAAGGGTGAACCGCGCATCGACGGTCGCGACCAGAAGACCGTACGGCCTCTGGCCATCGAGGTGGGCAGCCTGCCCAAGACACACGGTTCGGCGATCTTCACCCGTGGCGAGACCCAGGCGATCGTCATCGCCACCCTGGGTACCCTGCGCGACGCTCAGCTGATCGAATCGCTGGAGGGCGAGCGCAAGGACCGCTTCCTGCTGCATTACAACTTCCCGCCCTACAGCGTAGGCGAGGCCGGCTTCATGGGCGGCCCCAAGCGTCGTGAGATCGGCCACGGGCGCTTGGCGCGTCGCGGTGTGCAGGCCATGCTGCCCGACGAGGCGGATTTCCCCTACACCATCCGCGTAGTCTCCGAAATCACCGAGTCCAATGGTTCCAGCTCCATGGCTTCGGTGTGCGGTGCTTCACTGGCGTTGATGGACGCTGGCGTGCCGATGAAGGCGCCGGTGGCGGGCATCGCCATGGGCTTGGTGAAGGACGAGGACGGTTTCGCCGTACTCACCGATATTCTCGGTGACGAAGACCATCTGGGCGACATGGACTTCAAGGTGGCCGGTTCGGCCGCCGGCGTCACCGCTCTGCAGATGGACATCAAGATCGAGGGTATCAATGAGGAGATCATGGAGATCGCCTTGCAGCAGGCTCATGATGCTCGTCTGCACATTCTCGAGCAGATGAACACGGTGATCGGTCAGAGCCGCTCCGAGGTCTCCGAGAACGCGCCCTCCATGGCTACCATCAAGATCGATCCGGAGAAGATTCGCGACGTCATCGGCAAGGGCGGCGCCACCATTCGCAAGATCTGCGAGGATACCGGCGCTTCCATCGACCTGGACGACGATGGCACGGTGCGTATCTACGCCGAGGACAAGGCGGCGGCCAAGAAGGCTATCGACATCGTGCTGTCGATCACCGCCGAGGCCGAGATCGGCAAGCTCTACCGCGGCAAGGTAGTGCGAATCGCCGACTTCGGTGCCTTCGTCAACATCATGCCGGGCACCGACGGCTTGGTGCACATCTCGCAGATCGTGCCCGAGCGGGTCAACGACGTGCGCGATTTCCTCAACGAGGGTGACGAGGTGGTGGTCAAGGTGCTCGACATCGACAACCGCAACCGCGTGAAGCTCACCATCAAGGAGATCACGCCGGAAGAGAAGGCCGCCTTCGAATCCGAGCAGGCCGAGACCGCGCTGTAAGCGCCACTCGACGCCAAAAAACGAACCGCCCCCATGGCCTGGCCATGAGGGCGGTTTTTTTACGCGCCGCGGCTGATCCGGGAACAGGCCCGAAGTGTCGGACCATCGAGGGGGCGCTGTAAAGCCTTCCCTGGGCGCTACCGACGCCATCCCTGGCGTAGGACCCCCTCTACGGTCTGTTCCCGGCGCCGCTCTGCTTATCGCTCGATGGCTAGGGCAACGCCTTGCCCACCGCCGATACACAGTGTGGCCAGGCCCTTCTTGGCGTCGCGGGCGATCATCTCGTGCAGCAGCGAGACCAGCACGCGGCAGCCGGAGGCACCGATGGGGTGGCCAAGGGCAATGGCGCCGCCGTTGACGTTGACCTTGGAGACATCCCAGCCGAGTTCCTTGTTGACCGACAACGCCTGGGCGGCGAAAGCTTCGTTCGCTTCGACCAGATCGAGGTCGTCGAGGCTCCATCCGGCCTTCTCCAGGCAACGGCGTGTAGCCGGTGCCGGGCCGATGCCCATGATGGCGGGATCGACGCCGGCATTCGAATAGGCGGCAATACGTGCCAGCGGCTCGAGGCCGAGCTCGCGGGCCTTGTCGGCGGAACAGATCATCACCACGGCGGCGCCGTCGTTGAGCGAGGAGGCGTTGCCGGCGGTGACGGTACCATCCTTCTTGAAGGCGGGCTTCATGGTGCCGAGTTTGTCGGCGGTCACTTCCCGCGGGTTCTCATCGGTATCGAAGACCACCGGATCGCCCTTGCGCTGGGGGATCTCCACGGGGACGATCTGGCCCTTGAAGCGTCCTTCGCGGATGGCCGCGGAGGCCTTTTGCTGAGAGGCGGCGGCGAACTCGTCCATCGCCTCTCTAGAGATGCCATACTTCTCGGCGAGGTTCTCCGCGGTGATGCCCATGTGGTAATCGTTGAAAGCATCCCACAGGCCGTCGTGAACCATGGTGTCGATGGCTTTCCAGTCACCCATGCGCTGTCCGTTGCGCGAGTTGGGCAGTACGTGGGGTGAAGCGGACATATTCTCCTGGCCGCCGGCGAGGATCAGCTCGGCGTCGCCGCAGCGGATCGCCTGGGTCGCCAGGTGCAGTGCCTTGAGGCCGGAGCCGCACACCTTGTTGATGGTCATGGCGGGGACCGCCGCGGGCAGGCCAGCCTTGATGGCGGCCTGACGCGCCGGGTTCTGGCCCACGCCGGCAGTGAGCACCTGACCGAGCAACACCTCATCGACCTGGTCGGGGGCCACGCCGGTGGAGGCCAGGATGTCCTTGATCACCAGCGCACCGAGGTCGCTGGCGGGGATGCCGGCGAGCGACCCCCCGAAAGCGCCGATGGCGGTACGACGAGCGGCTACGATCACCACATCTTGCATTTGGAATTCTCCTGAGTCGTTCAGACGCTGAGGGGACCAGCATAGGCGACTATTGTGCGCTGCGGCAATGCCTCATGCGGAGATGGCCCCAGACGCGCCGCCAGCCGCTTTGCCGGGCCGTCAGGCGAGCTGGACGGGAATGGCATTGCTGGTATGGCTGACGACGTTGCCTTCCTGCAGGTAGACGAGACTCGGCTGGTGCTTCTCCAACTCGGCCTCGCTGTAGTGAGCATAGCTGCAAATGATCACACGGTCGCCGGGGCCGGCCAGGTGCGCGGCGGCGCCGTTGATCGAGATGACCTGCGAACCCTCTTCGGCGCGAATGGCATAGGTGGTGAAACGCTGGCCGTTCTCGACATTGTATATCTGGATCTGCTCGTTCTCGCGGATGCCGGACATGTCCAGCAGTTCGCCGTCGATGGCGCAGGAGCCTTCGTAGTTGAGCACGGCATGAGTGACACGGGCCATGTGCAGCTTGGCCTTGAGCATGACGGTGAACATGCGGGCTTTTTCCTCCGAGGTACGGACGCCGCTTCAGCGCGGCAGGGTCAGGGTCAGGTTGTCGATCAGGCGAGTCGTGCCCAGGCGGGCGGCGGTGAGCAGCACGGCCTCGCGAGTGTCGGACGCTATCGGCCCCAGGTCGGCGGCGCGCAGTTCCAGATAATCGGTCTCGAAACCGGCCTCGCGCAGCCGAGCCAGGCCGGCCTCGAGGGTCGTTTCGACGGGCTTGCCGGCCTCGAGAGCCTCGCGCAGTGCGGCCAGGGTGCGCTGCAGTTCGGGGGCAGCGGCTCGCGCGGTGGCGTCGAGATAGCCGTTGCGCGACGAAAGCGCCAAGCCATCCTCGGCCCTCACGATGGGCACGCCGACGATCTCGATGGGAAAATGCAGGTCCTCGACCAGCTTGCGGATCACGGCCAGCTGCTGATAGTCCTTTTCGCCGAAGCAGGCGACATCGGGCTGCACCAGATTGAACAAAATGCTGACCACGGTGGAGACGCCATCGAAATGCCCGGGCCGCGAGCCGCCACAGAGCCCCTCGCTGACGGCAGGGACGCAGACACGGGTCTGGTCGCCGAGGCCGCGCGGGTAGAGGATGGCGACGCCAGGCGTGAACAGCAGGTCGCAACCGGAGGCTTCCAGCTTCGCCTGGTCGTCGGCCAGGGTGCGCGGATAAGCGTCGAGATCCTCACCCGCCCCGAACTGCAGCGGGTTGACGAATATGGTGGCCACGACCACATCGGCATGCTGGCGGGCGGCTTCCACCAGTGCCAGATGGCCCGCATGGAGATTGCCCATAGTCGGCACCAGCCCGATGCGCTGTCCACGGCGACGATATTCGCCGAGGGTTTCACGCAGCGCAGGAATGTCTCGCAGGGTACGCATCAGCGGGCCTCCTGAAGGGGATGAAAGGAACTAGAAACTGTGTTCCTCGGCCGGGAAGCGACGCGCCTTGACGTCCTCGTGGTAGCGGCGAAACGCACCGGCGATGTCGTCGGCCTCGGTCATGAAGTTCTTGACGAAGCGTGGCGTGCGGCCGTGAGTGACGCCGAGTACGTCGTGCATGACGAGGATCTGGCCATCCGTGTCAGGGCCGGCACCGATGCCGATCACGGGCACGTCGAGGGCCTCGGTGATGATCTTGCCCAGGCTTGCCGGCACACACTCGAGCAGGATGACCGAAGCGCCCGCCTCGACCAGCGTACGGGCATCGGCGAGGATCTGGTCGGCGCGCTCGGCGTCGCGGCCCTGTACCTTGTAGCCGCCGAGCTGGTAGACGGTCTGGGGCGTGAGGCCGAGATGGGCGCAGACGGGCACGCCGCGGCGCGTCATTTCGCGGATGCCGTCGGCCATCCAGGCTTCGCCCTCGACCTTGACGATCTCGGCGCCGGCGCGCATCAGTGCGGCGGCGTCATTCAGCATGCGTTCGCTGGTGGCGTTGCTCATGAAGGGAAGGTCGGCCATCAGCAGGCTCGCCCCCTTGGCAGCTGCCACGCAGCGGGTGTGATAACAGATGTCCTCGAGGGTCACCGGCAGCGTACTGGCGTGGCCCTGCAGTACCATGCCCAGCGAATCGCCAACCAGCATGACCTCGATGCCCGCTTCGGCGACGGTGCGCGCGAAGGAGGCATCGTAGGCGGTCAGGCAGCTGAAGGTTTCACCTGCGCGCTTGTAGCCCTGCAGTGTGCTTAGCGTGACGGATTTCATGGCGTGCTCCCATTGTGTCTCGGGCGACCGGCTGAAGCTTCTGGCGCCAATGCTGCGCGTGATTGTTACCAGAATACGACAGTCGTGTCGACTGGTAACACCCCCGCCCGCTCAGTTCGCGTCGTCAGGTAACACTTCGACCTCGCCAGCGGTGGCGAGCGTTCCCGTCAGTTCCGCAATGTGCCGCCCGTCGGGGAGTTGCAATCGCGGCGCCAGCTCGGCGAGGGGCAACAGCACGAAGGCGCGCGACGTCATCTCGCGGTGCGGCACCTGCAGGCGTACCAGCTTCAAGGTCTCGTTTCCGTACAGTAGCAGGTCGAGGTCGAGGGTGCGGGGCCCCCAGTGGCGCTGGCGAATCCGGTGATGACGCTGTTCCAGGGCCTGCAATTGATCGAGCAGGGCCAGCGGAGAGAGGCGAGTACGCAGATGAGCGACGGCATTGATGAAGTTCGGCTGGTCCTGGGGGCCGACCGGGCGGCTGGCATACAGCCGCGATGTGGCAATACGCTCGGACAAAGGCAGGGTGCCGAGTTCATCGAGCGCTCGGCGGACCTGAGCGACCGGGTCGTCGAGGTTGCTGCCGAGCCCGACATACACGTCGACGGGCGGTGTCATGAGGGGCCGGAGGAACTCCGCCGCCGACGTTTGCGCGGACGCCGGCGGCGTGAATTATTGCCCCCGGGGCCGGCATCGGCACCGGCCTTTTCCAGCAGGCGCCGTTGCTCGTGCTCGTCACCCTCCTGATAGGCCGTCCACCAATCGCCGAGACCGGGTTCGATCTCCCCGGCGGCCTCGCGCAGCAGCAAGAAGTCATAGGCAGCACGAAAGCGCGGATGCTCCCGGGTCTGCAGGGCGCGCTTGCCGCGTCGCTGGGGCAGGCGCTGCTGCAGATCCCAGATATCGCGCATCGGCATGCTGAAACGCTTGGGAATCGAGATATGCTTCAGCTGGCGCGACAGGACTTGCTGCGAGGCCAGCTGCAGTGCCGGTATGGGTGGCATGTCCTCGGCTTCCAGCGCGGCCTGGCGGAGCTGTACGGGACCCCACAGCAGGGCGGCGAAGAGAAACGCCGGTGTCACCGGTTTCTCTTCGCGTATACGCCGGTCGGTGCTGGCCAAGGCGTGTTCGATCAGCGGCTCGGCCCAGGGCAGCTCGGCCATGGCCTCGTCGGTCTCGGGAAAGAGCATGGCGAACAGGCTGTAATGGCGCAGCAGGTGGAAGGTCTCCACGCCATGGCCGGCCATGAACAGCTTGAGCATTTCGTCGAACAGCCGGGCGGGCGGGATCTGCAGCAGCAGCGGCGCCAGCTCAGTGATCGGTGCTTCCGAGTCCGGTGCGATATGGAAATCGAGCTTGGCCGCGAAGCGCACCGCACGCAGCATGCGTACCGGATCCTCGCGGTAGCGAACGGCAGGGTCGCCGATAAGACGCAGGGTGCGCGATTCAATGTCGCGCATGCCGTCGGCGAAATCGTGAATGGAGAAATCCGCAATGCTGTAGTAGATCGCATTGACGGTGAAGTCGCGGCGAATGGCATCTTCCTGGATGTTTCCCCAGACATTGTCGCGTAGCAGCAGGCCATGCTCGGATTGCTGGGCGATATGATCGCCATGATCGTCACCGTGAGTCCCGCGGAAGGTCGTGACCTCGATCACTTCTCGGCCGAAGCGCACATGCACGATGCGAAAGCGCCGGCCGATGATGCGGGAGTTGCGAAACAGTTCCCGTACCTGTTCGGGCGTGGCATTGGTCGCGACGTCGAAGTCCTTGGGCATCTTGCCGAGCAGGGAGTCGCGAATGCAGCCGCCCACCAGGTAAGCCTCGAAGCCGGCATTGTGCAGGCGATAGAGTACCTTCAGTGCCGCCTCACTGAAATGCTGGCGCGAAATGGGATGTTGATCGCGGGGAACGATTCGAGGGCCTGCCTGCCCCCCGGAAGCGTCTTGGGGGCCAAAGAGTGTCCTGAGATGCGTGCCAGGGCTCTGCAGAAAGCGGGTAAATCCTTTGAACATGCGGCGATTTCGACTCGCAGTGTGCGAAAGTTGTAGAGTGTAGCCGACCGCCGACACCTTGCAAAGCGGCGGAGGGATTCACCGTAAGGACGTGGCAGGAGAATACAAAGCAAAAGAGGAGGCCGCTGGGCCTCCTCTGACAAGCAAAACGGTGCTGCGTCCTTGCGGCTGTTTCTTCTTCGTGATGGCGCATCGCCTTGAATACGCACCACAGTCACCAAGAATCACAGGCAAACAATGTTGTTGTGATTGTTGACGTTCCTGGTTGCGACCGCCTCGTATTCAAAACAATAATCCAACCACGACGGCACAGGAGATATGCCTGCCTTCGGCTTGTTGATGTTGTTGCCGAAGGTGCGCTTTTGCGGCCGTTGTTCTTGTTGTAGGCCGGGGTTGGCGCGTCGCGTCCTGATGGATCCGGTGCTTCGCTCAAATCTTGTTGTTGTTGGGCGAATAAAGCGAAGGGCGGCTCTCTCCGGGGCGTCTTGTCGTTGTTGCCCCTGGCCGCATCCTCTTCACAGCCTGCCATTGTTGTTATTGGCGCAGGCCCTGCCTTCCCTGATGCCTTGTTATTGTTGTTGGCTCGGGGGCAGCCGGATGTTGTTTTTCTTGCCCTGAATGTTGCACGGCACATGCCAAGGTGGTTTTTAGTCTATTAATAACAGTGGCTTGTGCCACTAGCCCTAGAGTGCTCTCAACCAGCATGCCTGGTGTGTTACCCCTGCTGCGCCATGTCGGGGCAAATTCTGGGTGGGAAGGTAACACCTGGTGCAAATAGGCCCGGCCGGGCACAAAAAAGCGCCTTCGACGAACCGGTCGAGGCGCTTGGACGTTAGTCGTAGAAGAGCATTTTTCTCGTCAGGCGTTACTGCGCCGGGCTTGCTTCTTGCGCGGTATGCCCAGGCGCTGGCGGCGCTCCCATAGGCATTTTCGGCTGATTCCCAGTTTCTGGGCGAGCTCCGTTTCGCTCATGTGATCCTGATGTTCCAGTACGAAGTGCTGGAAGTAGTCCTCCAGGGAAAGATCCTCTTCGACGTTGCCTTCCTCATCCAACGCTTGGTCGGTGGCTATCGGCCTGGGCTCGACGATGCTGCGTGAATGAGGTGTCGAATTCGGGTGCAGCCCCAGATCGTCGGGATGGATCAAGTGGCCTTCGGCCAGGATCACGCCGCGCTCAAGGGCATTCTCGAGTTCGCGTACGTTGCCGGGCCAGGGATAGTCGCGAATCTCGCGACGTGCCGCCCGAGACAGGCGCAGCCCTTCACGCTGGTGCCGCCCACAGGCCTTCTCCAGCAGCACATCGGTGATCAGCAGGATGTCATCCTCGCGCTCGCGCAGTGGCGGCAAATCGATCTGCATCACGTTGAGCCGGTAGTAGAGATCGAGGCGGAATTCGCCGGTCTTGGACAAGGCCCGCAGGTCGCGGTGGGTCGCGGCGATCAGGCGCACGTCGACATGGCGTGTCTCCACCGAGCCGATGCGGCGGATCTCTCCCTCCTGCAGCACGCGCAGCAGGCGCGCCTGGGCGTCGAGTGGCAATTCGCCTATCTCGTCGAGGAACAGCGTGCCGCCGTCGGCAGCTTCGACCAGGCCGGTGCGGGCGGCACTGGCCCCGGTGAAGGCGCCCTTCTCGTGGCCGAACAGCTCCGACTCGATCAGGGTCTCGGGGATGGCGGCACAGTTGACGCAGATCAGCGGCGCGTGGGTGCGCTGGCTCTGCTGGTGGATGGCCCGTGCCACCAGCTCCTTGCCGGTGCCCGATTCACCCTGGATCAGCACGGTGACGTCGGCCGGAGCGGTCTTGCGGATGCGCGTGTAGACCGACTGCATGGCCGGACACTCGCCGATCATGGGCTGGCGCGAGCCGCCGGCATCGGTGACGTCGGGCGGCTGGGCGCGATGCGACGATTGCTGGTGGAGCACACGGGCCACGGTCTCCAGCAGTTCGTCGTGGTCGAAGGGTTTGGCCACATAGTCCACCGCACCCTGCTTCAGCGACTCCACCGCAGAGCGCATGCTGGCGTAGCTGGTCATGATCAACACGGGCACTGGCGCGGCCTGCTCGATCAGATCGGTGCCGGGCTCTCCGGGCAGGCGCAGGTCACTGATCACCAGATCGAAGCCGCGCGGCTCCAGGGCCAGCGCTTCATCCACGCTGCCGGCCTCGCTGACCTGATAGTCGTGGCGCTCCAGCAGCCTGCGTAGCGCAGTGCGGATGATGGCTTCGTCTTCAACGATCAGAATCCGGCTCATCGGTATGTTCACCATCCTCTCGTTCGGTGGGCAGCCACAGGCAGATGCGAGTGCCCCGCTCCCGCCCAGGGGGCGGTGATTCGATCTCGATCCTGCCGTGGTGCTCGGCAATGATACTGTAGACCAGCGGCAGGCCGAGCCCCGTGCCTTCTCCCGGCGGCTTGGTGGTGGTAAAGGGTTCGAACAAATGCTCGCGAACCCGATCGTCCAGCCCATGCCCCTCGTCGGTAACGGTGACCTTCAGCATGCCGCCCTCCGGTTCGGCGTCGATCACCACTTCGCCTTCCGGTTCGCTGGCGTCACGCGCATTGCTCAGCAGATTGATCATGACTTGCTGCAACCGCTGGGTGTCGCCGAGTACCACGAATTCGGCGGGGCAGAGATTACGGTAACGGACATCCTCTCCTGAGCGCGCCAGGCGGATCAAGTGCAGCGCCTCGTCGGCGATGGCGGCAATGGAGACCGGGGCCAGGGTGGTGTCCTTGACGTGGCGGCCGCCATGGGCGAAACCGACCAGCGAACTGACGATGCGCGAGATTCGGTCGGTCAGCTGCTGTATCTGCTGGGCAGTCTCCAGGACTTCGGGATCGTCGGTGTCATAGCGCAGGTTCTGTGCCAGCGACGAGATACCGGTCACCGGGTTGCCGATCTCGTGGGCCACGCCAGCGGCAAGCTGGCCGATCGAGGCCAGCCGGGCGGCATGCACCAGTTCGTCCTCGAGCCACTTCATCTCGCTGTGATCCTCGATCAGGATCACGGTGCCGCCGCGCACGTCTTCGTCGGCCTGCAGCTCGGCACGGTGAAAGGTCAGGTAGCGCACGCTGCCATTGAGCTCGACCGGCTGCTTGTAAAGATAGTCGTTGGGCTCGACCAGGGCACGGCCCATCAGTTCGGCCCAGGGGGCGGGCAGCCCGTCGCGGCGAGCGCCCACGACGCCGGCTCCGTCGATGCCGGAGAGCGCTGCCAGGGCATCGTTCCACATCAGCAGTTCGTCGTCGACGCCGAAAGCGCACAGCCCCACCGGCAGCCGGGCAAGTATGCGGCGATGGTAGCGGCGCAGGCCGTCGAGTTCACGCGCCAGTCCTGTGAGCCGCGAACGATAGGCTTCCAGCCGGCTCTCGACGAAGTGGATGTCATCGGTGGGCTCCTGACCGCTGCGCCGGTAGGGCAGGTAGCGGTCGACGATATCCTGGGCCACCGAGGGTCCCATCAGACCGGAGAGGTTGGCCTGGATACGGTCGCGTAGCCGCCGCAAGGCGTAGGGGCGACCGTCCAATGGCGACATGCCGAGATCGGTGAGCGCACGTTCCACTTCGCGCTGGGCAACATCTTCGCCCAGCGCCTGTGCCAGTGGTTGCTTGAACTCTTCGCCGGAGGTGGCGAGCAGTGGCAGCCGCTTGGGGCGGATCACGGCGTCCACCGAGCATGCCTCGGCGGCGGCACGTTCGCCCTCGGAGGTGGGCGTGGCCAGCGAAACGACAATGAAGACGAGGATGTTGAGCGCCAGCGAGACCAGGGTGACCACGTACCAGTTGGGCTCGCCGACGAGCAGTTCCATTCCCGGCGGGATCAGTAGCAAGCTGGGCAGGCCGGTGAGCAGCGGCAACCACAGTCCGGCGAGCCAGACCAGTACGCCCACGACCAGCCCCGAAACCATGCCCTTGCGGTTGGCGCCCGGCCAGTAGAGCAGCGCCAGCAGCCCCGGCAGGCACTGGGCCATGCCGACGAAAGCCGCCAGCCCCAGGGTGGTCAGGTCGTGGTGGACACCCACCGTGCGATAGAACAGCCAGCCGCCGAGAATTACCGTGGCCATCAGCGCCCGTCGCAGCCAGCGCAGCCAGCGGTAGAGGTTGGGCTGGGCCTCGGGTGGGTGGGCGACCAACAGCAGATGGTTGAGAATCATGCCCGACAGCGCCATGGCGATGATCACCAGGGTGCCGCTGGTGGCTGCCAGGCCGGCAAGGAAAGCCAGTGCCTGGACCCAGAACGAATCGGACAGGCCGAAGGCCAGGTAGGCGGCGCTTAGCACCTCATGGCTACCCAGCCGTTGGCCTGCCCACAGCAACAGCGGCACCGGGATCGCCATCAGCAGCAGGAACAGCGGCAGCGACCAACTCGCCTGCAGCAGGGTGTGGCGCGACAGGGTCTCGGCAAAGGTGATATGGAAAATGTGCGGCATCAACAGGGCCGTCGCGAAGAACAGCAACAGCAGCGTGCGCCAGTGGGTGGCGTCCGGCTGCACCACGCTGGCTTGATAGGCCTGTCCGGGACCATCCAGCCAGGTCTGCAGGTCGGCAGGACCATCGAAAACGACGAACAGGGCGAAGGCGCCCAGTGCCAGCATGGCAACGAGCTTAACCACCGATGTCAGCGCAATCACGGCCAGCAGGGTGTCGTGCCGAGCCGGGCCATTGCCATGCCGCGTACCGAAGATCATGGCGAACAGCGCAATCAAGGTGCACAAGGCCAAGGCCAGAAGGGCAGGCGAGGCGGCACCGGTCATCAGATGGATGGCGTCGCCCAGGGTCTGGACCTGCAATGCCAGCAACGGTAACACCGCCAGCAGGCTGATCACGGTGATCAGCGTGCCGACCCAGCGCGAGCGGAAGCGAAAGGCGAACAGGTCGGCCAGCGAGGCGAGCTGGTGGGTTCGAGCCATGCGCTGGATCGGTACCAGCAGCACCGGGGCCAGCAGGAAGGCCCCCGCCGCGCCCAGGTAGTAGGCGAGGTAGCCATAGCCTGAGCTGGCCGCCAGCTCAAGGCTGCCGTAGACCGCCCAGGCGCTGGCATAGACGCCGAGCGCAAGGGTGTATACGGCGGGATGTCGTGTCACCCGGCGGCTGAGCCAACCCCGTTCCACCGCCAGGGCACAGAGGAACATCAGCAGCAGGTAGCCGCTGCCCAGGGCGAAGACGCTGGCGAGGCTAGCGTTCATCAAGTTTCCTCTTCTGCTCCAGCCACAGCGTCAGGGCAATCAGCACCCCCCAGATGACGAAGGGGCGATACCAGGCCACGCCGGGGCTCGACCAGCCGCTCATCAGCAGCGGCGACAGCAAGTAACCGCCGAAGACCAGGAACAGCATGATGCGATAGACGTACATGGTCGCTCCTTACTCCCAGCGTTGGGCTTCGGCACGGATACGGCTCGACTCCCAGCGGGCAGTGGCCCAGGCAAGCTGTTCGGCCACCGGCGCCGTACGCAGCTCGATGGGCGGTGCCTGATCGAGTGCCGCCAGGGCGCGATGAAGTAATGGCCGCACGGCATGGTCTTCCAGCGGCAGCGCCGGCGCCAGGTTCTGCTTGGACAGCTTCTGGCCTTCGCGATTGACGATCAAGGGCAGGTGCAGGTAGCGCGGCTCGGGCAGCCCCAGGGCGTGCTGCAACTGGCGCTGCCAGGGCGTGTTGTCGAGCAGGTCGTAGCCGCGGACCACGTCGCTGATGCCCTGGTCGGCGTCGTCCACCACCACGGCAAGCTGGTAGGCCCACAGCCCATCCTTGCGCTTGAGCACCACGTCGCCGAGCTCGGCGGGATCGAAGCGCTGCTCGCCGAACAGGCGATCCTGCCACACTACCGGACGCAGGCCGAGGTCGCTGCGCAGACGCCAGGCTACCGGCTTGCCCGGTTCGCGTACGCCCTCACGGCACCAGCCGGGATAGACCGGGTACGCGCGCCACTGCTTGCGTGAACAACTGCAAGGATAGGCCAGGCCCAGCGTCTCGAGTCGTTCCAGGGCCGCTGCGTAGGCCGCATCGAGGTCATGCTGCCAACGTACCGGACCGTCCCAGTGCAGGCCGAAAGCCTCGAGCTGGCGCAGAATGGTGTCGGCGGCACCTGCCGGGCAGCGGGGCGGGTCGATGTCCTCGATGCGCATGAGCCATTCGCCGCTGGCCCGTCGGGCATCGAGAAAGCTGGCCAAGGCGGCGATCAGCGAGCCGAAGTGCAGGGCGCCCGAGGGGGTGGGAGCGAAGCGGCCGCGGTAGCCGGTCATGTCTGGTTCCTGGCTGCGGTGGCCGACATGCAAACGGGCACCCAGCGGTGCCCGTTGCGAAGGAGAGCGAGGCGCATCACACCGGCATCAACCGCCGAGCTGCTTTTCCTTGAGCTCGGCCAGGGTCTTGCAGTCGACGCACAGTGTGGCCGTGGGGCGAGCCTCCAGGCGACGAATGCCGATCTCGACGCCGCAGGCCTCGCAGAAGCCGTAGTCGTCCTCATCGATCTTCTCGAGCGTCTCGTTGATCTTCTTGAGCAGTTTGCGTTCGCGGTCGCGGGTGCGCAGCTCCAGGCTGAAGCCTTCTTCCTGTGTGGCGCGGTCCGCGGGATCGGCGTAGTTGTTGGCCTCTTCCTGCAGGTGGCGCACCGTCCGATCGACCTCTTCCATGAGCTCCTGTTTCCAGCCCAGCAGGATCTGTCGGAAGTGCTCAAGCTGCTGCTCGTTCATGTACTCTTCACCCGGTGCGGCCTCGTACGGGGTGAATTTTTTGGGCGCTTCCGTCTTCTTGTCTGCTACTGGCATGGGACTGCCTCATTACTTGAGTGACTGCTGATCAATACCCGCCGCAACATGGTGCAAGGTATCTCACGCCAAAGGCATGCTTGTTTATCGGAATTCGTAGAGTTTTGCAATACCCAGCGAGAATGGCCGAGGCCTTTCCGCGGGCCAAATCAATGGTATGGTTTTTTGACCGCCGTATCCGGAAAAGTGCCGACCTCCGGCCATCTATCTTGCGTTCAGGAGTTTGCCATGCCGTGGAATCCGCGCGTTGATCGCGTTGAGCCCTTCCGTGTGATGAGTCTGCTGGAGGCCGCCCAGGCGCGCGAGGCGGCCGGCCATGACGTCATCCACCTCGAGGTGGGCGAGCCCGATTTCGCCACGCCCGAGCCGGTGGTGGCGGCCGGTCAGGCGGCGCTGGCAGCGGGACATACCCGCTACAGCCCGGCCGCCGGGTTGCCGGCACTGCGCGAGGCGATCGCCGGCCATTATCGCGAGCACTTCGGGGCCGACATCGACCCCCGGCGCATCCTGATCACACCCGGCGCCTCCGGGGCACTGCTGCTCGCCAGCCAGCTACTGGTCGGCCCCGGCGACAGGGTGCTGATGGCCGATCCCAATTATCCCTGTAACCGGCACTTCATGGCCCTGGCCGGCGCCGAGGTGGATACCGTTCCCGTCGGCCTGGAGAGCGGCTGGCAACTCGACGCCGACCTCGTGGCCCGCCACTGGCGCGATGACACCCGCCTGGCAATGCTCGCCACGCCGTCGAACCCCACCGGACATATGCTCGATGCGGCACAGCTCAAGGCGGTCGCCGACACGGTGGCTGCCAAAGGGGGGCATCTGCTGGTGGACGAGATCTACCAGGGGCTCAGCTATGACATTGAGCCGCTATCGGTGGTCTCGCTCTCGAGCGAAGCCTTCGTGGTCAACAGCTTCTCCAAGTATTTCGGCATGACCGGCTGGCGCTTGGGCTGGCTGCTGGCGCCCGAGGATGCCGTGGAGCCGCTGACCCGGCTGGCCCAGAACGTCTTCCTCGCCGCCCCCACCCCGGCCCAGCATGCGGCGCTGGCCGCCTTCACCCCGGCGTGCCGCGACCTGCTCGAGAACCGCCGCGTCGAGCTCGGCCGTCGCCGCGATGCGCTACTGGCCGGTCTTGCCCGACTGGGTCTGGCGCCGTCGCTGCCGCCGCAGGGCGCCTTCTACCTGTGGCTCGACATCTCGCGCTACAGCCGCGACAGCCAGGCCTTCTGTCAGCGCCTGCTGGAGGAGGAGAGCGTCGCCATCACGCCCGGGGTCGACTTCGCCGTGCATGGGGGCGAGCACCATGTGCGCATCGCCTTTACCACCGGCATCGCTCGCCTGGAGGAGGCGGTAAGTCGTCTCGAGCGCTTTCTGGCGCGGCAATAGGGGGCGTCTACGTGGAATACCCCGCCCTGGTCCCAGGCGTGCTGCTGCGCCGCTACAAGCGCTTTCTCGCCGACGTGCGTCTCGACAATGGCCGCGAAGTGGTGGCGCACTGCCCCAACACCGGCTCGATGCGGGCGGTGAACGTACCGGGCTGTCGCGTGTGGCTGGCGCCGAGCGACAATCCGGCGCGCAAGCTGGCCTGGACCTGGGAGCTGATCGAGCTGACCCAGGCCGACGGCAGCGTGGCATTGGCCTCGGTGCATACCGGTCGCACCAACCGCATCGTCGAGGAGGCCCTGCGGGCCGGACGTGTGGAATCGCTGGCCGGCTATGCCATGCTGAAGCGCGAAGCCAAGGTGGAGGGAGCGCGGCTCGACTTTCGCCTCGACGATCCCGATAGGGGCACCGCCTTCGTCGAGGTCAAACAGGTGACGCTCAAGGAGTTCGACGGTCACGGCTACTTTCCCGATGCAGTGAGCGAGCGCGGCCGCAAGCACCTGCTGGCGCTGGCGGCCCTGGCCGAGCAGGGCCAGCGTGCGGTGTTGCTGTTCTGCGTGGCGCATACGGGGATTCGCGACGTGGCGCCGGCGGCACATCTCGATCCGGCCTATGCCGCCACGCTCAAGGCCGTGGTCGAATGCGGTGTGGAGGTAGTCGCCCATGGCTGCGAGGTCGGCTGGCGTGATGCACGGCCGGTGTCGATCGGTCTGAGAGCCAGGCTTCCGATATCACTCACTCGCCAAGTGGATATTGCCCTCGGTGTCGATTGAGACGGCCACTGGCTCCAGGAAGCGCCCTTGGCAGGGGCCGAACACGCACTCGCCGCTTTCCGGCAGGAACAGGGCACCATGCATACCGCACTGGATCAGCTCGCCACCCGCCTCGAGGAAGCTTCCTTCGGGCAGGTTCAGCGGTACCTGCTGGTGCGGGCAGCGGTTGACGAAGGCGCTGATCCGGCCGTGCACGCGCACGAGGAAGGCCTTTCTACCGTCGGGGAGCGTGACGCCCCGCGAGGGGGCGGCGTCGAAATCATGCAGGTGGGCAAGCATGGCGGACACGGCTCAACGGTCGATATGGAAGCGCTGGATGAAGTTCACCTCGGCCGGCTCGCGGTTGCGGTCGTAGCGCACCTCGAGGGTAAAGTGCATCGGTTCGTCGTCGCGGATGCGGAACACCGCGATCTGCGACTGCGTCTCGCCGCTGCGCAGAGTGCGGAAGCTGAGCGGTTGCTGCTTGCTGCCCTGGACCTCGCCCACACTGCCGCTGACCGATGCGTTGACCGGGCGCAGCTGGCCATCGACCTCCTCGAGCACACTGACGTTGAGCAGCGCCAGGGCGGGGCTGCGCTGGATGCCATGGGCCTCGGCCACTGATGAGGGCAGGAAGCTGGTGCTCACGGCGCTGTAGTGAATCTGGTAGTCGCCGATCTGCTCGAACTGCTGGGCCTGGCCCGCAAGCGGCAGCAGCCCCAGCAGCAGCGCGAAGGCCAGAGCAAGAGGGTGCGACACAAGGCGTTTCAGCATGGCGCTCTCCTTGGCGACGCCGATCGAAGGCTGGCTATCACCGGCGATTCCGGCGCTCGACGCGAAAGATCGCGATCTCGCCGAAAAGGTTGGGCCACAGCCGCGTGGCCCAGTGTCCCTCGTGCTCGCCGATGCCGACAGCTCGGTCGGTGATGCGAAGCCCCTTCTCACGACACAGGTGCTCGAAGTCGTTGAAGGTCGACAGGTGGATGTTGGGGGTATCGTACCAGGCATGAGGCAGCGACTTGGAGACCGGCATGTAGCCGCGGATGCCCAGGTGAACCCGGTGCCGCCAGTAGGCGAAGTTGGGGAAGGTGATGATGCACTCCCTGGCCACGCGCAGCATTTCGTCGAGCATGCGGTCGGGGCGACGCAGCGCCTGCAGTGCCTGGGTCATGACCACCAGATCGTAAGTGTCATCCTCGAAGTTGACCAACCCCTCGTCGAGGTTCTGCTCGAGTACGCTGACGCCCTTGGCGACACAGGCGGTGATGCCTTCGGGGTCGATTTCCAGGCCGTAGCCGGTCACACGCTTGTCGCGTGCCAAAGCCTCGAGCAGGGTACCGTCGCCGCAGGCCAGGTCGAGGATGTGGGCGCGCTCGGGCACCCAGCGATGAATCAACTCCAGGTCGGCGCGCATCATGCAGTCTCCTTCAGGCCCAGATCGCGGGCGGCACGCGACATGAAGGCGGCGAACACCGCCTGGTAGCGCGGCTCCGGCAACAGGAAGGCGTCATGGCCGTGGGGCGAGTCGATGTTGACGTAGCTCACCGGCTTGCCGGCGCGGGTCAGGGCATTGGCCAGCTCGCGTGAGCGAGATGGCGGGAAGCGCCAGTCGCTGGTGAAACTCACCACCAGGAAGGGGCACTGGCTGGGCGCGACGGCGTCGGCCAGCACGCCGCCGTGCTCAGCCGCCGGATCGAAGTAGTCCAGCGCCTTGGTCATCAGCAGGTAGGTATTGGCATCGAAGGTGGTCGAGAAGGTGTCGCCCTGGTACCGCAGGTAGGACTCGACCTGAAACTCCACGTCATAGCCGAAGTTCAAGTCCTGGCTGCGCAGGTCGCGTCCGAACTTGCTGCCCATGGCGTCTTCCGAGAGGTAGGTAATGTGCCCCACCATGCGTGCCAGCTTCAGGCCGCGACGCGGTGCAGTGCCATGTTCGGCGTACCAGCCGTCATGGAAGTCCGGGTCGGAGCGGATGGCCTGACGTGCCACCTCGTTGAAGGCGATGTTCTGCGCCGAGAGCTTGGGCGTGGCGGCGATGATCACGGCGTTGGCGATCCGCTCGGGATAGATCCGGGTCCACTGAAGCACCTGCATGCCGCCCAGGCTGCCACCGATCACGGCGGCGAAGCGCTCTATTCCCAGGCGCTCGGCCAGGCGTGCCTGGCTATTCACCCAGTCGCTCACCGTGACCATGGGGAAGTCGGGCCCCCATTGGCGACCGCTGGTGGGGTTCATGCTGATAGGGCCGGTACTGCCGTGGCAGCCGCCGAGGTTGTTCAGCGATACCACGAAGAAGCGGTTGGTATCGATGGACTTGCCCGGGCCGATATGGGCATCCCACCAGCCCGGCTTGCGCTCGTCGGCGCTGTGATAGCCGGCGGCATGATGATGCCCCGACAGGGCGTGGCAGACCAGTACCGCATTGGAGCGCTCGGCGTTGAGCGTGCCGTAGGTCTCGTAGACCAGGTCGTAGGCCGGCAGCGTCCTGCCGCATGCCAGGGCCAGGGGGTCGTCGAAGTGTGCCGTCTGCGGCGTCACCAGGCCGACCGAGTCATCGGGAAGCTCGGGCATGTGTCGTTCCATGTCCTGTCGTTGAGGTCCGCCATGAGCGAACGGCGCGCCTTATAGACCCACCAGGGCGCCAGCGATACCTGCGGCGCGCGTCAGCGCACCGACCACCAAGCCATCGATGAGGCTGATGGCGATGAAGACGACGATCGGCGACAGGTCGATCATGCCCAGCGGCGGAATGACCTTACGCACCGGTGCCATTATCGGTTCTACCAGTTGCATGACCAGTAGCGCCCCGGGGTGGCTGGCATTAGGGGCGACCCAGCTCAGGATGATCATCACGATCAGGGCGAAGAAGTAGATCTTGAGGATGGCATTGGCTATGGCCGCCACGGCGCCGATCGCTACCTGGGTGAGCGGCGGCATGCCGATGCCGGCAATTTGCAAAATCGCCACTATGGCGATCGCCTTGAGCACGAAGGCGGCGGCCAGGGTTGCCATGTCGAAGCGTCCCATCACCGGGCCGAGAAAGCTCTGGAACGGCCGCACCACCGGCTGGGTGACCTTAACCACCGACTGGCTCATGGGGTTGTAGTAGTCGGCCTGCGATGCCTGCAGCAGGAAGCGCAGCATCATCAGGAACAGATAGATGTTGATTAGGGTATTGATCAGCAGCAGGCCGGCATTTCCCAGTTGGCCCATGTGGGCTCCTCCATATCGTCAAGATGCCGTCACGGGATAACCGCGAGCGGCTTGAAAGACTAACGCTTGCCGAGCTCCTCGGCCATCTCACGGGCACGGGCGGCACAGGCTTCCATGGCATCGGCCATGATCCGGCGCAGCCCGGCCTGCTCAAGATGCTCGATGGCCCGCTCGGTGGTTCCGCCGGGTGACATCACGTTGCGCTTGAGGCGGTCCGGGGGGAACTCGCTGCCCTGCGCCATACGCGCTGCACCCAAAGCGGTTTGCATCGCCAGGCGGCGTGCGGTCTCGGCCGGCAGGCCAAGCTTGACCCCGGCCTCCTCCATGGCCTCGAACATCAGGAAAAAATAGGCCGGTGCGCTCCCCGATACGGCGGTGACCGCATCCAGCAAGCCCTCTTCTTCCACCCACTCGACCAGCCCCACGGCCTCGAGCAGCGCAGTGGCCTGGTCGCGCTGCTCGGCGCTGACCTCGGGTGTGGCGAACAGGCCGGCGGCGCCGGCGCCGACCAGCGAGGGCGTGTTGGGCATGCAGCGTACCAACGGCAGGCCGCCGCCCATCCAGGCCTGCAGCGACTCGGCCGTGAGGCCGGCTGCCACAGAGATGATCAGCGGCCGCTGACGCTGCAGGGTGTCGCGCATCCCCTCGCATACGTCGCGCATGATCTGCGGCTTCACCGCCAGCACGACGATGTCGGCATCGGCCACCGCCGCAGCATTGTCGGTAGCGGTGTGGATGCCGAGGCGTTCGCGAAGCGGCGCCAGAAAATCGTCGCTAGGCGAGGTGGCGGTGATGTCGGTGGCCGGATGGCCATTGTCGATCATCCCGCCGATGATGGCGCCGGCCATGTTGCCGGCGCCGATGAAGGTGACTCTGCTGGCCATTGCTAGCTGTCCTTTTTCTGTCATTGGGCGAACGGCTCGTTGCCGGTGCGGTACGCCGCCTAGCGACGCGATGTGTCTCGTGCGCCGAAGATCGCCGTGCCCAGGCGTACCAGGTTGGCTCCCTCCAGCACGGCGGCTTCCAGGTCGTCGCTCATGCCCATCGACAGGGTATCCAGCGGCGCGTCGGGGAAGCGTTCACGCAGCGCTTCCAGGGCCTGGCGCAGCCGGGCCAGGGGCTCGCGCTGGCCCGCCATGTCCTCGGCCGGGGCCGGGATGGCCATTAGCCCGCGCAGGCGCAGGTGCGGCATCGAAAGTACGGCTTTCGCCAGACCCTCCAGCTCGTCGAAGGAGACGCCTGATTTGCTGGTCTCGCCGCTGACGTTTACCTGTAGGCAGATCTGCAAGGGCCCCAGCGCCTCGGGGCGCTGGTCGTTCAGGCGCCGGGCGATTTTTTCGCGATCGACGCTATGGACCCAATCGAAGTGTTCAGCCACGGCGCGTGTCTTGTTGGCCTGCAACGGGCCGATGAAGTGCCAGACGATACCGCTCAGGTCGGCCAGCTCGGCCTGTTTCTCCAGCGCTTCCTGTACGTAGTTCTCACCGAACTCCCGCTGACCCAGTTTCCAGGCTGCACGGACCATATTGGCCGGCTTGGTCTTGCTGACCGCGAGCAGTCGTGCCGACTCGGCAGGACGTGCCGCCGCCGCCAAGGCCTGAGCCAGACGTTCGCGGGCACTGGCCAGAGACTCGGAAAGCATGGTATCCGTCATCTCAGTCATATGAAGTCCGTCATGTCCACAAGGTCTGTCATACTTGCTGGAACCTCAACCGGGGAGCAGGGGAATCGCATGGATATTACCGAACTGCTGGCGTTCTCGGCAAAGCAGAACGCCTCCGACCTGCATCTGTCGGCCGGTCTGCCGCCGATGATTCGTGTCGATGGCGACATTCGCCGCCTCAACGTGTCGGCCATGGAGGACAAGGAAGTCCGCAAGCTGATCTACGACATCATGGGCGACCGGCAGCGTCGTGACTACGAGGAGTTCTTCGAAACCGACTTCTCCTTCGAAGTCCCCGGAGTCGCGCGTTTCCGGGTCAATGCCTTCAACCAGGCGCGCGGGGCCGGTGCGGTATTCCGCACCATTCCCAGTGAGGTGCTGACCATGGAGGACCTGGAGCTGGGTGATGTCTTCCGCCGCCTGTCACTGCTGCCACGTGGCCTGGTGTTGGTCACCGGCCCTACCGGCTCGGGCAAGAGCACGACCTTGGCCGCCATGATCGACTATATCAACGATCACCGCTATGACCATATCCTCACCATCGAGGACCCGGTGGAATTCGTCCACCGCAGCAAGCGCTGTCTGATCAACCAGCGTGAGGTGCACCGCGACACCCACGGCTTCGCCCAGGCGTTGCGCAGCGCCTTGCGCGAGGATCCCGACGTCATCCTGGTCGGTGAGTTGCGCGACCTCGAGACCATTCGCTTGGCGCTGACTGCCGCCGAAACCGGCCACCTGGTATTCGGTACCCTGCATACCACCTCGGCGGCCAAGACCATCGACCGTATCATCGATGTCTTCCCCGGCGAGGAGAAGGCCATGGTGCGCTCGATGCTGTCTGAGTCGCTGCAGGCGGTGATCTCGCAGACGCTGCTCAAGCGCCGCAGTGGCGGCCGGGTCGCAGCGCACGAGATCCTCATTGCCAACGCCGCGGTGCGTAACCTGATCCGCGAGGACAAGGTAGCGCAGATCTATTCGGCCATTCAGACCGGCGGCAATATCGGTATGCAGACTCTCGACGCCGCCCTGGCCAAGCTGGTGGCCGAAAACGTGGTCAATCGCGACGAGGCGCAGGCCCGCGCCAAGAGCGCGCTGGCAAGCTGAATGCCTTGGGATAATTAGAGAGGCGGGGAGATGAAAGCACAGGAATGGTTGGAGCAGTTGCTCGACATCATGGCCCAGCAGGAGGCCTCGGATCTGCTGATCTCGGTGCAAGCACCGCCGACGATCAAGACCGCAGGAAAGCTCACGGCACTAGGCGACCAGCGGCTTTCGGTGGAGCAGGTGCGCGAGCTGGTCAATACAGCGGTGCCCGAGGGGCTTCGTGAGCGTTTCCTGCAGGAGCGTGAGGCCAACTTCGCGCTGAGCCTCAGCGGCCGGGGACGTTTCCGGGTCAGCGCCTTTCAGCAGCGCAACCAGTGGGCCATGGTCATCCGGCGCATTGCTTACGAGATCCCTCATCTCGAGGAGCTCTCGCTGCCGGCGCAGTTGGGGGAGCTGGCCAATATGAAGCGCGGGCTGGTGTTCGTGGTGGGCGGTACCGGCACCGGCAAGTCGACTACCCTGGCGTCGATGATCCAGCAGCGCAACGAGACCCTGGGCGGACATATCATCAGCGTCGAGGACCCCATCGAGTACGTGCACCCGCACAAGAAGGCGATTATCAACCAGCGCGAAGTGGGCATCGATACCGAATCCTTCGAGGTGGCGCTGAAGAATACTCTGCGCCAGGCGCCGGACGTCGTCCTGATCGGCGAGGTGCGAACCCGCGAGACCATGGAGCATGCGCTGACCTTCGCCGAAACCGGCCACCTGTGCCTGGCGACCCTGCATGCCAACAACGCCAACCAGGCGCTGGATCGCATCATCCACTTCTTCCCGCATGAGCGCCACGAGCAGATCTGGCTCGACCTGTCGCTCAACCTGCACGCCATCGTCGCCCAGCAGCTCCTGCCGACTCGCGATGGGGGACGCACGCCGGCCATCGAGATCCTGCTGCGCACGCCGCTGATCGCCGACCTGATTCGCAAGGGCGACGTGGGCGAGATCAAGAACGTCATGGCTCGCTCGCGCGACCAGGGCATGCAGACCTTCGATCAAGCGCTGTTCGAACTCTACAAGGCCGGCAAGATCAGCGAGCAGGTAGCCATGGTGCACGCCGACTCGGCCAACGAGCTGCGCATGATGATCAAGTACGGTGACGAGAAGAGCGACGTGCTGGCCAAGGCGCAGGACAGCGCGCAGCGCTTCTCCCTGCGCGAGGATGATGATTTCTAGGTAGGACGTTCGGCCTTAAGGTGAAAAAAGGCCGCCAAGCACCCTGGGGCCGGCGGCACCGGTAACGCTGGGCAGGTTGCCGGGCAGCCCCTCCAGGCGGCGCCAGGCGAGCCAGGCAAAGGCGCCGGCTTCCAGCCAGTCGGCCGGCCAGCCCCAGTCGCTGCTGGGCACCAGAGCGGTCTCGGGCAAGTGGCGGGCCAGGCGGCCGAGCAGGTCGCGGTTATGCGCGCCGCCACCACAGGGGATCAGCGCCGAGGCTGCGGGGGCGCCGACGAGTTCACGCGCCATCTCGATACCCAGGGTCACGCTGGTGGCGGTCAGTTCCGCCAGGGTGGCCTGCACGTCAATGGGGTTCTCTTTCCCTGTGAGATGGTATTCGAGCCAGTCGAGATGGAACACCTCACGCCCGGTGCTGCGCGGCGGCGGGCGATGAAAGAAGGGCTCGCCCAGCAATCTCTCGAGCAAGGTTTCGTCCACACTCCCCGCAGCGGCCCAGTTACCGTCGGCATCGAAGCGGCCACCGCGGTGGCGTGCATGCCAGGCATCCAGCAGGGCGTTGGCCGGGCCGGTATCGAAGCCGATGATTTGGGCGTCACTTTCCGCTGGCGGCAGCAGGGTCAGGTTGGCAAATCCCCCCAGGTTGAGTACCAACTGCCATTGCCCTTTGCGACGGAACAGCGCCTCGTGAAAGGCTGGCGCCAAGGGAGCGGCCTGACCGCCGGCGGCCAGGTCGCGACGACGGAAGTCGGCCACCACCGTGCAGCCGGTCAGCTCGGCGATCAGGCTCGGGTTGTCGAGCTGCAACGTATAAGCCGGCCCATCGGCGTGGCCCCAGGGTGCATGCTCGATGGTCTGTCCGTGGCTGCCAATGGCGGTGACCAGCTCGGCGGCGATGTCGTTGTCATCGAGCAAACGCAGTACGGCAGCGGCCTGGAGCCGGCTGAAGGCATCCTCGGCGCTGGCCAATTCGGCGAAGGCAACCCGCTCGGCTTGGCAGAGCTGCAACAGCTGCTCATGGAGAGCTGTGGGCATTGCTTCCGCATGGGTGAAAAGCAATCGCGGCCGGCCCATAGCATCGATCTCGACCAGGGCGGCATCGATACCATCCAGGCTGGTGCCGGACATCAGGCCGACGAATAGTGCCATCTCTTCTCCCCCTAACGTGGCCGCCCCGCGGGGCGTTAAGTCATGCTAACATCGTGCCCCATTCGATGGACCCTGCCGTGGGGTGGATCAACGCAATTCGTGGAGTGGGAGACGATGACCGACGTTGCAAGCGCACTGGCGCTGCTGAAGCGAGGTACTCAGGAGATTCTGCTGGAGGAGGAGCTGGTCAAGAAGCTCGAGTCCGGCCGCAAGCTGCGCATCAAGGCGGGCTTCGATCCCACGGCGCCCGATCTTCACCTCGGCCATAGCGTGCTGCTGACCAAGATGCGCCAGTTTCAGGATCTGGGCCACCAGATCATTTTCCTGATCGGCGACTTCACCGGGCGCATCGGCGACCCCACTGGCAAGAACGTCACCCGCAAGCCGCTCACCGAGGAAGAGGTCCGTGCCAATGCGCAGACCTACAAGGAGCAGGTGTTCAAGATCCTCGACCCTGCCAAGACCGAGGTGCGTTTCAACTCCGAGTGGTTCGGCGAACTCACCGCGGCCAAGATGATCGAGCTGGCGGCCCAGAGCACGGTGGCGCGCATGCTCGAGCGTGACGATTTCGACAAGCGCTACAAGTCGGGTCAGCCGATCTCCATTCATGAATTTCTCTACCCGCTGGTGCAGGGCTACGACTCCGTGGCGCTCGAGGCCGACGTCGAGATGGGCGGCACCGACCAGAAGTTCAACCTGCTGATGGGGCGCGAGATTCAGAAGCACTTCGGCATGGAGCCTCAAGTAGTCATTACCATGCCGCTGCTCGAGGGGCTCGACGGCGTGCAGAAGATGTCCAAGTCATTGGGCAACTACGTCGGCGTCGACGAGGCGCCTGGCTCGATGTTCAATAAGCTCGTTTCCATGCCCGACAGCCTCATGTGGCGCTACTTCGAACTGCTCTCGCTGAAATCCAACGAGGAGATCGAGGCGCTCAAGCGTGACGTCGATGCCGGTGCCAACCCCCGCGACATCAAGATGGTCCTGGCGCGTGAGCTGATCGGGCGCTATCACGACGAAGAGGCAGCGGCCAACGCCCACAAGTCGGCCGGCAATCGCCTGGCCGAGGGCGAGTTGCCCGAAGACCTGCCCGAAGTGGAAGTGGACTTCGAAGGGAGCGCCCAGGCGCCGATCGCTGCAGTGCTCAACCGCTCGGGGCTCGCCAACAACAGTGCCCAAGCCAAGGACATGCTGGGCAACGGTCGGGTCAAAGTCGATGGCGAAGTAGTCGCCAAGGAGCATATGCTCGATACCGGCAAGAGCTACGTCATCCAGGCTGGCAAGAAACGCTATGCTCGGGTGACGCTCTGCTGAGCACGAGCCGCCTGATCCTGAGCTATTGATTGCAAGTCAGTTGCTCTGCCAGCGCCCGCCATGAGCGGGCGTTGTCGTCACTGGCGGCATCGCCGATCCGTCCACAGGCGGTCGTTCCGCACCGCCTGTGGATAGCTTGCCCGTCATCGCTTCTTCATGCCCCTGCCGTCATTCTGAAACTTTTTTACAGGCAGCCCTTGCAGGGTCGCGGTGAAAACCGTAAAGTACGCATCCGCTGCCGGCAACGGGCAACGTTGTCAGTGGTGGGAAGAGTGGTAAGTGGCTGTCGCGCTTTGGATTTTTCGACTCGCTTCGTAAAATTCCTGCTTGACGCTCACGGCGGATTCGGTAGAATGCGCCCACTCGAGAGAGGCCCGCCGAGGGCTCTCACGGAAACCGCGACGCCGGTCTTCGACGCCAGGTTCGCTACGGTGACGGCCTCGAAGGGAGTTGACAGACTCCGCCGAATCGGTAGAATACGCCTTCCTCGCAGGGCGCTGGCGAGGCCGCTGACAGAGTCAGTTGCCACGACAGCAAGCGAGACGCTCCGCGCTTCAGGCAGTGATTGAAGCGAGTGGGAGCCGCTCTTTAACAATCGATCAGGTAATTCATGTGGGCGCTTGTCGACGAGGTGGGTGAGAAGTCACACCCTATCGAGGCAAGCGACTCGTCGAAGACCTTCGGGTCTTTTTGAGAAGCTTTGACCTTGAGCCAAGTTTGGTTCGCTTTTGTCCGTTTCTTCGGAAAGGGATGAGTAAGAACCACAATGATTTGAAACTGAAGAGTTTGATCATGGCTCAGATTGAACGCTGGCGGCAGGCCTAACACATGCAAGTCGAGCGGCAGCACGGGGAGCTTGCTCCCTGGTGGCGAGCGGCGGACGGGTGAGTAATGCATAGGAATCTGCCCGATAGTGGGGGATAACCTGGGGAAACCCAGGCTAATACCGCATACGTCCTACGGGAGAAAGCGGGGGCTCTTCGGACCTCGCGCTATCGGATGAGCCTATGTCGGATTAGCTGGTTGGTGAGGTAATGGCTCACCAAGGCGACGATCCGTAGCTGGTCTGAGAGGATGATCAGCCACATCGGGACTGAGACACGGCCCGAACTCCTACGGGAGGCAGCAGTGGGGAATATTGGACAATGGGGGCAACCCTGATCCAGCCATGCCGCGTGTGTGAAGAAGGCCTTCGGGTTGTAAAGCACTTTCAGTGGGGAAGAAAGCCTTCCGGTCAATACCCGGGAGGAAGGACATCACCCACAGAAGAAGCACCGGCTAACTCCGTGCCAGCAGCCGCGGTAATACGGAGGGTGCGAGCGTTAATCGGAATTACTGGGCGTAAAGCGCGCGTAGGTGGCTTGATAAGCCGGTTGTGAAAGCCCCGGGCTCAACCTGGGAACGGCATCCGGAACTGTCAGGCTAGAGTGCAGGAGAGGAAGGTAGAATTCCCGGTGTAGCGGTGAAATGCGTAGAGATCGGGAGGAATACCAGTGGCGAAGGCGGCCTTCTGGACTGACACTGACACTGAGGTGCGAAAGCGTGGGTAGCAAACAGGATTAGATACCCTGGTAGTCCACGCCGTAAACGATGTCGACTAGCCGTTGGGTCCTTCGCGGACTTTGTGGCGCAGTTAACGCGATAAGTCGACCGCCTGGGGAGTACGGCCGCAAGGTTAAAACTCAAATGAATTGACGGGGGCCCGCACAAGCGGTGGAGCATGTGGTTTAATTCGATGCAACGCGAAGAACCTTACCTACCCTTGACATCCTGCGAACCCTTCGGAGACGAAGGGGTGCCTTCGGGAGCGCAGAGACAGGTGCTGCATGGCTGTCGTCAGCTCGTGTTGTGAAATGTTGGGTTAAGTCCCGTAACGAGCGCAACCCTTGTCCCTATTTGCCAGCGATTCGGTCGGGAACTCTAGGGAGACTGCCGGTGACAAACCGGAGGAAGGTGGGGACGACGTCAAGTCATCATGGCCCTTACGGGTAGGGCTACACACGTGCTACAATGGTTGGTACAAAGGGTTGCAAGCTCGCGAGAGCAAGCTAATCCCAGAAAGCCGATCTCAGTCCGGATCGGAGTCTGCAACTCGACTCCGTGAAGTCGGAATCGCTAGTAATCGTGAATCAGAATGTCACGGTGAATACGTTCCCGGGCCTTGTACACACCGCCCGTCACACCATGGGAGTGGACTGCACCAGAAGTGGTTAGCCTAACCTTCGGGAGGGCGATCACCACGGTGTGGTTCATGACTGGGGTGAAGTCGTAACAAGGTAGCCGTAGGGGAACCTGCGGCTGGATCACCTCCTTAAACGACGTATCACCGCCTCGCGGCAAGTGCTCACAATGAATTACCTGATCGACCAGAGCAAAGACTGTTTGGGTCGCCGACCCAGTGGTTGTAAGCCGGGTCTGTAGCTCAGTTGGTTAGAGCGCACCCCTGATAAGGGTGAGGTCGGCAGTTCAAATCTGCCCAGACCCACCAAATTTGCGTGATACGTCGTTGAAAGAGTCCTCGTATAGCAGGCTATACGTCGTCGTCTTTCGCCTTGTCTCACACAAATTACTTTCGGGGCCATAGCTCAGCTGGGAGAGCGCCTGCCTTGCACGCAGGAGGTCAGCGGTTCGATCCCGCTTGGCTCCACCACACTTCTCCACAGTCTACCCTGATCGGATCTGCAGTCATAAGCCAGCGTCGCGCCTTGCGATGTCGGGTTTATGACTGTCGATTGACAGTCTGCTCTTTAACAATGTGAATCATGCTGACAATTTCTCCGCAAGGAGAAATGCGAGATACGTCTCAAGCGTATCCGGCAATTGTCGTACGTAATCGCGGACCAGACCCTTTCGGGTTATATGGTCAAGCGATTAAGCGCATACGGTGGATGCCTTGGCAGCCAGAGGCGATGAAGGACGTTGTAGCCTGCGATAAGGCTCGGTGAGGTGGCAAACAACCTGTGACCCGGGCATTTCCGAATGGGGAAACCCACCCTGCACAAGCAGGGTATCCCACACTGAATCCATAGGTGTTGGGAGGCGAACCGGGGGAACTGAAACATCTAAGTACCCCGAGGAAAAGAAATCAACCGAGATTCCCCTAGTAGCGGCGAGCGAACGGGGACTAGCCCTTAAGCGACACAATCGATAGGCGAACAGGCTGGGAAGCCTGACCATAGCGGGTGATAGTCCCGTAGCCGAAATCCGAGTGGCGTGAAAACGAGTAGGTCGGGGCACGAGAAACCTTGACTGAACATGGGGGGACCATCCTCCAAGGCTAAATACTCCTGGCTGACCGATAGTGAACCAGTACCGTGAGGGAAAGGCGAAAAGAACCCCGGCGAGGGGAGTGAAATAGATCCTGAAACCGTATGCGTACAAGCAGTGGGAGCCGACTTGTTCGGTGACCGCGTACCTTTTGTATAATGGGTCAGCGACTTATTTTCAGTGGCGAGCTTAACCGAATAGGGGAGGCGTAGCGAAAGCGAGTCTTAACTGGGCGACCAGTCGCTGGAAATAGACCCGAAACCGGGCGATCTATCCATGAGCAGGTTGAAGGTTGAGTAACATCAACTGGAGGACCGAACCAGGATCTGTTGAAAAAGATTTGGATGACTTGTGGATCGGAGTGAAAGGCTAATCAAGCCCGGAGATAGCTGGTTCTCCTCGAAAGCTATTTAGGTAGCGCCTCACGTATCACCATCGGGGGTAGAGCACTGTTTCGGCTAGGGGGCCATCCCGGCTTACCAACCCGAGGCAAACTCCGAATACCGGTGAGTGCGAGCGTGGGAGACACACGGCGGGTGCTAACGTCCGTCGTGAAAAGGGAAACAACCCAGACCGTCAGCTAAGGTCCCGAAATCCTGGTTAAGTGGGAAACGATGTGGGAAGGCTCAGACAGCTAGGAGGTTGGCTTAGAAGCAGCCATCCTTTAAAGAAAGCGTAATAGCTCACTAGTCGAGTCGGCCTGCGCGGAAGATGTAACGGGGCTAAACCAGGTACCGAAGCTACGGGCTTGCCGAATGGCAAGCGGTAGAGGAGCGTCGTGTAAGCCGATGAAGGTGGATTGAGAAGTCTGCTGGAGGTATCACGAGTGCGAATGCTGACATGAGTAACGACAAGGGGAGTGAAAAACTCCCCCGCCGGAAGACCAAGGGTTTCTGTTCGACGCTAATCGGAGCAGAGTGAGTCGGCCCCTAAGGCGAGGCCGAAAGGCGTAGTCGATGGGAAACGGGTCAATATTCCCGTACCTCACTGTATTGCGATGGGGGGACGAAGAAGGCTAGGTGAGCCAGGCGTTGGTTGTCCTGGTGAAAGCCAGTAGGCTGGGGGTTCAGGCAAATCCGGATCCCCAAGGCCGAGAGGCGAGACGAACACCCCACGGGGTGGAAGTCATCGATGCCACGCTTCCAGGAAAAGCCTCTAAGCTTCAGATACAGTGGGACCGTACCCCAAACCGACACAGGTGGTCAGGTAGAGAATACCAAGGCGCTTGAGAGAACTCGGGTGAAGGAACTAGGCAAAATGGTGCCGTAACTTCGGGAGAAGGCACGCCGGCGTAGGGTGAAGGCACTTGCTGCTGGAGCTCGAACCGGTCGAAGATACCAGGTGGCTGCAACTGTTTATTAAAAACACAGCACTCTGCAAACGCGCAAGCGGACGTATAGGGTGTGACGCCTGCCCGGTGCCGGAAGGTTAAGTGATGGTGTTAGCCCTCGGGCGAAGCTCTTGATCGAAGCCCCGGTAAACGGCGGCCGTAACTATAACGGTCCTAAGGTAGCGAAATTCCTTGTCGGGTAAGTTCCGACCTGCACGAATGGCGTAATGATGGCCACGCTGTCTCCACCCGAGACTCAGTGAAATTGAAATCGCAGTGAAGATGCTGTGTACCCGCGGCTAGACGGAAAGACCCCGTGAACCTTTACTATAGCTTCACACTGGACGCTGATGTTGCTTGTGTAGGATAGCTGGGAGGCTAGGAAACCCGGACGCCAGTTCGGGCGGAGCCACCCTTGAAATACCAGCCTGGCATCATTGGCGTTCTAACTCAGGTCCGTGATCCGGATCGAGGACAGTGTGTGGTGGGTAGTTTGACTGGGGCGGTCTCCTCCCAAAGAGTAACGGAGGAGCACGAAGGTACCCTCAGCACGGTCGGAAATCGTGCATTGAGTGCAAGAGCATAAGGGTGCTTGACTGCGAGACAGACACGTCGAGCAGGTACGAAAGTAGGTTCTAGTGATCCGGTGGTTCTGTATGGAAGGGCCATCGCTCAACGGATAAAAGGTACTCCGGGGATAACAGGCTGATACCGCCCAAGAGTTCACATCGACGGCGGTGTTTGGCACCTCGATGTCGGCTCATCACATCCTGGGGCTGAAGTCGGTCCCAAGGGTATGGCTGTTCGCCATTTAAAGTGGTACGCGAGCTGGGTTTAGAACGTCGTGAGACAGTTCGGTCCCTATCTGCCGTGGGCGTTGGATGTTTGAGAAGAGCTGCTCCTAGTACGAGAGGACCGGAGTGGACGCACCTCTGGTGTTCCGGTTGTCACGCCAGTGGCATTGCCGGGTAGCTACGTGCGGACGGGATAACCGCTGAAAGCATCTAAGCGGGAAGCCCCCTTCAAGATGAGACATCCCCGAGGCCTCGAGCCTCCTGAAGGGCCCAGCGAGACCAGCTGGTTGATAGGCCGGGTGTGGAAGCGCTGCGAGGCGTTGAGCTAACCGGTACTAATGGCCCGTGAGGCTTGACCATATAACCCCAAGGGGTCTGCGCATTGCGCACGAAAATTGACGGATACGCCCGGGCACGCCCCGGCGAGACGTATCGCTCAGCATGATTCCAACCGTTTTCGCCTGACGACCATAGCGAGTGGGAACCACCTGATCCCATGCCGAACTCAGCAGTGAAACCGCTCAGCGCCGATGGTAGTGTGGGGTCTCCCCATGCGAGAGTAGGTCATCGTCAGGCATCTCTTCAGAGACCCAGCTTCGAAAGAGGCTGGGTTTCGTCGTTCAGGACTTCCCAAAACCCCGAGTGCCATAGCGCTCGGGGTTTTTCTTTGTCTGTCGTTTCTCTTCGTACAGCTCGATAGGCGTGCCGTCGGGATCACTCATGAAGGTGAAGCGTGAGCCCGTCAGGGCGTCGATCCGAATGGGCTCGGCTCGTGCACCGCGTGCCTGGAGCAACTTCATGCAGGCATCCAGATCGGTAGTGGCCAGGGCAAGGTGGCGCCAGCCGCAGGCCTCGGGGTAGCTTTGGCGTGCCGGAGGCTCGGGAAAGGAGAAGAGCTCCAAATGGATACCGCCAGGGAGTCTCAGGTCCAGCTTGTAACTGTCGCGTTCGGCGCGATAGGTCTCGCTGATGACGTCTGCACCCAGCACCTCGATATAGAAGCACTTGGCGCGGGGGTAGTCGGCGGTGATCAGGGCGATGTGGTGAACGCCCGACAGGGGGAGGGGAGCCGTGGACATGTGGGTGACCTCGGTATGAAACGGGCGCCAAGCGGCGCCCGGGACAATATCAGCGGCAGAGAGCCTCGAAGGTCTCGATCAGGCTATTCATTTCGTCGTCAGTTCCGATGGAGATGCGCAGGAAGTCGCGCAGCGTCTCGGTATTGAAATGGCGGACCAGAATGCCGCGTTCACGCAGGCCGACGAACAGCTGGGCGGCATCGTGATCGGAATGGCGGGCCAGGATGAAGTTGGCCTGTGAGGGCAGCACATCGAAGCCGAGCTTCATAAGTCGCCGTACGGTGCGCTCACGTGTGGTGATGACGCGCTCCCGACAGGCATCGAAATGCGCCTTGTCCTCCAGCGAGGCGATGGCGAGCGCACTGGCCAGGCTGTCGATGGGGTAGGAGTTGAACGAGTCCTTGACCCGCTCGAGCCCTTCGACCAGTTCGCGAGAGCCGATGGCATAGCCCAGGCGAAGGCCGGCCAGGCTGCGCGATTTCGAGAAAGTGCCCGTCACCAGCAGGTTGGGGAAACGCTCGATCAGCGGTACGACGCTCTCACCGCCGAAGTCGACATAAGCCTCGTCGACCAGTACCACCTGATCAGTCAAGCGCTCGAGCAGGTTGGCTATGGCACTGCGAGAGTGACCATGTGCCGTAGGTGCGTTGGGGTTGGCGAAGATGGCGCCGCCGCTGTCGGTGGTAAAGGCATCGAGGTCGACTTGCCACTCGCTGTTGAGCGGCAGGCTGCGTCTTTCGATGGCGTACAGCTTGCAGTAGACCGGATAGAAGCTGTAGGTGATATCCGGCATCTCGAGCGGACGGTCGTGGCAAAAGAAAGCCTGGAAGGCCAGTGCCAGCACTTCGTCGGAGCCGTTACCGACGAAGACCTGCCCGACTTCGACGCCATGTTCCCGGGCAAGCGCCTCGCGCAGGGCCAGAGATTGCGGGTCGGGATAGAGGCGCAGGTGATCGACGGGGTATTCACGCAACGCCGCCTCCACACCGGGTGCGGGCGGATAGGGGTTTTCGTTGGTGTTCAGCTTGATCAACTTCTCGCGCGGTTGCTCTCCCGGTACGTAGGGCGTCAACTCGCGCACCGCCGGGCTCCAGAACTGGCTCATGGGGTCTCGTTTCTCGCAAGGGCAGACTTTAGGCCATGTTGACCGGTGCGGGCTGACCGCGCAAGCCGGCGGCGTGCTAGCCTAGGCGCTTTCGCGTGAATATCGGAACCCCTTCATGACCGCCCAGATCATTGCCACTCTGCTTCCGGTCTTTCTGATTGCGGGCTGCGGGACCCTTTATGGTCGCTTCCGTACGCCCGACATCCGCAGCCTGAACACGCTCAACATGGAAATCTTCGTTCCCATGCTGGTGTTCGCCGTACTGGCGGATCGACAGGCGCCGCTGGCGGAGTATGCCGGTCTGGCACTAGGGGCTGCCGTCGTGGTGCTGGGGTCCGGCGTGTTGCTGTGGCCTCTGGTCAGGCTTCTCGAGCTCGAGCCCAAAACCTTCCTGCCGCCGATGATGTTCAACAACTCCGGCAACATGGGCATCCCGCTGCTGGTACTGGCTTTCGGTGAGGCGGCTCTGCCCGCCGCGGTGGTAGTATTCATCGTTGAAATGCTGCTGCACTTCTCCGTCGGCCTCTACATGTTGAGCCCACATACGCCGCTGTGGCGGCTATTGCGCATGCCGATCGTATTGGCAAGCCTGGCGGGTCTGAGCGTCAACCTGGGTGGCGTACCGCTACCCGGCTGGCTGCTCGAAGCGCTGCATATGCTGGGTGGTGTGTGTATTCCGCTGATGCTGTTTGCGCTCGGAGTACGCATGCTCGACATTGACTTCGGCGACTGGAAGACTGGCCTGCTTGGTGCCGTGCTATGCCCGCTCTCCGGTCTGCTGCTGGCCGTGCCGATGATCCTGTGGCTCGATCTGACGGGGCTTCAGGCGGCGGCACTGTGGGTATTTGCCGCGCTGCCTCCCGCCGTGCTCAACTATCTGGTAGCCGAGCAGTATCGACAGGAGCCTCACAAAGTGGCCTCTCTGGTGCTGATCGGTAACCTGGGCAGCCTGATCGTGATGCCTATCGTACTGGCTCTGGTGTTCACGCACGTGCAACCGGGGGCCGTCTGAAGGCGGCACGACACGCAGACGCAGTCGAGACTGTCTGCCAGCGGCCGAAGGGGTTATGCTGTGACATACGCTGAATACGGTACATCGCGACAAACCCATAGGTTAGGAGTGAACAAATGCAAGTAAGGACCCTGCTGGCTGGCTCGGCCATGCTGGCCTTCCTGGCCGGTTGTGCGGCCGGCCCGGCTGAAGACCGTGCTGACATGGCAATGGACGATGCCGAAGTCGTTTACCAAGGCACCCTGCCCTGCCGCAACTGTGCGGGCATCGATCTGAACGTGACGCTGCGAGGTGACGAGCAGGCTGCGCTCGAGGAACGCACCTTCGACCTGCGTGCCAGTTACCAGGAACACCCCCAGGAGCCGCCCGATGAAGAGTATGCGGCCAACTGGGAGGTGCTCAGCGGTACCGCAGTCGATCCTGATGCGACCGTGTACGAGCTGACACCGGATGGTGAAGGTCAGATCTACTATTTCCTGCGCGTCGATGACCAGACCCTGGAACTGATCGACCCTCAGCGTCGTCGCTTCCAGAACAACGAAGCCCTGCAGTTGAAGCGCCAGTAAAACTCTGTTGCGACAGTAGCGAAGGCGGCCTGTGGGCCGCCTTCGCGCGTTTACAGGCCTGTTAGAATGGGTCGAACCGAAGCCGAAGAGAGGCCAGCATGGCCAAAGCGAAGAGTGCCTACGTCTGTACCGAGTGCGGGGCGGAGTATCGCAAGTGGCAGGGGCAGTGTTCGAGCTGTCTGGAATGGAATACCCTCAGCGAGGTACGGCTGGGCGCCCCCCGCCCGGGCGCGGCGTCTGCGAGCGCCGCCGGTCGCTCGGGCTACGCCGGTAGCCTGTCGAGGGAGGTCGTGGACCTGGGCAGCGTCGACCTCACCACGGTGCCACGGCTTTCTTCCACCTTCGGTGAATTCGACCGAGTGCTGGGCGGTGGCCTGGTGCCGGGCTCGGCGGTGCTGCTCGGGGGGAACCCGGGGGCTGGCAAATCGACCCTGCTGCTGCAAACCGCCTGCAAGCTGGCTCAGGCGCGCAAGGTACTGTATGTCACCGGGGAGGAGTCGCTCTCTCAAGTGGCGATGCGGGCGCATCGCCTGCAGTTGCCCTCCCAGGGTCTCAAGATGCTGGCCGAGACCAGCGTAGAGACGGTGCTCGCCGTGGCCGAGCGTGAGCACCCCGAGATACTGATCATCGACTCGATCCAGACCATGCACCTGGAGGACATCGCCTCGGCACCCGGCGGCGTAGCTCAGGTGCGTGAGTCCGCTGCGGTGCTGACGCGCTTTGCCAAGCAGTCCAATAGCGTGCTGCTGCTGGTGGGCCACGTGACCAAGGACGGCACCTTGGCCGGCCCCAAGGTACTGGAGCACATGATCGATGCTTCGCTGCTGCTCGAGGGGGGCGCCGACTCGCGCTTCCGCACCCTGCGCGGGCAAAAGAATCGCTTCGGTGCGGTCAACGAACTGGGCGTGTTTGCCATGCTCGAGCACGGCTTGAAAGAGGTGAAGAATCCCAGCGCCATTTTCCTTTCTCGCAGCGAGGAGCAGGCCTCGGGTAGCCTTGTGATGGTAGTTTGGGAGGGTACGCGACCGCTGCTGGTGGAGGTGCAGGCCCTGCTCGACGAGTCGGCGCTGGGCAACCCGCGGCGGGTCGCGGTGGGTCTCGATCAGAATCGCCTGGCCATGCTGCTGGCGGTACTGCATCGCCACGGTGGGTTGTTCACCGGTGACCAGGACGTGTTCCTAAATGTCGTTGGTGGGGTCAAGGTGCTCGAGACCAGTGCCGACCTGGCTGTGCTGCTCGCCGTGGTGTCGAGCTTGCAGAACCGTCCCCTGCCGCGAGAGCTGGTGGCCTTCGGCGAGGTGGGGCTTTCCGGTGAGATTCGCCCCGTGCCCAGTGGCCAGGAGCGCATCGTCGAGGCGGCCAAGCACGGCTTCACCCGGGCTATCGTGCCGCGGGCCAATGCGCCGAAGCGAGCCCCCGAGGGAATGGAGGTGGTGGCGGTGGACAAGCTGGCCGACGCCCTCGAGGCACTGTGAGGCAAGGACGTCCCACTGCGGTAGAATGACGAATGAACTGCCAAGGAGAACGAGATGAGCGCGATTCGCCTGACTCAATACAGCCATGGTGCCGGTTGTGGCTGCAAGATTGCCCCTGACGTACTCGACAGTATCCTGGCCAAGGCCGGTCCGGGGGCTACCCATTCGCGTCTGATCGTGGGCAACCAGGGCCGCGAGGATGCGGCCGTGTACGATCTGGGTGATGGCCGCGGCATGATCGCCACTACCGATTTCTTCATGCCGATCGTCGACGACCCCTTCGACTTCGGCCGCATTGCCGCCACCAACGCCATCAGTGACGTCTACGCCATGGGCGGCAGGCCGGTACTGGCACTCGGCATCCTCGGCTGGCCGCTGGACAAGCTGGGGCCGGAGATCGCCGGCGACGTGGTGGCAGGTGCCCAGGGCGTGTGCCGCGAGCTGGGCCTGGCGCTGGCCGGCGGACACTCCATCGACGCGCCGGAGCCGATCTTCGGCCTTGCCGTCAACGGCCTGGTCGATCTCGAGCACCTCAAGCTCAACAAGGGCGCCCAGGTCGGCGATCTACTGTTCCTGACCAAGCCGCTGGGCGTCGGTTTCCTGACTACCGCCGAGAAGCAGGGGCTGCTCGAGTCGGGCCATCAGAATCTGGCCCGCGAGACCATGCTCAAGCCCAATCAGATCGGCATGGCGCTGGCCAAGGTCAAGGGTGTAAATGCCATGACCGACGTCACCGGCTTCGGCCTGGCGGGCCATCTCACCGAAGTGTGCCAGGCCAGCGGTGTGGCCGCACGCATCGACTTCCGCCGCCTGCCGCGGCTGGCCGAGGCCGAAGCCTATCGGCGCCGCGGCGCGGTGCCCGGCGGCACCCACCGCAACCGCAACGCCCTGGGGACGGCGCTCAAGGACATGGACGAGCCGCACTGGCAGTGGTTGTGCGATCCGCAGACCTCCGGTGGGCTGCTGCTCTCCGTCCACCCCTCCTGGGAGGACGACGTCGAGCGCATCGGCCGTGAACATGGCATCGAGCTGGTACCGTTCGGTGAAGTGGTCAAGGCCGAAGGCCAGGCCCTGATCGAGGTGCGCGGGTGAACCTGCCCCTGATCAAACCCGACCTCTCCCTGCTACGCCAGGGGCGACCGCTGATCGACGTGCGAGCGCCGGTGGAGTTCGCCCAGGGCAGCCTGCCCGGTGCGACCAACCTGCCGCTGATGGACGACGAAGAGCGTCGCCTGGTGGGCATCGAGTACAAGCACCACGGTCAGCAGGCTGCCATGGAGCTGGGCCAACGGCTGGTCAGCGGGGGAATCAGGGCGTCACGCATCGCTGCTTGGCGACGCATGGTCGAGGCACATCCCGATGCGGTGATCTACTGCTATCGCGGCGGGCTGCGCTCGCAGATTGCCCAGCAGTGGCTGGCCGAAAGCGGTCTGACGCGGCCACGCATCCATGGCGGCTGGAAGGCGATGCGCCAGACGCTGTGCCAGCGTATTGACGCGGCGGCCGGTCAACCGCTGCTGGTGGTCGGTGGGCTGACCGGCTGCGCCAAGACGGCGCTGATCCAGGCACTGCCCAACGGACTCGATCTCGAGGGCTGCGCCCGCCACAAGGGTTCGGCCTTTGGCCGGCATCCGCTGCCGGCACCCAGCCAGATCGATTTCGAGCATGCCATGGGCCGGCGCCTGCTGGAGCTCTCCGGTCCGCTGGTGGTGGAGGACGAGTCGCGCCATATCGGCGCGGCTAACGTGCCGCTCACCTTCTGGCGGGCGATGGAGCAGGCCCCTCGGATACGGGTGGAGATGCCTCTCGACTGGCGTCTGGCGCAGATCCACAAGGACTATATCGATGACCTTTGGGCGATCTATCGCCAGCAGTTCGGCGAATGGCTGGGCTGGACGCTGATGCGCAAGCAGCTCGCGAGTGCGCTGGCGCGATTGAAGAAGCGCCTGGGCCAGGCCCGGCTGGCTCGCCTCCAGCGGCTGCAGCAGCTCGCCTTCCGCGAACACGAGCGAGGCAATCGCCAGGCTCATGAGGCCTGGCTCGCACCGCTGCTTACCGAGTACTACGACCCCATGTACCGTCATCAGTTGGAAAAGCGTGACCCCGGTCGCTTCCTCCATGTTGGCGACTGGGACAGCTGCCTGGGAGCCGCAAGAGCGTGGACGAAGGAGGCAGCGCGGCAGCTTGCCGAACAGCCTCAGCTGGCCTGAAGCTTCTTATGCCGGAGCGCTGCGGATCCACTGGCTGAGCAGGCGGTCGAGCAGCGGCGCCAAGTGGTCGAAGCGCCTGGCATCGGCCAGGATGCTCTCGGCGGGCTGGGCATGAGGGCTGGTCTCGCTGCCTTCCGGCCTCTCGCTGTTGGCCAGCAGTTCGTCCACGCTGGCACGCGTGACCTCGAGATGACACAACAACCCCAATGCCCGTCCGGCATCCCAGGCGAAGCCTTGTACCGGACTGCCAACGCTGCCGCCCAGCGGCAGGGCGTCGTCGGGCAGGGCGAAGACATCGCGATGCCACATGAAGGCAGCGAAGCGTTCCGGCAGGTCGAAGGGGCTCTCGGCAGCCAGGGTCACCTCGTGCCAGCCGACCTCGGCAAAAGTGCCGCGGCCCACCGTGGCGCCAAGCTCGGCGGCAATCATGCGGGCGCCCATGCCGATGCCGAGCAGCGGCTTGTTGCCGTCCAGTGCTTTGGCAATCAGCTTGCGCTCGCGCTTGAGCCAGGGGTAGCGTTCGTCGTCGAATGTGCCCATGGGGCCATCGAGCAGAATCAACGCATCGCCGTCGGCCAGGCTGGGGGGCGCTTCACCCGCATGGAGATGAAAGACGGTATGGCTGTGTCCCATGCTGGTCAGCCAGTCGGCGATCCGCCCCGGGCCGTGATGCGGGCTGTGCTGAAGAAGGTGAAAATGCATGGCAACCTCGCCATTCAGGGT